>NZ_SOGS01000003.1:0-297329 GCF_004403505.1 Cryobacterium sp. TMT1-2-2 | reverse complement strand
ACGCGTCTGGCGGCATGGTTGAAAGCCCGCGGCTGCCGCAACAGCGCCACCGTCGCCCAGAAAGCAATCGACGCCGCGCGTGAGCAAGAAACGACGTTGCGCACCGAGATTGTCGCCGCCACCCTCGGGTCGCGCCTNCAGAAAGCAATCGACGCCGCGCGTGAGCAAGAAACGACGTTGCGCACCGAGATTGTCGCCGCCACCCTCGGGTCGCGCCTGGCCGCCGTAATCACCGCAATCGACGCGGAGCTGGTGGAACTCGACAAAACCATCACCGCCCGATTCAACGAGCACGAGAACGCCGAGATCCTGCAGAGCATGCCCGGCTTCGGCCCCACACTCGCCGCAACCTTCCTCGCAAACATGGGTGGAGACCTCCGTAATTTTGAGAACGCCGATCGACTTGCCAGCGTCGCACCAGCCCCCAGAGACTCCGGTCGCATCAGCGGCAACCATCACCGGCCCCGCCGATTCAACCGGCGACTCCTGCGCACCTGCTACCTCGCCGCCTTGTCGAGCCTGAAAAACAGCCCCGCCTCGAGAATCTATTACGACCGGAAACGGGCGGAAGGAAAGTCACACAAACAAGCCCTCCTCGCTCTGTCCCGACGCCGCATCAACGTCATCTGGGCCATGCTGCGCGACCACACCCCCTACCAAGAACCTGCCATTCACCGGCCCCTCGCCGCTTGACAAAGACATTGAGATTCCCAATGACCAGGGATGATGCGGTCGTCGACCTCGGTGGGGCGTTCGCTCAGGAGCGGACCCGAGAAGCGTGAACGCCTCGCGGCGGTGCTGCGCCGGGGTAACCGTCCGCGTCGGCCCGTAGGCAGGTGACGGGTCATCTCCCGCGTGAGACCGTGATTCTGCGGCGAATACAGGGCTTGGTAGATGCTCTCGTGGACGACGTTCATGGCTGGTTGGCCGGGGAAGTCGACGCTCAATTGGTAGCTGATCTGTCGCGGGCTCCACTGTTCCTTCAGCATCAGACAGGCGGCGGCCCAGACTATGCGCCCGTAAAATTCATCTTTGAACTCAACAGCTTCAAGTACACCAGCTTCGCACGTCGTAGAGCTGACGTTGGCGCCCGCGGCTGCGAGTCTTACCGCCGATCCGCTCCTCGTCAGCGCCTCCACCTCACCCATTTCACTCTGCTGCGTTGTTCCATCACACCCGTCGTCGACGCTGTCGCCCAGCCACACACCGTGAATGATCCGCCCTGCGCAATCCACTGGATCCACGAAGACGGCGTGTAGCTGACCGCGCTGATTCACGCCGACGAGAACGAAACCCGGCACTCGCGCAAATTGGCGTCGTAGTGTCACGATCACTTTATTCATACAGCGCCTTGAGCCGCCCCGGCCCTCTATCAAGGCTATGCAGCCCCCAAGGAACAGTAATATCCCCAGTTCGGCCACTCGAATCTGTGGCCAACAAAAGACACCAGCGAACGGGATCTTCCCCTCAACGCCGCCAGATAGATCCGAAGGCCCCAGCTGTCGGCTCTGGCTGCTTGACTATCACCATGAACGCCCCCTTACTTTATCCTGCTGGATACAACGCCGATTTCCTTGAAATTCCTCTGCCGCTCCCCGTCCCTCCTGCGGGCACCCTGATTCGTGAACTGCTTTACACACATTTCACCGTGCTCCTCGACCCCGCGCGGCGCCTCGCGATCGCGATCGGCGTCAACATCGACGGGGATCAGCTCATTACTGTTGACCGGGGCGACGACTGGCACCTCGACTCGCGTGTCCCGGTCTACGAACAGGCCGGGGAGGGCGTCTACGCCAGAAACGATCTCGACCGCGGACACCTCGTCCGGCGACAGGACCCGGTCTGGGGCGACACAACGACAGCCAGGCGTGCGAATTACGATACCTTCGCCTACACCAACGCCGCTCCGCAAGCCGGAGCCTTTAACCAATCGAAAGAACTCCGGCTTGGCCTCGAGGACCACGTCCTCACCTACGCACGCACAAACGGTAATCGCATCAGCGTCTTCACCGCCCCCGTGCTCTCAACCCAGGACCCGATATACCGCGGCGTGAAGATTCCACAAGCGTTCTGGAAGATCGCGGCATGGACCACGACCACAAGAGGCTCCACCGCTCTTCACGCTGCCGGATTCGTCCTCGACCAAAGTCCACAGTTAGAAGACATCGACCTCGACACGGACCGCGCTCCAGCCCTCATGTACGGTAATCCCCCGCCGCTGGGACCGTACCGCACCTACCAAGTACCCATCGTGGACATCACCGACCTCACCGGCCTCAACCTGGCCGCCCTATCTGACGCAGACGTCTACGCCCCGGCCCCAGCTATCCGAGAAGACATCGACCGTCGAACGCGCTGGGTCGAACTGGTCGACACCGCAGGAATCCACCTCTAACCACACCGAATCGTCTGTAGCCAGCTCAGTCCCCGGCGCCGAGGTAGACATAGACGGTTTCGCGGCTGATCCCAAACTGTCGAGCAAGAACAGATTTCGGCACGCCAGCGGCAGCCTTCTCGCGCAGCTCGGCCGCACGGGCCGTGTCCAGTGACGGGGTGCGACCGCGGTATAGGCCACGCTTCTTAGCCAAAGCAATACCCTCGCGCTGACGCTCACGAATCAGCGACCGCTCGAACTCAGCGAAAGCTCCCATGACGTTCACAAGGGTGCTTCGGCGCGGTCGGAACGGGTGCGCTGCTCGCGTTCACTTGTGCGTGACTGGTCCAGGTCGGCCCGCAGCGGGGTGAGTATGTCGTCGCGGTATTCGTGTATCGCGTTTGCTGCCCCGTCGGAGCACGCATGCGGGTCGTTTCTGTTTGGTTGGACGGCGTGACCCACGCCACGAGCCTGTTCGTCGTATCATCATCGCTGTCGGCCTACTTACCACCGTGTCGGGTCGGCACTCCGGGGCGTCGAAGCTGGCCGTACTGGGCTCGATGNTGGCCGCCGTAATCACCGCAATCGACGCGGAGCTGGTGGAACTCGACAAAACCATCACCGCCCGATTCAACGAGCACGAGAACGCCGAGATCCTGCAGAGCATGCCCGGCTTCGGCCCCATACTCGCCGCAACCTTCCTCGCAAACATCGGTGGAGACCTCCGTAATTTTGAGAACGCCGATCGACTTGCCAGCGTCGCAGGCGTCGCACCAGCCCCCAGAGACTCTGGTCGCATCAGCGGCAACCACCACCGGCCCCGCCGATTCAACCGGCGGCTGTTACGAACTTGCTATCTCGCAGCACTATCAAGCTTGAAGAACAGCCCCGCCTCCAGGGCTTACTACGACCGAAAGCGCCGTGAAGGGAAAAACCACAAACAGGCGCTGCTCGCTCTCGCCCGGCGACGCATCAACGTCCTCTGGGCAATGCTCCGCGACCACACCCTCTACCAGGAACCAGCAGAGATCCCGATGCTCAAAACCGCTTGACAAAGACATTGAGATTCCCAATGCCCGGGGACGGCACGGTCCTCGATTTCGGGTGGCCGGTCGGCGATCATTACCATCGGGTCGCGGAATCGAGGCCGCCGTGCAGATTCGGTCTTCTGCGGTTTGCGGCGTGTTCGTCCGGACCGCAGCGCCTCCTGCACTGCACGGCGCAGGCCGCCCCTGGCTTGCATGTAGAGCGCCTGATAGATCGTCTCTGGTACCACGCGCATGTCCTTGTCGGTCGGGTAGTGCTTGACCAGAGCCTGACAGATTTGTTCCGGAGACCAGCGGATCTGCAGCTTCTCCTGGACGAACTGCCGCAGGCCCTCCTCTGTCACGAGCTTCGCTTCCCGAGGCCGTGGTCGGCGTGCGGCGGCAGCACGCTGGGCCGCATACGGAAGGTAGGTGAGATTGTTCTGCCTGTTGCGGATGATTTCTCGGCTGATCGTCGACGGCGCCCGGCGGAGTGTCGCTGCGATCGACCGGATCGACATGCCCGTCGCGGACAGGTCACGGATCGCTTCCCGATCAACCAACGACAGGTATCTCGAGTTGATGGGTTTCAGCTGCGCGGGAGTCAGCCTGATATGGGAATCACTCAGTACGGTCACGGTCTTGTTGTAGTCGATGATGCGCCCATCGGGCAGGACCCGGCGGTTGTCGGCGTGCCGGATGCCCTGGTCCCAGTCGACCGCTGTGCGAATGTTCAACCGGACCTGCCGGGCTGCCTCTTTTCGTGGGACGGCGTCGGCGCGCAGACGGAAGTACTCGGTCCGTCGTGCACGTTGGGCGACCTTCACGTCGATGCCCGCGAGGGTTACCCAATGCCGACACGTCATGGGCTTGAAGCCGAGTTCCTCGGCGGCGAGGCGGATGCTTCCGAGCCGTTCGAACGCGGCGAAGAAGGATGCTTTCTCGCCGTCGGTGAACGTTCGGGCTGGTGCTCGTGTTGTCTGTTCGGAAACCATGGTTGCAACTCCTGAATAGTGCTGAGTGTTGCAACGACCGATAGAACCCAAGCAGTTTTCCTGGCCATCAGTGGGCAGTTCCGTGGCCGCCTATGGGCAGCTTCTCATGTCCGCCGACAGTTGCTCTAACGCTCAACAACCGACCACGCAAAATCCTTGGCTGGAGTACCCCCACCGAGATGTGGGCAGAGCACCTACTATTGACCGAACAGGCCGGTGTTGCTTCGACCAGTTGAATCCGCCCAGTACACGTCCATCAAGTTCACCGAGACCGTAGCGCTCGAGGGACTGGTCGCATCGATCGGCACGGTTGGTGACGCGTATGACAATGCGGCCGCCGAGACCGTAATGGGCCTCTACAAGAACGAGGCCGTCGCGAAGAACTCACCTTTCATCACCGGTCCGCTGAAGACCCTCGCCGACGTCGAGAAGCTGACCTTCGACTGGCTCGACTGGTACAACAACGGCGGCTACACAGCGCCTTGGGGAACATGCCGCCGGCTGAATATGAGCTCAACTATTACGCTGGAACAAACGGTCCGATAAAAATCGAAGCCGCCAATAAAACGGCGGCATGAAACCCCGGGACGGTTCACCTATGCCCACCAACGATCACAGAGCGGGCGGGATACGCGCGTGGAATCGAAGGCTGGCTTGGACCGCATCACCTCAGTCATTTGAGATCACACCAGAACCTGGAGGGAAGCGTGGCCAGCGAGCTAAATGACGACGCGAGGCCGACGCCATCACTAACCCGCCGAAGGGATTCATGTCCCTGAAAGCTCCTGATTGTCGAGACATGTGGGCGATCAGAAGGTTCCCTGCCACCAGGCTTCGCCATGAGTCCGGAGTACAGCGCGCCGCCACCGATGTTCAGTGGTCGTGAACGGTTTCGAATATCGCACCATTGGCGCTCTGCTCGGCGACGATGTCACGCACATCGGAAAGCATGTCCCGAGCATTGAAGACAGCACCCGCCTTGATCGTCAAAGTGACACCGCCGACGGCACTCCTACCGCCATCGGCTTCTTCTGCGCTGTGACCGTGCCCGTACAGCACCTTCAAGTTCTTCAGAGGGTTTTCTTGGACGATGAGGAGGTCCGCTCGCTTACCCACTTCTATACTTCCCGTGACGGTGTCGATGCCTGCAATTTTGGCACCACCAAGCGTTGCAATCCCGATGACCTCAAGTGCGGAGACACCTGCTTCACGTAGAAGCTCCAACTCTTCGATGAGGCCAAATCCATACACCTTGTAGATGAAGCCAGAGTCACTGCCTGCGCCAAGGAGTCCGCCCCTGTCATAGAAGTCTCGAATGAAACTCATCCACAATGAGTAGGAGCGACGCCATGAGACTTCCTCCTCGGTTCCCCAATTCTCAAAGAATGAACCATGCTCTCCTGAGTTAGGGGAGAAGAATGCTTTCAGCTCACGGGCCGTATAACGCGGGTGCCACTCCGAGGTCCTAACTCGGGCGGCGTCTCTGGCACCAATGTAGACATTGAATGTAGGGACCAATGCGGTACCGAGGGAAACGAATTCGTCGATCGTATCGTTCCACCGTGCACTACCGGGCGGCGCCGCCGCCTCCCACAAACGCCCAGCTGCGGCGAACCGGTCGGCCTCGTTCACGTAGTTGTAATCGCTCGGGTAGTCCTGCACTCGTCGATCGGTAAACATAGCCTCGGGAATTCCGTACCAATGTTCTACACTCTTGAGTCCCCATCGCGCGGTATCGAGTGCATTCGCGCCGGACACATACTGCTGGGCGTGGTGGCATGCTGTCTGAAGGTTATGGGCCTGGGCTTCCTCAAGCGTTGCTTTCATTACGTTGGGGGCCAGGCCGAAGAGCTTGATACCTTTCGCGCCATGAGCAGCAACGGTTCTGACCCAGGCGCGCGCTTCGTCTGGATCAGAGATCCAATGATCTGCGCCCCACCCAAAATACACATATGGAACGATGTCTGGCGCAGCAATCTCGTATCGGTTGCTGAGCCGGGCCTGTTCCAGTGTGAAGTCAAGGCCGTTGTAGATCGAGCCAAGTTCCCGCACTGTGGTGACCCCATGACCCAGCCATAGCTTGAGCACATATTCGGCACTTGGCACCTGCGCGGGGCCGCCAATATGCGCGTGCGCATCTACGAGGCCAGGCAGGATATAGCAGCCGTCAAGATCCAAGACGGCATCTTCCGGACCGGGCACCAGTCTGACGGGTGACTGGTTCTGCCAGGGTGACGTGCCATATTGCACGATCCGTGTGATCGTGTCCATCTCTATGACAATGTCGGCCGGCCCAAAGGGTGGTCCTCCAGTGCCGTCGATGACTATCACTCCACGGAGGATTAGTCTTTTGTGCGGTTTTCCGGTGGCTACATAGGCCAGCTGGATTTCATCAAGAAACGCGTTCACAGCGGAAGATTCCCTCTTTGGATGTCGCGGTGGGCTGGATGGTGGGGCTCGAAAACAACGGGCTAAGCGGGATGAGGACCGTTGATCCGCATCGAGTCCGACTGTCCGTAGAGGTCCGTTCGCACCAATTCTTCATAGAGATCCGGCCGACGGTCCTGCACCAAGTTGAGCCCGAAGAAGCCGTTCGTCCTGCTCCGAACGACCTCGGCCTCAAGGTCTGCCGTGTGAACAACAACCCCCTCCTCATCGTCGAGCGCAGCAACAACGTTGCCGAACGGGTCCACGATCTGCGAACGACCCCAGTAGTCCAGTCCCGTACTGTAAGCCCCCTTCTCGCAGTGGTTGGACGTAACCAACCACATCTGGTTGAAAAATGCATTCGCTCGGGCAGCAAGGTCATGGGAATACCCGTGATAGTCCGTTTCTCGGTCGTGTCCTTTCATCGGCCATGCCGTGGACTTCAGTGCGAGATTGGCACCCTTCAGGGCAAAAGTTCGCATCACCTCCGGGAACGCTAGGTCATAGCAAATCAAGCTTCCGGTCCGGGCGAACGGAAGATCAAAGACCGGTAGCTCCTGTCCAGGATTGAAGTACGGGAACTCGAACTGGTTGTGGGTTTTGCGGTACACATTCACGACACCTTCAGGTCCGATGACGGCTGCCGCATTTAGAATCACGTCACCCCGAACAGCCCTCTCAGCCAAGCCGAGCTGGATGTACATGCCATGCTCTGCCGCCTTAGCAGCGATGACATCCGTCGCTGGTCCTGGAACGGTTTCGGCGTTTCGGTAGTAGTACTGCTTTTGGGCTACGCTGCTGGTGCTCCCTAAAGCAAATGCCAAGTCGGCGTAGCCTTGGAGCCCCACCTCAGGCAACACGAGAATGTCCGCCCCCTTGGCCGCAGCCTCATCGATCATTTCAACAAACTTCCCCAGGTTGCGACCTTTGTCTTGCTCTATGCGGACGTTTGCGGTCGCGAGAGTAGTAGTAGGCATTTCACTCCTTTTTGTGCGTTATTGGCTGCGCAGAACAACTGCATTAGACCTGCTTCTTGTGAAGGCCAAAAGTTTCTTCCATGAAGAAATCAATGTCCGTCGAGTTCGACGGGTCTATAACTCGGGCGATTTCACCAACTCGCAGCAGTGCCATCCGGTCGGCCACTTGGGCGGCGCGGGTAACGCTCTGCTCCACCAGCACAACACCCATTCCTTGCGTGCACAGGCGCGAGACGTGGCCGTAGATCTCATCGATTACCGATGGGGCCAAGCCAAGCGCAGGCTCATCGAGTAACAGGTAATCCGGTTGACGCAACAGCGCCCTAGCAAGGGCAACCATCTGTTGCTGGCCACCACTCAGAAGTGATGCCGCTTCACCCGTGCGGCCCTTCAGCGCCGGAAACAAATCCAGAATGTCGTCGAGCTGCTTGCGTTGGGCCCGCGTTGTCCCCAGAACGATATTTTCTTTTACCGTCAGATCCGCGAGCAATCCTCGTCCCTCGTGAACGACAGCGATTCCGTTTGCACGCACGCGTCGATGAGTGGGCAGCCTACTAATATCACGCCCATCGATGCTGATCAACCCCGTAGTGGTCACCAGGCCAGCAATGGCGCGGAGCGTCGTTGTCTTACCTGCCCCATTGGTCCCGAGTAATGCGAGTGTTTCCCCGCGCGCAACGCTGAGGTTTACGCCAAAGAGAACCTGAGTTGTGCCGTACCACGCCTTTACAGATTCAAGCGTGAGCATTAGCTGCCCTTCCGAAATAGGCGATCTGAACCCGCGCGTCCGAAAAGACCTCTTGCGGCGTCCCGGTCATGACGTGACTACCCGAATCCATGGCGATCACGCTCCCGCAAAGTCGCGTGACAAAATCAATATCGTGCTCAACTACCGCCATTGTCAGCCCGGTTTGTTCGTGCACTCGGACCAATGCTCCCGCCAGCTCAATCCGCCCACGTTGGTCGAGACCGGCAGCCGGTTCGTCCAAGAGCACAACTGGTGGTGCACTGATAAGCACTCGCGCAACTTCAACCAGCCGTCTGCTAGCGAACGGAAGAGAGTCCACGGACCGGTGAGAGTCCGAGCTCAGCCCGAGGAGCTCAAGCACGTCGGCGGCCTTACTTCGAGCTACCGTTCGCCATTTCCAATGTGCAGGGAGGCCAAGTATCTGCGAGCAATCTGACGGTTGATGCAACCGTTCAGCGCCGAGGAGGACGTTATCTAGAACGCTTTCCCGCTCCAGTAGACGCACTGTCTGGAAGCCCCGGATTACCCCCGCCCGCGCTCGTCGGTGCGCAGCGAGTGTAGTCACGTCCTTCTCCTCGAGGTACACAACGCCGCTGTGCACGTCCGTAAAGCCGCTGAGCGCGTTGAGCAGAGTAGTCTTCCCAGCCCCATTTGGACCAATCAATCCAGTAATGGCGCCGGCCCGAAGCCCAACACTCACCTCACTAAGTGCCGTGAAGGAGCCGTAACGCACAGTGAGCTGATCCGTCCGCATCGCATAACCAGTCGCGTTCATGCTCGGTCCTCCTGTGCTCGCATGCGGGTAATCAGGGACTTGATATGGGCGAAGACTCCAGAAAAACCATCGGGAAGCAGCAATGCCGTTGTGGCCAACAGCAATCCGCCCGCAAGGGCATACAAGTTCGGCTGTCCGATCAGATTGAAGCCTTCTGGCAGCAGCACGATGAAGGCAGTGCCCATCCAGGCACCCGCCACGCTCCGTGATCCACCGATGACCACTGCCGCAAGAAGGAATACGGAAGCGAAGAGATCGAAATCTGGCGGGGCGATAAAGCCCGTCGTGGCGGAGTAGAGCCAGCCGCCGATGCCGCCGAACACGGCGCTCAGCACGAAGGCGATGATTTTTGTCTTAGGTATGAACACCCCGACAGAAACGGCTGCCATCTCGCTGTCGCGAATTGCCATCATCCGTCGTCCAAGGTGGGTTTGCCCAAGGTTGAGTGCAAAAAGCGTCAGTGGCACCGCAAAGGCGAGTGCCACCAAGTAAGCATCCAGGGGATAGCTCGTGTCGAAACCAAAGATGATCAAGGGCTCTACAGGCGCCCCTTGACTGCCGCCAGTCCATTCCGTGGAATTTATGAGCAGCCAGTTGAAGAGCTCGCCAAATGCAAGAGTGACAATCGCGAGCCGAAGCGGGGACAATCTAAGCGTCGGCAGACCGACAATGAGAGCCACAAGAGAAGCAGCCGCGATCACCGCCAGCAATTGTATTCCCGGTCCTAGGCCGCTTTGGGCTACTAGATAGCCGGCGTAGGCGCCTACACCCATGAACGCGCCTTGTGCCAAAGACATCAGTCCGGCCCGCCCGTAGAGAATCTGGAGCCCCATAGCCGCAATACCAAAGGCGAGGATTTTAGCGGCGACGAACATCCAGTAGTCCCCGAAAAAAACGAGAGGAACAGCCGCAATGAGACCGACAATTACTACTGTCGACAGGTGAGGCCACCGGGCAGGTGGCGGGCTCATCATGGATGGGGTCGCGGGCAGTTGTCGAATTTGAGTGGTCATGCTCGAACCTCGTGGCGGGCCGCAGTGAATCGCTTGGGCATTACTGCCAACGCAATAATGATGAGAAGGAAGACCGCCGGCGTTCCGGCGCTCGATCCCCAGATGAAGATCGCGAGCGCCTCGTAGACCCCGATCCCGATGGCGATCACGAGTGGGGCAAAGAACCGATCCATCCCGCCGATCATCCCGGCAACAAATGCCTTGATGAGTACCGGAGTCATGTAGAACGCATCGACGGAAAGCCGGCTGGCAACAAGGACGGCTACCAACGCCGCGAGCAAACCAGCAAACGTCCAAGTACCGAGCCGCAGGAGACGTACGTTTACCCCTGCTGAGGCGGCGATGTCCGCGTTCTCCGCGCTCGCACGTAGTTCCATACCAAGGGTTGTGCGGCTGAAAAGTACGTAGACGCCCCCTATGACAAAAACCCCCAAAACCATGATCGCCACGTCGTTGGCATTGACAACAACGCCGCCGAGTACCGTCCGTTTATCTCCCCCTAAAGAAGGGAAGGCGTGAGCATTTGCGTCAATGAGTAGCTGCATTACGGCCGTGAGAAAGAGAAAGATACCCAGGGTGACCACTAGGTCAAGACCTGGTCGTCCAGCAGGAATCTTGGTGATAACGATTATTCCGATCGCACTGTTGACAACCACGGCCAGAATTGCCCCTATCCCAATCGCGACAGGAAGCGGCAGTCCGAGTGATGACCAGAAGAACCACGCTGAGAATGCGGCAACCATTCCCACTTGGCCAAAGGCGAAGTTCACGGTCTTACTGACCTGAAATACGACCATAAAGCCAAGAAGCAGGAGGGCGTACAGCAAGCCCGAGGTTAGACCTCCCAATATGAGCTGCCCGAACGGATTGCTTGATTCCACCGTGATCCACCGTTCCTTTCGATTGGTACTCTTCATTCGCGGCCGAGCAGGATTGGTCAGGAACCATCCTTACCCGGCCACGAGCGATTCAAGGGTGAGTCGCGCTGAAGTTGACGGCTGGCCGAGAGGAAGCCCCGAGGGCCACCGTGCCGGCGACTACTTGACGTCCTGAAGAACCCTGAGCGTGGTTCCTTCAATGACGGCCACGCCGACAGACTTGACGCCGTCGCGGCGGTCAGCCCCCCAGGTGATAGGGGGATAAATGCCAGTCTCGAAACCATTGAAGCTCTCCAAGGATTCGATGACGCAGGGACGGGAAAGTCCCTTCGCCTTCTTCAAAGCCTCGGTCGTGATCATTGCTTGCACCCAACCCTGCTGGTTGAACTTGGTCGGGGCCTTGCCCGTCAGGTCTGTATACGTTGCAATGAAGTCAGCCGCTGTCGGGTCTTCGGTCGACAAGTTCGCGGTCTCCAGTGCAACGAGCATCCCTTGCGACACATCGCCATACTCTTCGATGTATGACTCGTCGCTCATTCCGCCCCACGCTACCGTCGTTGGGGTGTATCCGACTCTGTCCATCGCCTTTAGTAGGCCACCTGTGTCGGCGTTGGTCAGGACCAGATAGACGTACTCCGCACCGGCCTGGGTCAGCTGCGTCACAATCGGCGTGAAATCGGTCGTCCCGGGTGTCTCAGGGATGTAGAGCAAGTCGATTTCCTTGTCGCCAATCGCCTTCTTGATACCCGCCTCAGAGTTCTCACCGACGTTGCCAGCGACTGCAACAAGGGCGACCCTACTCGGGGAATCGTTCTGCAAAATGTAGTTTGTTACCGATTCAAATTCGGTGATGTAGTCGACGGCAGCCATAAAGATATGAGGGTTCTTCATATTTCCCAGTTCGTCACTGGGGGCATACGGTGCGATCGCCGGAACCTTGTTGCGCTCGAGATAGGGGACTGCCCCAAGGAAGTTAGGTGTTCCTTCGCCCCCGGATACAACAAAGATCTCCTCCTGTTCAACCAGTTGACGCATGCGGCTCTGTGCTGTCGAGGGGTCGTATTCGTCATCGAGAACCGTCAGTTCGATCTGTCGTCCCTGCACTCCACCGTCAGCGTTAACCATGTCGTAGTACGCCTGCTGGCCGTCCCGAGTGGCCATACCTGTCGCCGCACCGGATCCACTTAGCGGCATGGTCGTTCCGACCTTGATCACCGAGTCAGTCACGCCAGGCCCGACCTCCGTAGGTACGCAAACTCCACTGACGGCCAGATTCGAGCCAGAACCGGAAGCGGTTGCAGCGCATCCGGTCAACAACAACCCGACTGCGGCAATACCCGCAAGCGCGCGTGCGCCCGTGAAGAGAGGTGAATGTGCCATTTATTTGCCCTTCTGATGTGATTGCTGGGTTTGGTATAGATCTAGGAAAGCAGCGGCAATGTCGAGCGCGATATCCGCCGCATTCACTGTTGGGACCGAAACGGGCTTGCCCTCGGATAAGGCGCAAAGTTGGAATTCGCCAGCGGCCGGGGAAAAGTCAGGGACAGCAGGACCCAGGATCGCGGCGGCCATTGGCCGCACGATCTTGTCAGCGCTCCGGCTCCAATGAAGTCCCACTCGGAAATGATCAGCCTTTTCAAGATCGGCGAGCATTCCTACGTGGCAGTCCCAGAAATCAATTGCGTCAATAGAAAGCGCAACCCAGTCCCAAGACGCGCCGGCGTCAATCAGTCGTTTCGCATTTGGCGAATCTGAGGTTAAAAGGTTCTGCCCTTCGTGCACAAGGATGCGCGTATCGAGACCAGTGCACCTGGGCCCGCATCTCAGACGCTGCGCCAGCTTTTCCACAGAAGATTGCACCTTGCCAGCCCCCCAGTTCTGGTAACGGACCATGCGGTCCGTTCGAATACTTCAGACTGTAGCCCAGGGTTTGCCGGGAGCGCTAGCTTTGTGACGGAACTTAATTAAGATAATTTGGAGGGGATCCGGCTGGCGAAAAAGAAACGAATGTTCGACGACACTCGAGCAGGGATACTCAAGCTCAGTGCATCGTGGATTGCGAAGGAGAGCTACCACGGAACTAGCCTTTCTGAACTCCTTCGAATGACCGGCATCGGAAAGGGAGGTTTCTACTATCATTTCGCCAGCAAAGAGCAGCTGCTCCTTGAAGTGATGCTGGCCCCGATCGAGCGGGTTCTCGATACGGGGCAGAAGATTGTGGCCCATGACGGGCCTGCAGCCGATCGACTCATAGCTCTGGGAAACGACCTAGGATCGTCAGTCGACGACGACCTTGACTCATGGATGGCCTTTCTGCGCGAGTACAGCGCACTCAGCGACGAATCAAAGTTCCGCGTGCTGGAGCGCCGGCGAGAGTATCTGGAGCTTTGGTACGCAATCATTCGTGATGGTCAGGCCAATGGCGAGTTTCGTGAAATGGACCTAGCTTTCGTCGAGTCACTTCTCGGCGTGTACGTGTACACCTTTGTTTGGGCAGCGGGAGGCAAGTCATCGCAGGAATTGATTGGTTCGGTCATGGAAATGCTGCTCCATGGTGTCAGGAGGTAATCCGTCATCATCGTGGTCCACTTGGATGACATTAGGGAAGAGCTTGAAACCTTGTGACCCCCGGGTGAGTTCCGCACGGCGTGATCATGGCCTTGTGTCTGATACTAGGATTCTTCAGAAAACTACTGATTTTCAAGACAAACGGGCGCCCGACCTTCATTGGCATCATTGCCAATCAGAGCGGCAACTTCGAATGTCTCGACAAGTCATCCCATCCTTCAGACGTCTCGGATTCGCCCCGTGGGCCAAATGAGACAGGCGGTCTCACGGACGTTCTCGGACGGCCGAATCTCGGTGTGCAAAATGCATCGGCGCACTGTGGTCATGGCACTCCTCGGCTACACGCGCATGAGCACTGCCCACCAGGACGCGCAACTTCAGACTGACGCCCTCCTGGCTGCCGGCGTCCACCCCGAACACCTCTTTCCAGACGTCGTCTCGGGTAGCAAAGAAGCTCGGATTCGGTCAGGCATGCAACAGCTACTGGCCTTCGCCCGTTCCGGCGACACTGACCTGCTGCGTGTATTTTGGACAGCGGAATTGGTGGATTTTTCTACGCTGCCAGTGCTGGCTGTTGATAACCATAGTGGACTTCGTTGGGCCGGCGACATCCGAGTGCGGAGTGCCGGCGGCGGCTGTTGTAGAACCCTTCGATATATCGGATGACGTCGTTGCGAGCTTGTGATTTTGTAGCGTATGCGGTGCGATGAACACGCTCGTTCTTGAGCATCGAGAAGAAACTTTCGGCCATGCTGTTGTAGCCACATTAACCGGCTAATCGAGGTCAATTCTCTGGCGAACGATCTTTTGATGGTTAGGAGTTGGTCCCGGTCCTGCGTTCTCGTTCGAGGTGGCGGAGGCGTTCCTCGTGGTGGCGGACACGGTCAGAGATGGCCTCGATGCCGAGGCGGAGGTGCATCACGAACCGTCCCGGATTCTCTGCCGCTTTCTTCCTGCGGATTGCTGCCCTCCATGTCCCGCCTATGGTCGGCCGGTGGCCGATAACGTTCGATTATGTCAAGTAGTAGTGTGCCTATTGCAGAATTTGCAGAATAGGACTCCACTGATAACTGTTCCGCCTGGAGCCGATGACAGCGTGCAAGACTGCGACGCCGGTCCAGTATCGTCCTGGTGGATCAACCACTGGGACCATCACGCGGCTGTGATCTTCGACAAAAACACCGGCCGTTTCCGCGACTGCGACCCCGATGAAGGGCACCTTCATCGCCGCAAAGCAAAACCTCAACGATCGTTTCGGCGACGAGGCCACCCGACAAGGCTGAGCCTTAGGGAAATGCGGTGCCGGGCATTTTTTCACGACGTCCTGCGGTCTCAGGGCCTGCACCGACGCAGGAACTGTACCTCACCAATCGACGGCAATGTACTTGGTTTCGGTGAAGTCCAACAGTCCTTGATGGGACCCTTCACGACCCAGGCCGCTGTGCTTGACGCCGCCGAATGGAGCCGCCGGATCAGAGACCAGACCCCGATTCAGGGCCACCATGCCGCTTTCCAGAAGCTCCGCGACGCGCAGACCTCGGCGGAGATTCTCGGTGAAAACGTAAGCTGCCAGCCCGTACTCGCTGTCGTTCGCGGCCGCAATGACTTCATCCTCTTCATCGAACAGGATGATGGACGCCACCGGACCGAATATCTCTTCATTGACCATGCGGGCATGAGACGGTACGTGAGTCAGCACCGTGGGCGGGTAATAAAATCCCGCGCCGGTGGGCAGCTTGCCGCCGGTCAACAGGAACGCCCCCTTATTCACAGCATCCTGGACGAGTGCGTGGACCTTGTTAACACTTGCTTCGTCCACCAGCGGGCCCACCTCTGTGCTCGGGTCCGTTCCGGAACCCACGACGAGGGCACCCATTCTTTGGGCGAGGCGAGCGGCCAACTCGGCCTGGACGCCGCGTTGGACGTAGATTCTGTTGGCCGCTGTGCAGGCTTGACCGCCGTTTCGCATTTTGGCGATCATGATGCCGTCGATGGCCTTATCCATGTCTGCATCGTCAAACACAAGGAATGGCGCGTTGCCACCCAACTCCATGGAGCATTTGAGCACGTTGTCCGCCGCAAGTCGCAACAGGTGCCGACCGACAATGGTTGAGCCGGTGAAGGAAAGCTTACGCACCCGGGGATCTGCAAGCATCGGCGCTATGACGCCATCGGTCCTCGTCGTGGTAATCACGTTGATCACCCCTGCCGGAACACCGGCGTCCATCATCAGCTGGGCTATCGCCAGGGAAGTCAGGGGCGTTAGGCCTGCTGGCTTCAGCACGGCCGTGCATCCTGCGGCCAGCGCCGGAGCAAGCTTGCGGGTCGCCATGGCCGCCGGGAAGTTCCAGGGCGTGATGAGGATGCAGACACCGATCGGCTGGTGTTCGACAAGGATGCGGTTGGTACCGGAGGGCGCAGTAGACACCTCGCCAATGATCCGTACGGCCTCCTCGGCGTACCAGCGGAAGAATTCCGCTGCGTATGCCACTTCGCCGCGGGCATCAGAGAGTGCCTTGCCGTTTTCCAGAGAGATGAGGCGAGCAATCTGTTCACTGCGCTCGATCATGAGTTCAAAACAGCGGTTCAGGATGTCGGCCCGCTTTCGCGGAGCTGTGGCGGCCCACGCGGGCAGCGCTGCGGCAGCGGCGTCAACGGCGACCAGGCCGTCTTCGACCTCGGCGTCGGCAATACCCATAATCACGGAGGCATCGGAAGGGTTGGTGACATTGAAGGTTCTGTCGCCGGCGGCATCCTGCCAGGCTCCGTCGATGAGGAGCTGACGGGGCACTATCAACCCATCAATGTCGAACGGTTTTTGGGTAGCGGCGAAAGTCATTGGAGGATCCTTTTCTTGGTGCGGGGAACGGTCGCGGCGGCGGGGCGAGGCTGCGGGCAGTGAATGGTGCGGTCACCGACGAAGGCTGCCTGCACAATAGACGTGATGGCGTTCAGATCCATCGGCAGCGGGTTGTTTTCGATTAGGCGCTTGGAGTTCAGGGACAATCTGGCTACCTGGCCCAGCTGGGATTCCATGAGTCCCAGGTCTTCAAGAGTGGCCGGAATGTCAATGGCAGCGAGGACTTCGTCAATCGCGTCAATGCCTGCCACGGCTGCTTCCCTCGTGCTCAGGCCTTCGATGCTGCAGCCCAGCGCTTGGGAAATCTCTGCCAGCTGGGGCATGATGGCGGAAAAGTTGTGCCGAACCACATACGGCAGAAGCAGTCCGACGCCGACTCCGTGAGGGGTGTGGGTCAAGTTGCCCACCGGGTACTGAATGGCGTGAGCGGCGGCGGTGCCCGCATTGCTGAGTGTGATGCCGCCATAAAGAGCCGCCAACATCATGTCCGCCCGGGCATCGATGTTCTCGGGGTCATTGTATGCCGTCACTAGGCTCCGCCCCACCAACCGGATGCCGTTCAAGGCAAGCGAATCGGCCAACACATTCTTCCCGACAAAGACACGCTCCGTGGCCAAGGTGCTGGTGGGCTTCCGGGTGACGGCTGTGAAGGATTCAACCAGATGCACAAAGGCATCGGCCCCCGTGGCCGCGGTAAGCGATGGCGGGCACGTGTACGTCAATTCTGGGTCACAGACGGAGGCATACGGGATGATGTAGGGGCTGGAGATTCCCATTTTCATGCCCAACGCGGGGTCTGACACCACGGCAACTGCCGTGGCTTCCGAACCGGTTCCGGCCGTAGTGGGCAGGGCGATGACGGGCGTGACCGGCCCGGGAACCGCGAACTCACCGTAGTAGTCCTTGGGCTCACCCCCGTGGGTCAGGAGCACGGAAACCACTTTGGCCATGTCCATGCAGCTTCCTCCACCAAAGCCAATAATTACATCGATCGTCTGCCCCTGCAATTCCTTGATACAGGCCATGATGCCCGGAACGGGAAGCTCGGCCTGCGTATCCCCATAGACCCGTACGGTCAGTTTCCTGGCTTCCAGGCTGTCGACCAGTTCTTGGAGATTCTCCGAGGCAGCCAGACGCGGGTCGGTGCAGATGAGGACGTTCTGGCCCAGGTCCGCTGCGATGGCGGCCACCGCATAGCGTTGTTGGGCGCCGACCACAATGGTCCGCGGCAGTCGCAAGACTCCAAAAGTTGTGGGTTGAATACCCGTTTCGTGTTCGCATGACATGGTGGACGGCTCCTCAAGTTCGATTCAACGGCAAGTTCACGACCGTCGCATGCACCATGTTTTCAGCGAGGGAAGCGTTTCACCATGGAGCGATATCACATATTGGGGAAGATTGTATGTAAGTACCACACATGTGCTGAGTCTTAGTTGAGGCTGTTGATGCTCATGTCAGGGTTTCGGACGCCAAGTCCTGCGGACTTTAGCCGCCAAAGCCGCAGAGCAACATGGATGTCTAGTGATCGACTACCCCGCCGCCAGCCGGCGCCGATGACGGCATCGATCCGTTCCAAGCGTTGGCGTAGTGTATTGACGTGGACATGGAGGGTGTCGGCTGCGGTGGACGTGGAGGAGTCATTCTCCAGAAATGTCCACGCGGTCAGGGCCAGCTGAGTTCCCCTGCCTTCGTCGTAGGCCAGCAGGGGGCCCAATTGTGCTTCCAGCAGCTGGGTAGCAAATGGGCTGTCCATGGCGCCAAGTAGCATCCCGGTTGTGCCGAGGGCAGCCCCGTCGGCGGCTTCGCCGTCACGCATCAATGCCTGGAGCGCGCGCACTACTGCCGAAGCTTCTGCATGGGCGGCAGAGAGTTTCGAAAAACCCGCAACGGGACCCGAGGATCCGACGCTGGCCACGATCCGCCTCCGCTTCAATGCATCAACGATCGCCTGCCCAGTGGTGTCCCCTGTGGAAGCTTTGTTGCGATCTGCCGCCGGTTCAATGACGCACAGGTGGGATTCATGTAGTGCGGCAATGCCCGCCCTACCCTGCATGTGACTCTTGAGGGAAGTCAAGGCCCG
This sequence comes from Cryobacterium sp. TMT1-2-2, assembly GCF_004403505.1. Taxonomy (NCBI): domain Bacteria; kingdom Bacillati; phylum Actinomycetota; class Actinomycetes; order Micrococcales; family Microbacteriaceae; genus Cryobacterium; species Cryobacterium sp. TMT1-2-2. The sequence continues at coordinate 278,609 of NZ_SOGS01000003.1, read as the reverse complement.
CTGCCGTTGGTCATCCTTCACGGCCACCAACCGAACCACAAGCTGGCCGTCGTCGGCCAAGCCAAACCGCCCAGCACGCCGTTTCAACGCTTCGATGTCCACGGCGCGCGTGTTCATCAGGTCATCAATCAATTCCAATTGCAGCCGGTACTGCGCATCTTGGAACGTGCGCTCGAAGAGCAGCGCCGCACTGAGCACCAGTGAACTGCGCTCCAGTACGACAAGTCCGGACGGACCCATCTCACCGGCCACAATCATGGACGCCAGGTGCTGGTCCCCAGCAATTGTGGCCATAACGTTGTACAGGTTTCCCTGCAGCGTGAAGGAGACGGGTTGCTTGGACATCGCAGACGACTCGGCAGCACTCAAGGCAGCTGAGCTGCCAAAGTCGCCCTTCGGTGCCAGTCCTGCCAGTGGTTCTCCGGTGGACGTGAGCACGAATACTTCGCGCCCCAGTGCTTCGGTCAGCACCCGCAAAAGGTTGGGCAAGCTGTCGGTCGAGGCAAGCGTTTCTACCATGCTCTTGTCCAGGGCCGAGGACTCTTCCAGCATCTGAACATGGGCCAGATTCTCCCTCTGAGCCCTGTCAAGCCGGTCCAGGGCGTCGGCCATTTCGCTAAAGTGCCGGGCATTTTCAAGCGCGACGGCGGCATGGGTGCCGATGGATCCCATAAACGCAATGTCATCCGGGCTGAAGACGTGGGCGTGGCGGTCCGCGACCATGAGCGCACCAATAACCCGGCCATCGGCCCGCAGCGGCACCCCCATGATCGCCCTGACCCCCTCGGCCTCGACAGCGGCATCGCTTAATTCCAGATGTGACTTGGAAGTATCAGCCAGGTAGTCCGCACTTTGGGCCGGAGAGTTTCCGGTTGCGACAGCTCCCAGCACCCCTTCACCCAGGGGAATGCGAATGTTACGGAACAGAGCCGTGGCGGCACCGTCGGTGACCCGTATGAACGACTCCTTTGTCTCGTAATCGTTCAGGCTCAGGTAGGCGATGTCACTTCCAATCAGAGCCCGGGTTCGGCGGACAATGGCGGTCAACATGACCTCGACTTCCCTGATGCCGGTCAGGTCTGTGGCGGTATCGTAGAGGACTCGAAGGAGGCCTTCCCTGCGACTAACCTCCACTAGACGCGCGTTGAGCTGGCGCACGGCCGCCACGGTCGTTTCTTTGATGTGCCCGTCGGCCATGATGGCCGCAAGGCACTTCTCGAACGCCGCGGCGGTCATGCCGTCAGCCAAGGATGCCAGCAGCTCACTCAGCGGGTCGCTGTCTGGAGCAGTGTCGGAAGGATCTTGATGGTGGGCAATCATGCGTTCCATGCTTGGCATACCTGACTCTTGCATGGTTTAGGTCAAGATAGCTCTGAAACGCCACGGACCCAATCCCTAGGCGTGTAGCCAAGTCCGCCGGTATCTCTAGCTTGATACCGGCCCCTTCTCGAGGCTTTCACCGTGGAGGGTAGTTGGAGCCAGGGCGCTCAAACGAGCCATTAATCATTAAGGTCTCTAGCTCTGGTTTCAGGCAGGCTTCGGATGACAAATGCAGTGATCAGCAGGAGCACCACGGCGTAGAGATTGAACAACCAGGCCTGCTGGACTACGTCCGTAAACAGGCTCTGCAGGTAGCCTGCTGTGCCGCCGAACAGGGCAACCGCGCAGGCGTATGGCACACCAACACCTGTAGTTCGGATGTCGGCTGGGAATAGTTCTGCATAGACCGCGGGGACAATGGATGCCATCGCGGCGACAAAGACGAGCATGACCGACATCGAAATGGCTAGCTGCCAGGCCGAATCTTGCAGCAGCCATATCATGGGGAAATGCAAGACGGCTGCGGAGAGTGCGCCGATGAGAAGGACTGGTTTGCGCCCAATTCGATCACTGAGCATGCCCCAGAGAGGCAGGGCCAGAATGAATGCCACATTCGAAATACTCCCGGCTAGGAGCGCCTGCCCGCTGTTAATCTTGAGACTGTTTGAAGCGAATGCGGGCGCAAATACAGCCCAAAGCTGGTAAATAACCGTGAGGCCAACAGTCAGGCCGATCACCTGAAGAGCCTGCTTGCGGTGTTCGATGATTCCCTTAATGATTGAAGGCTTCTTCAGCGAACCTGTCTTTTCACGGTTCCCTTCGAAGGCTTCAGTTTCGGGCATACGGGCACGCATGAACAGTGCGAAAAGTCCCAGCGCGGCTCCAATGAGGAAGGGGATTCTCCAGCCAAAAGACCCCATCTGCTCTGCGCTCAGAACAGAGCTGAGTACCACGCCAAGTAGTGAACCCCCAATTACGCCGAGCGTGCCTGACACATACATGAACGAAGACCAAAGGCCACGCTTTTCACGCGGAGCAACCTCGGAAAGGTAGGTTTGGGCCGAAGGCAACTCACCACCATGGGCCAGTCCCTGGAGGAGACGGGCGGTGAGCAAGACGAGCGAGGCAAGAGCCCCAACGGTTGCGAAGTGCGGCGCCAAAGCGATCATGAGGCTGCCGGCAGATGAGATACCGACAACGAGAGTCATCGATACTTTCCGGCCAAGTCGGTCGCCAATCCAGCCGAAGAGAAACCCACCGAACGGCCGTGCAATGAATCCAACGGCGAATACCGCAAGAGTCGCCAGCACGGCGGAGGTACGGTCGGATGGATCAAAAAACTGGGTGGCGAAGAACGGTGAGAACGTGGCGTAAATCGTCCAGTCGTACCATTCAATGGCGTTTCCAATGCCGGTGCTCGCCAATGGACGTCCTTTGCTTGGACGTGGCTTCCTCGCCACAACCTCGCGTGTTATTGATGGTGAACTAGCAGTCATGATTGTCTCCTAAGCAGTATGCAGGTGGCTTTAATAGTTTCGTAGAAGATCAGTGAGGACTCGTTGGCCAAAGACCAGCGAGTCGACTGGAATCCGCTCGTCGACTCCGTGAAACAGGGATGGAAAATCAAGGTCGGCAGGTAGCCGCAGAGGAGCAAACCCGAATCCGCGTATTCCGAGCTGCGACAGAAGCTTATTGTCGGTTCCGCCGGGGAATAGATAGGGCAGAAGCTCGGCCTCTGGGTCGTGGTGGCGAAGGGTGTCGGCGATGGCGCGGACCAGATCGCCATCGAAATCGTTCTCGAGGGCATCAAGATCGGATTCAATGTCTACGCGGATTTCACTCCCGACAAGTTCTTCAATACGCTCAAGAACTGAGTCGCGCTGTCCGGGCAAGTATCGAATGTCGATCATGGCCGTTGCGCGACCCGGAACCACATTTTCCTTATAGCCCCCGTTGAATATGGTCACGTTTGCGACATTCTGCAGGGAAGGCGCGATAAACCGCGACCCGAAGCCGGTTGCTGCGGCGATTATGCGGGCGTCGGTGTCCTGGCCAAGATCAGCGAGAAGTTTTACTCGCCTCATCAGCTCCTGTGTGGTGTTCCCAAGCTGAACAGGCCACTGTGCATCACCGATCCTTCCCACGGCCTTGGCCAACTTCACCACGGCGTTGTTGGAGTGGATTTGAGAACCGTGGCCAGGTGTTCCTTCCGCGGTGAGCCGCACCCAGAGCACACCTTTTTCACCGGTCTGGAGTAGATACGCGCGCTTTCCGGCTATATCCACTGAGAACCCGCCGACTTCACTGATGGCGTTCCCAACACCAGAAAACAGAGCGGGATGCTCTTTGACCATCCAGCCCGAACCAAGCGAGCAGCCCGATTCCTCGTCTGCAAAAAAGGCCAGGACAACATCGCGCGCGGGTTGATGCCCACTCCGGATCATGTCCTTCACCGACGCCAGGATCATGGCGTCGGTCCCCTTCATGTCTACGGCTCCCCGGCCCCATATCAGTCCGTCACGAAGTTCCGCGCCGAAGGGATCGACACTCCATTCGTCTGGGTCCGCCGGGACCACATCGAGGTGACCATGGAGTAGCAGGGCCGGCAAGCTGGGATCCTTCCCTGGAAACCGGGCCACAAGATTCGATCGTCCCGGTACTGCTTCGAATACGTCGCACTTGAGACCAACCTCTTCAAGGTTGGACCGAACAAAGTCAGCGGCAGTAGCCTCACCTTCGGCTTTCCCTGGCCCATAGTTCGAGCTGTCTATCCGGATAAGGCTTCTCGCCAGATGAACGACGTCGGTTTCCTCAATCGCGTTCTCGAGCGTCATCGTTGCCGCTGCATGCATCGGTTCACTCTTTTTTCTTGTGTCTTGTACCTTGGCAGTTGCGCCAGGAACGGTGCACATAGCGGCTTTCATCGGTGTCCAATCCTTTGCTCAGCTGGTTCTGCCTGTCGGTGAACACTCGGCATTAGCGCTGCAGAGCGTGGTAACCTCACTGTTACGTAAGTCATGGTTTCAAAGGTTAGTCCGTGGCACCATGGTTCTTTTCGCCACCTTTGCTCCCTGAATATGTAGTCGCGCACATAGTGCAAACGCGTACGGCTGAGAGGTATGCAGATTCGGCTACCCCTGTTCTTTACGTGGGACAGGAGAGATCCTGGAGAGTGCGCCAATCGCATAAAACCCTCCCGTCCGCGGAGTCTCGTGTTTGTGTCCAAGCAGTGGGAGCTGCGCTGTTTGTCGGGTCACGTCCCGCCGGGTGGATGCCCGTATTATTGTCAAGGGACTTTTTGGGGTGGGATTCGATTGTCGACACGATCCGGGCCACCGCCGCGAACTAGAACAAGAAGGTGTGAGTGGCGCAGCACTGCCGACAACGCTTTGAACAAAACATCGAACACCCGGCTCAGCCCCTCCGGCGTTCACTCTTTATGGGTGAGAGGAGTTCAATGATGCGCCCCCAGACCTCGGGAGCGACCTCTATGCCGAGCTCCCGGCCACACCTCCTGACGCGGAGCGCCCGGTCGCCGGGGACAAGCACGGGGTGGGCAGGATTTGTTGGGTCGGTGCCTCGAATCTCAGCCAAATAGTTTGAGATAGCGGTAGTTGAGTTCGTAGGCTCAACGACGATGAAAACGTCGCCCTTGTTGCAGACCTCTGTTGAGTCCAATGTCCCGACGACGTCACGCCCGGTGGCAGTGGCAGTCAGACTGGCGACCAGAACCTCGAAGGCCAGACCGAGGGCGTAGCCCTTGGCCCCGCCGAACGGTGCGATTGCGCCGGACTTCGCGGCGACGGCATCGTGGGTGGGGTTGCCGGCAGCGTCGAGAGCCCACCCTTCCGGAATTACTTCTCCGCGATGTGCATAGTCGTGGATCTTGCCCATTGAGACGAGTCCTGTGGCCATGTCCATTACGAACGGATCCGGGCTCGCAGGAACCCCGATGGTCACCGGATTGGTACCCACCATCGCCGTTCGGCCACCCCACGGGTGAACGAGAGCTTCGCTGGTCGTAAAACCAATAAGTACCTGTCCGGCTCGGGCAATGTCTTCGGCATAGAGGGCCAGCATGCCGATGTGATTGTTGTTGGCGATCGAAGCGACGGCGATACCTGTGGTCTTCGCTCGTTGCGAGATGGCGGCCAGGGCATGATGGGCCACCACGGGTCCAATCCCACGCTCCCCATCGACGCTCAGCTGCGCCGACGCGGTCCAAACGTGTTGCCCTGTGGCATGACCGTCGGCGACACCGTTCCGGATGCGTTCAATAACGCGTGGCAAACGGAGCAAACCGTGTGAGGGAAATCCCCGAAGTTCCGCCTCGACCAGTGATCGGATGAGGATCTCAGTGTTCTCCGGTGATACTCCGGCCGATAGGAGCGCGTCGGTTGCTGTCGCACGAACGTCGTCTACGGGGATAAGCATATGAAGTCCTGTTTCTGCAGGTCACCTGTCCGGCGTCCTGCGGGATTTAAGGGGCAGTCGATTACCGGGTTCAGTACCCGGTAATTCGGGATCATCTCGCAGGGTCGGGCACGCTCATCCGCTTGAGCGCCAGCAGCGGCCGCATGGCAATAAGCCCGAGCACCGGTCCGGGGGCAAGGAGCCAGACGGCGTAGTCCCCCCACACGGCAATCCCCGCCTGAAGTAACACGATGCTCACTACGGTCACCAGAAATCCTGCACAGTTCTGCGCAGTCAAGGCGGTGCCAACCAAGCGAGGAGGAACATAGCCAGCTGTCATAGCGGAGAATTGCGGCGAGTCGGCGACCACGAAGAACCCCCACATGCCCAAGACTGCGGCCTTGATGAAGAGTGCTTCGGTCGGGATGAGCGGGTAGACGATGCAGATCGCCCCGGAGCTCGCCAAAGCAATGGCCGCGACGGGCGCACTGCCAATGCGCCGGCTGAGCAATCCACCGACGACGCAGCCAATGCTGCCAGCGGCAATGACGGCGGCACTCAGCCCGGCGACTGAACTGTCATTATTCTGACTGGAAACAAGGTGAAGGGACAGCACTGGAACGACACTCCAGAATGCATACAGCTCCCACATATGTCCCAGATAGCCCGCACAGGAAGACCGGAAGCTCGGTAGAGCCAGCAAAGTGGTCAGCGGTTTCGACCCAGGAATACGCGGCCCTGGGGCAGCCGGCCGACTGGTGTTCGGCTTCTGGATCAGAAGGATCAAGACTGCCCCGACCACTGCCAGAACGGATGCGCCCAAAATGACAGAGTGCCAGGGAAGGGATGCTCCGGCAAACCGGAGAATCTGAGGCATGGCAGTGCCGAGGGTGAGCATGGCAACAAGCCAGCCGAGTGCCGAACCTGGTTTTCCTCCCGTGCGTTGCACGATCATCTTCATGCCCATGGGATAGATCCCAGCCAGGGCAACACCAACACCGAAGCGGGCCATCCAGGCCGTACCGAAGGACGGGTCTGTCCATATCCAAAAACAATTGAGGATAGCCCCGACAATACTGCTGACGGCAAAAATACGTTCCGGAGCAAAACGGTCTGCCGCCCCGATGAGAGCGGACACGAGCGTTCCCACGATGAATCCAAGTTGTGTGGCGGCCAGCAACCACCCAAACCCTCCCGCGTCAAGACTGAGCCATTGTGACAAGTCCGTCACCGCCCCGCTGGGGCTGAACCACAGCGATGTCCCCAGCCATTGAGCCAGGACGATTATTGCAACTGCTTCGGGATGTCGCCGGCCACCACCTGGGTTCATGATGCGGTGAGCACGCCTATGCGTTCGAGCACCGCACGAAGCTCTCTGCTTCGAACATCATCGATGGGCTCCATGACCACCTTGGTGGCGTCGTGCTCAATGACGCCCATCCATTTGAGTGCCCGCTTATAGCACTGGGGATACTGAAGGACGTTCGCGAAGGCAATCGAGTTCAGCGGGCCGACGGTGTCGTGGAACGACTTACGAGCCTCTTCGAGATTTCCATCCCTGATGGCCTCAAAGATGAATGACTGTTCGGCGGGAACCACGCAACTGGCAGCCGACGTCATCCCCTTGGCCCCGTACTGAAGCATCAGGTAGTTCAGCTGGTCGTGGCCAGCCCAAGCCTGGACTCGACCGTTTGTGGCTTCACCGTATTGGGCGATCTTGGCCGGGTAGGGCAGGAACAACTTGGAGGCGAACAATGTCGGGATATTGTCCGCCATCCGGCGCAGCAGCGGCAAGCTGAACTCGATGCCGGCACCGCCGTCGTAAACCATCAGCGGCAGTTCAGTCGAGTCCCCGACGAATTTCACATGGCGGAAAACACCTTCGGCGCTGTGGGGATGGTAGTACGGGCCCGTCGTGAAAATGTAATCACCGCCCGCATTCTCTGCGTGCTTGGCCAGCGTCGCGCTGGCTTCGGCGGACGAGTGCGCAACACCGACGCCGACGGGAACTCGTCCAGCCGCGTGATCGATGACCACTTCGGCGAGGCGTTTCCGCTCATCGTCGGTCATCGCGAAGACTTCACCCGTACTGCCGAGTGTCAGGATTCCGTGCACGCCCTTATCGATGAGAAAGTCGACCAGGGAGCGGGTGGAGTCCTCATCGAGGCTGCCGTCAGGCTGCATCGGCGTGACCATCAGCGCATGGTTGCCAAACAATTTGTCCTGCTTCTTCTGATAATCTTCGTCATTCATAATGATCCTTACTTTTTTGTTGATGACACAATTCTAGAGAACCAGACACGGCAAATAATTGCTTATTATTGCGAGAAGAGTATTTTATATGGCAGATTATGCCAATAATGAATCTCTCCGTGTTCTATCTCGAGGTGGCCATGTCGACGCGCGCACCGACGGACGCAATTGCGGTAGCCAACTCGGGGATTCGCGATGCCGGCACACCCGCGAGGCTCAAACGCCCGGACGGAATGCCATACGTTCCATATTGCTCACGAAGGGCGTCCATTTGTGCCGAATCAAACGGCAGTCTGAGGAACATACCCCGTTGCTCGCGCAGACCAGCGAAGGCATCCCCGTTTGGGAGCGCAATGAGTTCGTCGGCTAGTTCGTTGCGCAGGTGCGTCAGACGCGAGCGCATCTGCTCGAGTTCAGCACGCCACTGGGCCCGAAGGGCGCGGTCATTGAGTATCTCCGCAACGACCAGAGCGCCGTGAGCGGGCGGCTGCGAATAGTCCGCGCGCGCCACAAATTCCATCACACCACGGGCATAGTCACCTTGTGCGCCGTCACGAGTGATGACGATGGCACAACCGGTCCGCTCACTGTAAAGTCCCCATGCCTTCGAAGCGCTGACAGCGATGATCGCTTCCGGAACAACGCGAAGCATCCGACGCATACCCTCAAGATCTTCTTCAAGCCCGTCACCCAGGCCAAAGTATGCCTGGTCGATAAAGGGAATCACGCCCTTTCTTGCCATGACATCAGCCAATTCATCCCAGAGCCAACCGGGCATGCTTAGGCCCGTTGGGTTGTGACAGCACCCCTGCAGAAGGATCAGATCTCCCGCACGGGCAGAATTCGCGACCCTTAAGACTGCTTCTGCGTCTATCGTGCCGTTGCGTGAAACGGGATATTCGACAACAATCAGTCTCGCCGCCCGCAGGATCGCTGGATGGTTCACGTACGCCGGTGTGCCCAGGTAGACGGTGCGGTGCGGTCCGGTCGCCGACATCAATTCCGCAAGCAGGCGAAGAGCCCCCGTGCCGGCGACCGTCTGCACGGTGGTGGCGCGGGATACCAATTCTTCGTCTCCGAGGATGAGTTGGGTCATCGCGGAATTGAATTCCAAATTGCCGGAGAGGCCGATGTACTCCTTGGATGGGGCCCTCTCCACGAGCCTCCCCTCGGCAACGCGCACCGAAGGCATGGTCGGACAGTCACCATTCTCATCTCGATATACTCCGATTATGAGGTTGAGACGCGCACTGCGAGGGTCTGCCGCATAATCGGCACTGAGCTGCCATAACGGATCGAGTTGCAGTGACGGAGTAGTCAGGAACATTGTTCTCCTTGATCTGGCTTTGAGCGAGGAGGGCACAACAAAAAGCCACCAAACTGGGTGGAAGCTTGCGTGACCTACTGGCCTTTTCTGATGGGTGAAACTCCTCATTTTCGCTGCCGAGGAACTCCCAATGAAAAGCGTATGAGAAGGACCGAGGCAGGCGATTGCGTTTTTCTGCCAAAACACGCCAAAATTGTGGCAGAATCTGCTACATGTTCACCCTAGATAAAATTGACTTGCTGATCATTCGCCAACTCCAAGTCAACGCGCGCATCACCAACCAGGAACTCGCTGATGCGGTCGGGCTTTCACCGTCACCGTGCCTGCGGCGCGTTCGTCGTCTGGAGGAGTCTGGCGTGATCTCCCGGTACATTGCCATTGTCAATCCAGCGAGCGTTGGATTGCCGATAACGGCCTTCGTGAGGATCACGCTTGAACGCCACGGCCAGGAAGTCGTGGAGGCTGTCGAGGACCACATCCGTTCCATTCCAGACATAGTCGAAGCTCATCTCCTAGCGGGCGACCATGACTACCTATTGAAGGTCGTAACGTCGTCGTTCACTGCTTATGAAACGCTAGTAAGGACGCAATTGCGCCGGATCCCAGCGTTGACCTCAGTTGAGACAACGTTTGCTTTCGGTACGACCAAACCGTTGGCCCCACTCCCAACCGACTAGTTTCGCCTTGCGCCCGGAGTGGGTCCGGCTTAGATTGCCCTGGTGGGTTCGACTTGGGTTGACATAGCCAGTCATGTTCGCCGGACTGGTGAAGGCGCATCGAGAATCGAAGGTCGGGTACACAACGACGGGCGGGATGTACCCTGAACTGCCCCAGCTTGACTCCGAGACCGGGGAAGTCTTGAGGGAGGGCGGTCAAGTCTTGACAGCCGAGCAGCGCGAGGGGCCGAAGACCCCGCTCAAGTAACGGTTCGGTACGAAGCATCTACTCCCAATCGAGCCACAGGCGAGGTGCACCTACATCGCATGGGAGATTGAACTAAATCTTCGGCCGATTTGTAGACCGCTGCTGCGGCTGGTCAGTCTCGTCCCGTCTCTGCTCTACGGCGCATTCCCGAATACGAAGCACTCGTTCGGCGGCCCCTACGGCGGCGGCTTCGCCAGTGTTGCCGGCCAGTCGTTGTCGGAGGGCGGCCATTCGGCCTCGCGCCTCTGTCGGCGCTTTGTCCTCGATGATGCGGAGTCGTTCTAGGGACGCGGCTGCCGCCGTGTAGGCGTCGTCGTCAGAGCGGACTGCGCCCAGAGGTGACTCTGTGTCGGCCACCTGGTTGAGATCACGGAAGGCAACCACGTTGCCCAGGTCGTGCCGCCATGCCCTTTGCAGGGAGGCGTCATCCGGTGCGGGGCGAAGTGTCTTGTTCCACGGTTCCGGGTTTGCGGCCGTAGCGTCGACGAGCGCTTTGGTTCGGTCCTTGATGAGGTCAGCCTGGATTTGCAGCCAGTCGCGGACCTCTCGGTTGTCGCCGTCGGTGCCTCTGGGCGGAGGGCTGACCCAGCTCGGGAGTCCTGACCCCGGCGGTGAGCCTGCTGGTGCCCCGATGCGGCGGTGATAGATCTTCGCAAACGACTCAACGGTCGAGCTTGGCCCGACATCCTCAGCCCGCACGACTGCAGCGAGTTGGGTGCGCACGTCCGCGCCGCGGGCTTCGTGTGCCGCGAGCCGGCTCGCGAGATGCGTCCACGCTTCGTCGCGGACGACGCGGTCGGCGATCTCCGTGTCGAGCACGTCCCGGACTGCGGCTTCCATCCGGTCCATCTGGTTCGGGTCGTAGACGCGGGTGCGGGCGTCTTCGTACGCCGGCAGCAACGTGGACAGGCTTGCCGCGGCGTCCTGGGCGCGTTGTATTTCTTCGGTCGCAGACCGTTCCGCGCTCTCCCGTGCAAGAACCGCGGTGAGGGCGTCGATGATGTTGGTGCGGAGGTGGTCGGGGGCGTGCGCGTCGACCTCGAGGGTTTCTTCGACGACGGCATACATCCGGTTGGACTCCCGGCCACGGGTCGCGGCGACGTAGAGCTGCTCGCGGGACGTGGACTGCGGGTCGACGAGGATGTGTGAGGTATCCACGGTCATCCCCTGGACCCGGTTGATGGTCGCGGCGTAGCCGAGCTCAACGTGGGTGGCCACGTACTCGGCGGGGAGTGTAAGTACTCCCCCGTGCCGGAGGCTCTTGACCTTGAGATCGCCGCCCTCGGTGTCGATGATGGTCCAGAGGTCGCCGTTGGCGACGAAGTCCTTGCCTTGGTTGGAGCGCAGCTTCCGGTCGTTCTGCCGGGTCACGATCACATCGTTCAGTCCGGCCTTGTTCCCGTCGTGCAGCACCGACCCGCTCTTGCCCACGACGCCCTGGCCGACCAGGTCCAGACGGGCGCGCGCGTTGAGCGCGGCGACTTCGTCGTTGGTTCCCGCGACCATGATAGAATTCCAGTTCGCCGCACGGTCGGCGGCCCAGGCCACGTAGATCTCTTCCAGCATGCTCTGCCGGATGCCGCCCCGGGTGCGGTCGGCGGTGACGTAGAAGTCGAGCGCCGCACTCGCTCCGTCGCGGAGGAGGAGGGACGCTGCGGCTTCGTCGCTGTCGATGAAACGGTGGACCTGGTCGAGGTAGCTGGCGCCCACGCGCTGCTCGATCAGGCGCAGCGCTCCCCCGGATTCGACCGCAGCCAGCTGGGCCGGGTCGCCCAAGAGCCGGATCGTTGCCCCGTGCTGCTTCGCGAGGGCGAGGACGTCGGCGAGCAGCGGGGTGGAGGCCATGCCTGCCTCGTCGATGAGGAGGACGGTGTTGCTGTCGATGCGGTACTGGTCGGACTCTTGCTGCTCGGGTGAGCCGTGGCGGTGGACATCGACGAGCTTGTGCGCGGTCTCCGCCTCCACCTTGATCTCTTCAGCGAGGACCGTCGACGCCGCCGCGGTCGGCGCCAACGCCAGGACCCGGCCGCCGCCGGCTTCGACGGCGCGGGCGAACGCCCGCATGGCCGTGGTCTTACCCGTTCCGGCCGGGCCGATGCCAACCTCGAGGAGCCGGCCACCGGACGCGAAGCGGCGGGCCAACTCCACCTGGGACGCATCCAACGGGTACTCGCTGGCCGCGTTCAACGCCTCGATCGTGGTGGTGAAAGTGGCGGGGTCGACGGTGAAGCCGGCAACGGTGCGGGCTGCGTCGATCAGGCTGTCTTCGATCCCGAGGATCCGCGTCGACGTGAACCGCTCGGTCCCGTGGACCCGATAGATGGACTCACCGCCCTGGCGTTGCAGCTGCTCCGGGACCGGGTTCAGTGCCGGGGCGGTAACGCCGATCACGCGGGCCATCACGGCCTGGGCGACCTGGTCGGCGACCTGCTGGGCGTCGACGCCAGGGTGCACGTTCGCGAACGCCCGGGCGATGCGCTGGGCCTCCGCGGCGACGTGCGATCGGCGCCAGGTGGCGCGGCTGTCTTCGACCGTGTTCAACACCCGCTCGGCCAACTCGTCGACGCTCAGGGCGGCGAGGATCTCGTCCTGGACGGAGCGCTGTTGCCGCTGCCGCACCGTGGTCCCGATCGTGTCGACGGCGACCTGACCGATGATCTTGATCGCGGCCAGCCGCCACTCAGCGCGCTGCCGGGACAGGCTCTTCGGGGCGCTCTTACCCTCGCGGGTTTCCAACGTCGCCCGCTGCGCCAGGCTCAGCTGCACCGTCTTCGGCGGGGTGTCCCCGTGCTTGGCCACGTACTCCTGGACCAGGGTTTCGTAGGCGTCTTCAATCGCCGCACTCCGGGACGAGAACGAGTCCCGCAGCTCCCGGCTGACGCCAGCGATCTCCCGGACGCTGCGCTTGCTCCGCCCCCGCGTCTCATCCACGAAGCTCACGCCGAGGCGGTTGCGGACCTCGTGTTCGACGAGGGTGTTGTACCGTTCGGACGCGGCCACACCGAGCGCGTGCAGCACCCGTCCATCCAGCGAACGCCACTTCCCATCCAAGCCCTGCACCTTCGTGGACACGGCCACATGGGTGTGCAGATTCGGGTCGCCGGTGCGGGAATCGCGGTGCTCAAACGCGGTGGCAACGAACCCGTGCGTGTCGACCTGGGCGACACCGCCGGCACCGACCCGGGTGACGCCGGCTTCTGTTTCCAGCCACGCGACCGTGGCCTGCCAGGCCGCGTTGTGTGCCTCACGGACCTGCTGGGAGGTGGCCTCGTCACCGAGCGCCCAGAGGACGGACACGCTCTTCACTGGAGTGAACACCAGGTCGTAACCGGCGACAGGCTGCCTTGCCGCTTTGCCCATTTGGGATAGGTGCGTGGCCACTTCCGCGTCCGTGCCGGGGCGCTTCAGGGTTACGGAGACACGGTCAGCCGCGATGTTCCAGCGGATCAGATCGCGTTCCACCCCGGCCCCGGGGCTGCGCCCGTTCTCCACTTCGAGTGCCTGGTAGGCGTCGGCGACGGCGTCGTCCCAACCGTCCAGTTTGGGCTGGATCCGCGGGAACCGGCGCCCCAACCGGGACGCCTGCACCGCATCCTCCGGGGACGCTCCCCCGGCGACGGCAGCCCGGATCGCGGCCTCCGCGTCCGGGTGCAGTCCGTCGCCGAACAGGGCCTGCATCTGGGCTTCGGACACGTTCCCCGAGACGCCCAGGTTCACCAGTCCGGAGCCGAGCCACTCCCCCACCGGGTTGCCCTCGGCGGTGTAGTAGTCGGTGAGGTCTTCGCCGCGGCGCACCGAATGGTCTCCGGCTGCGACTTGGCGGGTCAGGTAGGTGTAGCCATCACCGGCGTGAAGAACATGCACGGTCATCATGGCGAAACCACCCCCTCTCAACACAGGTTAACGGGTCAATCCCGTCCAGACACTATTAGTGCAAGAGGTGTGTCTACTTGCTTTGGTTGTGGCGTGTCGTTTTGGAGCTGGTGAGATCTGTGAAAAAGTTTGATCTACGTGACGTTCGATGGGAGTGCTTGATATGGCAACTAGACAGACTGGTAAGAAGATTGACGCTCGGGAGCGGGCACGCCTCGCTCGCACCCGGGTTGATCAGGTGCGCGCGGAGCGGGACAACAAGATCGAAGCCACGCTCGCGGAGTTCTTCACTGCCGGCGATGAGCGTGACGCTCTGATTGCGAAGATCGACGCGCTGGAAACGACCATGGGCGAACGTGTGACGAGCCTCTTCGAGTTCGGCGAAAGCGCCAGTCGGGTCGCCGATCTCACTGCCCTCTCGCCCAAAGAAGTGAAGCGGATGCGCACCTTTGCCGCGTCGAGACAAACACCCCTGGTCACTGCGCCGCCAAGAATTTGACGGCGTCAGCCCAGCTACTGGCGCCCTATCAAGCTAATCGTCTTGACGCTGCCGGGCAAAAGCCTCCCTGGCATACTGCATCCTTGATTCTTGTTGAAGATATTCGTCCGCCAGCAGCGCTTCTCCGTCCGGGAAGACAGCGAATGTGTCACGCATCTTGTCCAGACGGCCCCAGTCGACTACGCCATCAACGTACGCCGCATCATCGACTATGAGGGACTTTGGATGAATCACGGCTTTGTGAAATCCAACGTGCGGGCCGAAAAATATTGCCCCTGTAAAATCAACGACATCTCCAGCGAAATCAATGCCCTCGAAGATGGTCTTCTCGGCAGCAAACCGTGTCCCGTTGAAATAGATCTCTCGTCCGGTGAATGTAGTTCCGGCAAAGAGCGCAAGCCGCCCATTGAACCTCGCACTTATGAAACTTACATCACCGCTTAAGACGTTGCAGTGATCGAAAAAGAAGCCGCCGTCACCTTCGACTAAGGCTCCGGCAAAATCTATATTCTGGGTATTAAAAACCGAACCGGAGAAGCTCAGGTTTGCGTCTCTGATCACCAGTCCCTGGAAGGAAATCTGGTTTCCCGCGAAAGTGGATCTGTCCATTCGCACGGATCCCCCTGAAATGGTGGCGCCCTCGAAGTCCAGGAGGTCAACGCCTATGGTCGCGCTTATCTCCACGATGGCACCGCGAAATCGCGACCTCGTAAATGCCAAAGTAGTGCCCTCGTACGTGCCCGAGAATCGTACGAAGCCTCGGCTAAATGTTGCATCCGTGAAGTTGAGGATTGTCCCTGCACGCATCTCGATTTCAGTGAAGTCCGCCCCCGCAATCTCCGCGTTCGTGAAGTCAAAATTAAGCCCTTGCCAATCCGGTGAAGCAGACGGACGCAAATGGTCGCGGATCGATCTGAAGAGGGAAGCACGAATTTCGTCCTCAGTAACGTCCACATCGGGTGCAGATATGCGTAGATAAGAAGTGATCACGTTGACTACCATTTGACGCTGGGTGACCCAATCATCGGCAAGTCGGGCAAGTGATACTGCGCCAGCCATACGAATGATTGGGTTGCTACTACCGAGCTGCTCAGTTGCTGCCAAGAATCGACCGCCAAAATGGGATTCGAGATCTAAGACCGCATTTGCTTCCGCAAGTTTTTGCTTTCGATACGACACAACGAGGGCCGCGACAGCACCGATCCCTCCCGCTAGGACAAGGGAGTACTGGACGCGATCTGCCTGATCGATCCAGACAAAAAGTGTCGTCCACCCAAACAGCACCCAAACGCCAGACGCAATCACCGCGAGGATTAGAACCCAGAGACCGATGCTCCCACTCAACGTGAGTTCTGGCTGCCGGATGCCGGGATATTGACGTCGTGATCTCATGCGCCAACTGTATCGAAAACTCAATTCTCCGATTGGCACCACCATCACGTACAAGTCGACAGACTTCACTTCCGCACAAACCGGGACCTAATATCCAGCGAGTAGCGAGGGTCCTCTCGGTAATTTTTGAGGTCATAGTTTTTCGGTGCAGGCGATCGGAGCCGGCCGAGGAGCAGCGCATCACGCCCGCGGTTGCGTCCGAATTTGTCGGAGTTCAGGACTCTGATTCCTGTCAGCGTATGCGTTACTGTCTAGCCGGGTGTGAGCGCGGGTGGCGAGCTCCTTGACCCGATCGCGTGCCACAGCGGCTCCGTCGCCACCCACCGCATCCGTCGTCTCAGCAGCCGGATTCTGCTCACTGGCCATGGCCGCCAGCCCCGCCACCACTCGGGCCTGCCGTTCTTGCGCCTCGCGGAGATCGGTGCTGTGCTTGAACGGATCGTCGATGCGCGCATCCACCTCCGCGATCGTCGTCTCGGCGTCGACCCGCTTTTGCTGCGTCTCGATGATCAGCTTGGGCAACGATGCGGCTCGGTTTTCGAGCTGCCGCACGAGACCCACCCCCGCCTCGGCGAACTGGTTCCTCGGCACTGTCACGCTCGCCCCCGGCACCCCGCGCAGCTCCGCCAAAATGTGCACCTGACCCAGCGACGTGCGTGACGCCACGTCGATCGGGAACCCGCCAACCTGGCCCAACTCCCCCAGCTTCCGATCGGCGTTGGTGGGCAGATACCGGACGCCGTTGCGCGACGCCCACTCCCCGATCGCGATTCCAGCATCCGCGCGTTTGCCGTACTGCCGGCCTGCCACCGTCATGCGGAACAGGTCATCGCTCGTGTCCACGACCCGCGGAAGCGCGGCCGTCAGCAGGCCGATGTCACGGTCCAGCACCCGACCTGGCTGCTCGCGTTCACGCGCATGCTCGCTAGGTTGGTCTGGTTGCGCTGCCAGGCCCGCTCGAGTCGTTGCAGCCTCGACACGTCATTGTTCGCAACGGACTGTTCCATCAGAAGCGGGTTTCCCGACGACAGCGCCTTCGTCTCCGCGGCGCCGAGGGCGACATCGCCGATGTCCTCAATCTCGCGCATGTCCAGCCGACCGCGCATGATCTGGGAGATGAACTTCGCCTTCCGCTCCACGGTCTGCCACATATAGCTGTCAAAACTGCGCTCGACGACGTACCTGTACAGCCCGACCTCGGCATTCTGATTACCCTGCCGCACGATGCGCCCGTCGCGCTGTTCGATATCGGCCGGCCGCCACGGGCAATCCATATGATGCAGCGCAATCGCGCGCGCCTGCACGTTCGTACCGACGCCCATCTTCGCCGTCGACCCGACCAGCACGGCCACATGGCCGGCCCGCGCCGCCGCAAACAGCCGCGCCTTGTCGGGGTCCGTTTTCGCTTCGTGAATATAACGGATGGTCTCGGCCGGCATCCCACCATCGACCAGCTTCAGTCGCAGCTCGTCATACGCATTCCAGCGATCAAGTTTCGGCGTGCCCAGGTCACTGAACAGCAGCTGCAGCGCACCCGGCGTCGGCGAGTGCTCCTTCGTCACGTCGTCGAGGTAGGCAACGTCTTTCGTCTCATTCCAGATGCGCAGCACCTGGTGCGCGACGGCGTCGATCTTCGTCGGCCCGTTCGGGCGGTCTCCGCCGACCATCCGCACGTCCAGAGCGGCCTTCCGGCCATCCGTGGAGATCTTGAGCATGTTGTCTTCTTCGGGACGCACCGACTCGTTGGCCACCCGTTCGGCACGCTCTCCGATGTCGGCGATATACGCCTCCAGCTCCGGACCGGGCTGCAGCACAATGTTCTCGGGTACCCGCTGCCCGTCGGAGCGTTCCCGCAACAACGGGGTCGGGAGTTTGAGGTCTTCGGCGGTCTTCACGTCGGCGAACACCTGCCACATCCGCAGCATCTCCGGCACGTTCTGGAACTTCGCAAACCGCGTCTTCAACCGGAAGTTCCCGCCGCCCGTGGGTGCCATCTCCATCTCGGTGACCGTCTGCCCGAACGTCGCCGCCCAGGCGTCGAAGTGGCCGATGCCGGCGTTCTCGAGCAGGTCGGGGCGCAGGTAGCGCTGCATCACGTACGCCTCGGTGATGCTGTTGGCCAGGGGTGTGGCCGTGGCCACGGTCACGACGCGGTCGCCGTGCCGGGAGCGCAGGTATTCGAGCTTCATGTGCAGATCCGTGGCCCGGCCAGCACCGGCGATGCGGGCATCCTGAATGCTCGACTCGGTGGCGAGGTTCTTATAGTCGTGCATCTCGTCAACGACGACATAGTCGATCCCGGTCGACTCGAAGGTAATGCCGGCATCGCGGGGCTTATCCGTGAGGTCCTTGTAGGTCTGCTCCAGTGACAGCAGCTTCTTTTCGATGCGCTTGACGCTCATCGCGTCCTCACCGGTGGCCTCCTCGAACACCACTCGCAGGGTGTCGAGCTCCCGGCTGATGTAACCGGCTTCGGCGACCGGCGACAGCGGGATGCGTTGAAACGCGGTGCGCGTCATGATGATGGCGTCCCAGTCGTTCGCGGCCGCGCGGGCGACGAACAGGCGGCGCTTGTCACCGGCGAGATCGTCACTCGATGAGGCCAGGATGCGTGCCTGCGGGTAGATCTGCAGCCACTCGCGGGCGAACTGCTCGAGCATGTGGTTGGGCACGACCACGACGGGTTTGGTCACGAGTCCCATCCGGCCCAGCTCCATGGTGCCCATCACCATTTCCGCGGTCTTGCCCGCGCCGACCTGGTGGAACAGCCCCACGGCGGGCTCGGAGAGCATCCGAGCCACGGCGGCGCGCTGGTGCGGTCGCGGCACGAAGTTCAGCGCCACCCCGGGCAACGTCAGGTAGTCGCCTTCATGGCTGTAGTCGCGCAGGGCGATGGAGTTGAAACGGCGGTTGTACTCATCGGTGAGGCGTTCCGCCCGCTCCGGGTTTTCCCATACCCACTCGCCGAAGCGTTCCTGCAGCTGGTCGGCT
Source organism: Cryobacterium sp. TMT1-2-2 (assembly GCF_004403505.1). Taxonomy (NCBI): domain Bacteria; kingdom Bacillati; phylum Actinomycetota; class Actinomycetes; order Micrococcales; family Microbacteriaceae; genus Cryobacterium; species Cryobacterium sp. TMT1-2-2. Next base: position 259,617 of record NZ_SOGS01000003.1, on the reverse strand, counting down.
TTCTCCTGCGCCGCCGTGGTCTCCAGCGCATTCACGACCCGTTTCTTCGTGCCCAGCTCTTCATACTCGTCATAGACGGTGATGGGCTTCTGCTCCATCAGCGCCTGGCTGAGCATGGTCGCCGGGCGGCGCACGGTGCCCCACTCGCTGGTGGCGCGCAACGTCTGCCGATTGCCGCGCACCTCCCACATGCCCGGCATCGGATTCTCGACACGGATGCTGCGATCACGCAAAAGCTCCCGGAGGAACTGCTGGTGCGTCTCGGCGTCGACCCAGACAGCGCCGAGCCGCGCCTGGATCTGCTCCATGGTGAGCTTCTCCGGCAGGGCCGCCACGTTCACGGCAAACCGCTCGGGCTCGGTCTCAGCGGCGGTCTGCGCGGCGTCGAGCTTTATCCGCACGTCCCCGGAAAGGTACTCGGGGGCGTGGATCAGGTTTCCGGTGGAGGGGTCGTCGTAGACCATCTCGCCGAGGCCGGCCCTGGCATCCGCTTCGGTCTGGCCAAGCAGGTGCGCGATCGTGTCGAGGTCGATGCGGCCGGTGCGGTCCAGGCTCAGGGTGATCGCCTCGGCGGGGGTTTCGGCGCCCTGGGTGATGGGGCGCTGGGCGACGACACGCTGCTTCAGCATCGCGGCCGGTGACGCGGTCTGCCGTTCCTCGTCGAAGCGTTCCAAGGCCATGACCAAAGGTCCGAACGGGTCGGCGCGCAGCAGACGCGCCGGGGCTGGGGTGATGCGGGCCGTGCCCGCTTCGCCCGTGTCCACCGGTTGACGGGGCTAACATCGTCCAGGCCAGTCGAGTCGGTATCCGCATCTACCTGTCGGTCGGGCCAGGGAACGGGCCACCTACCGACTTCAACATCACCTCGCTCACCGCCGGACGGGACGTGCACGGTAACCCCACGGTGACTACGCTCGTCACCAACACCGGCGGTCGAGCCGTCGACATCACCGGCGAGTTGACCCTTACGCAGGGGCCGGCTGGCCTGTCTGCCGGCCCGTTTCCCCTGCAACAATCAACGACTATACCGCCGGGAGAGCATCAGAATGTTGTCTTCACCTTGGACGCTGAACTCCCCAATGGGCCGTGGGACGCTCAGCTAAAGTTGAAGAGCGGACTGGTCGAGCGTGAAGCGGTAGCATCCATCATCTTCCCGGACGCCGGCCAAGGCGAGACAGTCCTACCCCGCACAGAACCCCTCCTACTCTGGATCGCTCTCGGTGCCGCAATCATACTGATCACCATCGCCATGCTGTGGTGGGTTCGCCGGCGAAACACGCTCACACACAGGCTCTCCTAACTCGCCCACGGCCCCTATCCGGCCCAGAAAAGCGGGTTTGAGGCCTCCGACACTGCATCTGATGTTAGGTGGCGGCGGCGAGGTACTGCCACCGGTTCTCCGAGTTCACGCCCAGGTCCACCAGCTCCCGGTCAGAGTGGTAACCACCAGGCTGATCACTCGAACACGGATATCGCGCCGCACCGACGTCGTCGACTTGTTCCCCAACCCCGCGGCACTGCTCCGCCTCCCAATCCCGAGCTCATTGCTGCATAATCAAACCAGCTGACCCGCACGGTGACAATGAATTGCACCACCCGGCGGTACGTGACCATGCAGATTGGTAGGGGACAGATTTGTTGGGATCGACACGACTCGTGGCGGGAGCGTTTTTAGCCATGTGCATTCTGGGAGCATCTGCGTGCTCAACAAACATCTCCGGTGACTCGCCCGGGGGCGAAGAGGGCGGTTCCACTGCAGCGCCAGATCCCTCTACCAGTGGCAGTCCGGCACCTGAAGATGAGGTTCCACGCGATGATCTCGTCGAGGAAAGAGTTCTACCATGGACACATTCGGCGAACGTCTCGGACACTCAGGTTCGTGTGTTCTTCGTTGGAGGAAATCCTGCGTGCTACGGAACGCGCGCAATCACTGAGCAAACCGGTTCGGAAGTCGCTGTGGCGCTCATCCAAGGCACCTTGCCGGAAGCACCGGAAGCGTGCACTGCCCTGGCGTTTCAGGGCTCGTTACTCATCGATCTCGACGCACCTCTCGGGGAAAGGCCTGTAGTCAAACTTTCGATCGACGGTGCCGTTCCACCATCGAAATAATGCAAAGTGCCCAGATCTGTCAGGTAAGTCACCACTCCGAGCGGTGCTGAAAGTATACGCCGGGGCAAGATTGTTCACGCCGCCTCGCACGCCTACTCGGTATAATCGCCCGCCCGGAATAATCGCTATTATCCCGAATTCGGGATAACAGCGAGGCGTGGTTCAAGACCTTGAAATTCTCGCTGACGTTCCCTGAACGCTTCGGCTCTCTCACCGACGCGAGGACCTTTGGATGTGGCAGTCTGAAATGGCCCCAGTTTTGAAGTTTGTTGCATTCTGATCTGGCCCCACCCCCGACCTGATCCGTACCGTTTTCTTGTCAGCCATGACGAGAAGGGACGGGTGTCGGCGGCCATGACAAGCTACCCATAGGCGGCCACGGAACTGCCCACTGATGGAATCCAAGCTTCACCTTTAACTACCTCGCCGCAACACTCGCCGCCGTCTCCTCGAACCTCCGCAAAACCCATGACTTCTTCGTGAAGGCCGCCGAACTCGACCTCGGCGAGAAGCTCTACCGCGAACGCCGCCGCAAAGAAGCCACCGGAACACCGCTAAGCGCCCACAGCGCCCTACCGGCCCTGGCACCACCGCAGTAACAACGGCCGCCACCCACTCCAGTACCAACCACCCGCGCACCGAAAGCTTCAGCCTGCCCGCCCGCAGGCCTTTTCCTATTTAAACGGGCAACTCCGCCTCAACCGACCAGATCGGCCCAGCCAACACCGTTAAAAACCGAGGGCCGGTCGAGTATTTCTACTCAACCGGCCTGTGCGCTTGGATTTCATGAAAACGAGACTTCAATTTCCTGAAACACCCACAGTGCGCGAGAGGGGACTTGAACCCCTACGTCCTTTCGAACACTGGCACCTGAAGCCAGCGCGTCTGCCAATTCCGCCACTCGCGCGAACTTAGGAATGCTAACACTGCGAGGGGGGTCAGCGCCATTCGACGGCGCGCCGCGCGGGTCCGGGGGCTGAATCGGCCCAATCTCGGCCCCCGCAGCCATGACTGCGCCCGAAATTGGTAGCCGCGCCGGTAATTACTGCAGCGCCCACCGGTATCGGGCGCGACCATCAGGAGAGCCCGCCTATCGGGCGCGGGCACAACGGATGCCCGCCTCGGCCAGCCTCGGAGAGAACGGATGCCACCGCCCGAAACGGCCGCGCAGCATCCGCTCCCCGCCACCTACCGAAAAATACCCACGGAATGCCCATAATGGGCCCCGAATTCGGTCCGGGACCCTCCGCGGGTAGTATGGCTGTTCGTGCCGTTTGCGCCCTGAAGGTGGGTTGTCGCCCGAGACAAGTAACATGCTCATAGCCAAACGGACCGGATCGGGAGACCTGTGGGCATACTGGATAACTTTGAAAAAGGCTTGGAGCGCGCCGTCAACGGAGCGTTCGCCAAGACCTTTCGATCGGGCTTGCAGCCGGTGGAAATAACCTCCGCGCTGCGTCGTGAGCTCGACACCAAGGCCGCTGTCGTCGCGCGGGATCGCATCCTCGCGCCCAATCGCTTTACCGTGCGCATGTCCCACACCGACTACACCCGCATGAGCGCGCTCGGCGTCACCCTCATTGACGAGCTCACCGCCCTCGTGCAAAAGCACGGCACCGAGCAGCGCTACCAGTTCACCGGCGGCATCGATATCACTCTGCAAGACGACCGCAGCCTCAGCGAGGGCATGGTGCAGATCGACTCCAGCTCGGTCAAGAGCAACGTCGCCTGGAGCCCGGTGCTCGACATCAACGGCACCCGGCACCCCCTGGTCAAGGCCCGCACCGTGATCGGCCGTGGTTCCGACGCCGACATCACCGTCGACGACACCGGCACCTCGCGTCGCCACGTCGAAATCCTCTGGGACGGCTCGCGCGCCCAGGTGCGTGACCTCGGCTCCACCAACGGCTCCCAGCTCAATGGCGCCCCGGTCAGCCAGGCCATCCTCGAGCCCGACTCGGTCGTCACCATCGGTCGCACCCGCATCGTGTTCCGCGTGCTCGCCCAGGCCTCACCAGACTCCCGCGAGTACCCGCGCGCCGCGCCGCCGGCCGACCCGCCCACCGAACGCCACGATATGGGCGGATTCTGGGGGCCGAACACATGAACGTCAGCGAACTGACCCTGCTGGTGCTGCGCATCGGTTTTCTGCTCTTGCTTTGGATGTTCATCTTCGGCATCGTCTACGCCCTGCGCAGTGACCTGTTCGGCCAGCGCGTGCGCAAGATGAAAACGGATGCCGCCGCCCCCGCCGCCGCATTCCCGGCATCCGCTGTTCCCGCCGCCGTCCCCGGCCCCGTCGCTGCCCCCGCTGCCGCTGACGCCTTCACGCCGCCCGTCGCGCGCGCCAGCCCGGCGGGCGGGAATTCAGGGGCAGACGGGGGAAGGGCGACTGCCCAGAACACCACCCGCCTGGTCATCACGAGCGGCCCGAAGGCCGGCACGGAGTTTCCGCTCGGCGCCGAAACCATCACCATCGGTCGTTCGAGCGACTCCAGCCTGGTCATCCGCGACGATTACACCTCCACGCACCACGCGCGTCTCATGCTCTGGAACGACGAGTGGATGCTGCAAGACCTGGATTCCACCAACGGCACCTTCCTGGCCGGCTCCCGCGTCACCGTGCCGACCAAAATTCCCCTGAACGCCACCGTGAAGATCGGCGCCACCAGCTTCGAGCTTCGGCGGTAGGTCATGGCGACGGTCAGTCATAGCGCAGCCGCGTCTCACGTCGGCAAGATTCGCTCCAACAACCAGGACTCCGGGTACGCCGGTCGCAGCCTGTTTGTGGTCGCCGACGGCATGGGTGGCCACGCCGGCGGCGACGTCGCGTCGTCGATCGCCACCAAACGCATCATCGAGGCCGACAAGCACTATGCGAGCGCGCAGGACGCCGAATTCGCTCTGCAGGCCGCCCTGATCGGTGCCAACGCCCAGCTGGCCGAGACGGTCTTCGAACACGCCGAACTCACCGGCATGGGCACGACGGTCAGTGCCATCGTGGTGCTTGAGAACGAGGTGGCGATCGCCCACATCGGCGACTCGCGCATCTACCTGCTGCGCGAGCGTGAACTCTCCCAGATCACCATCGACCACACCTTCGTGCAGCGCCTCGTTGACAGCGGGCGCATCACCGAGGCCGAGGCCATGGTGCATCCGCGCCGCTCTGTGCTCATGCGCGTACTCGGCGATGTCGAGGCGAGTCCCGAAATCGACACTTCGATTCTGGCCACGATCGACGGCGACCGCTGGCTGCTTTGCTCCGACGGCCTCACCGGCGTCGTCTCGCACACCGCCATAGCCTCCGCTCTGGCGAGCGGTGCCAGCGCGCAGGATGTCGCCGACCTGCTGGTCAAGGAGAGCCTCGACGGCGGCGCCCCCGACAACGTCACCGTGGTCATCGTCGACATCGGCGCGGGCGACGGCTCCGCGCGCACAGACAGCCCGGTCATCGTCGGTTCCGCCGCGAATCCGCTCGCCTTCGGTGAGGAACCGGGCCGCAACCGTGCCCTGCGCATCCCGGCCCTGCGCCTGCACCCGGTGCGGGAAACCCACTTCGAGCCCGATTCGCAGGATTACCTGTCCGAACTGATCGAAGAGGATGCCCGCCGCGCGCGCCGCCGCAAGGTCACCTGGCTGGTCGGTGTCATTCTGCTGGTGCTCAGCATCGTCACGACCACGATCATCGGCTACCAGTGGACCCAGACCCGCTACTACGTGGGCGTCGACGGTTCGAACGTCGCCATCTATCAGGGCGTGCAGCAGGACATTGGTCCGATCAAACTGTCCAGCGTCTACGAAGACACCGAGCTGAGCCTGTCCGACCTGCGCGTCTATGACCGCCAGCAGGTGGAACAGACCATCAATGCCGGTTCACTGGACGACGCCCTGGCCATCATCGAGCGACTGAAGGGGGCCATCGTTGAGTAAGGCATCCGCTCAAACGGCGCGTCCGGCGGCGACCGAGCCGGTGCGTCGCCTGCGCCTCCCGCAGAAACTGCGCAACCTCGAACTGTTCCTGCTGCTGATCGCGTGCTTCATCAACGCCAGCGCGGTCGTGCTCGTACAACTCGGTGCCCTCGGCGAGCTGGACCCGACCCTCGTGCTGCTCGGCGCCGGCCTGTCGGCCCTGGTGATCACCCTGCACATCGTGCTGCGCTTTGTCGCCCGCGATGCCGACCCGTTCATCCTGCCGATCGCCACGGTGCTCAATGGCATCGGTATCGCCATGATCTACCGCATCGATATCGCCGACAACCAGGGCGGTTGGGAGAGCGCGGCCGTGCGCCAGACGGTCTGGAGTGCCCTGGCTATTTTCAGTGCCATCGTCGTGCTGCTGGTCATCCGCAACCACCGCGTGCTGTTTCGGTACACCTACATTGCCGGTCTCGTCGGTGTGCTCCTGCTCTTTCTGCCGCTCGTTCCGGGCCTCGGCAAGGAGATCAGCGGCGCCAGGGTGTGGATCAGCTTCGGCAATTTCGGCACCTTCCAGCCCGGTGAGATCGCCAAGATCGCCCTCGCCGTGTTCTTCGCCGGCTATCTCGTGCGCAACCGAGACAGTCTCTCCATGGTCGGCAAAAAGTTTCTCGGCGCCCGGTTTCCCCGCTTTCGCGACCTCGGACCGATTCTCATCGTCTGGGCCCTGTCGATGTCAGTCATCATCTTTCAGCGCGACCTCGGCACCGCCCTGCTCTACTTCGGCCTGTTCCTGGTCATGCTCTACCTCGCCACCGGTCGACTGAGCTGGGTCATCCTGGGCATAGGTCTCTTTCTCAGCGGCGCGCTACTGGCCAGCCAGACCCTGGACTACGTCAACGGCCGGTTCACCAACTGGCTGGATGCTCTGAATCCAGACGTCTACGAGGCGAAGGGGGGCAGCTTTCAGCTGGTGCAGGGCCTGTTCGGCCTCGCCAAAGGTGGGCTGCTCGGCACCGGCTGGGGCCAGGGCCGCCCGGAAATCACTCCGGTACCGCAGAGTGACTACATCATCGCGAGCCTCGGCGAGGAACTCGGGCTCGCCGGGCTGTTCGGCATCCTCGCCCTCTACCTACTGTTCGTGGCTCGGGGCTTCCGCATCGGCTTCGCCGGACAGGATGACTTCGGCAAGCTCCTCGCTGTCGGCCTCGCCTTTGTCGTTGCACTGCAGTGCTTCATCGTCATCGGCGGTGTCACCCGGGTCATTCCGCTGACCGGTCTGACCACGCCGTTCCTGGCCGCCGGCGGCTCATCGCTCGTGGCCAACTGGATCATCGCGGCCCTGCTGCTGCGGCTCTCCGACACCGTGCGCAACCAACCCAGGCTGGTGGTCTAAGTGAACCGCGAACTCAAGCGCGTCAGCATCGTCGTGATGCTGATGTTCGTCGCCCTGCTCAGCTCGACCTCGGTCGTGCAGGCCTTCCAGGCCGACAATCTGTCGGCCGACCCACGCAATACCCGCACGCTCTACGACAGCTACCAAGTTGAGCGCGGCGCCATCCTCGTGGCCGGGGAACCGATCGCGCAGTCGATGCCGGCCGACGACGACTACAAATTCTTGCGCACCTATACCAATCCAGAGCTGTACGCACCGATCACCGGGTATATCCCGATCAACGGCGAACCGACCGGCCTCGAGTTCGCCCTCAACGCCGAACTCACCGGGACCTCTAACTCGCAGTTCTTTGACAAGATCAGCGCCCTGGTCACCGGCCAGGACCCGAAGGGCGCAGCCGTCGAGGTCACGATCGATCCGATAGCCCAGCAGGCCGCCTGGGATGCCCTCGGCGATTACACCGGATCGGTCGTCGTCACCGAGCCGGCCACCGGCCGTATCCTGGCCATGGTGTCCAAGCCGAGTTTCAACCCGAACCTGCTCACCGTGCACAACAATGCCGAGGTCACGGCCAGCTACGAAGCGTTGCTGGCCGATCCGAGCGACCCACTGATCGACCGGGCGATCAATTCGCTCAACCCTCCCGGGTCGGTGTTCAAGCTCGTCGTCACCACAGCGGCCTTGGAATCGGGCGACTACACCCCGGAAAGCACCTTTCCCAACGTGGCCGTCTACACGGCGCCCGGCACCACGAGCAAGATCGAAAACTCCAGCGGGGGCACCTGCGGCGCAGGTGACACGGTCACCCTGGCCACAGCGCTCCGGTTGTCCTGCAATATTCCGTTCGCCGAACTCGGCGTCGAACTCGGTGACACCGCTATTCGTGAGACAGCCGAGAAATTCGGCTTCAACAGCAGCTACAGCATTCCCATGAACGTCGCCGGGAGCGTGTATCCGCGTGGGCTCGACGATCCGCAGACCGCGCAGTCGGCGTTCGGCCAGTTCGACGTGCAGGTAACGCCGCTGCAGATGGCCATGGTCAGCGGCGCCATCGCCAACGGCGGCGTCGTAATGGCCCCTAACCTGGTGCAGGAAATTCTCGCGCCCAACCTCAGCGCCATCGAAACCTTCAAACCGGTCGAACTCGGACGGGTGATGAGCGAAGAAACTGCCGCGACGATCACCGCGATGATGATCAACGGCGTTCAGGATGGCGCTGCAAGCAATGCAAGAATAGACGGGGTCGACGTGGCGGGAAAAACAGGCACGGCTCAGAACGGATCAACCGATCCATTCACGTTGTGGTTCACCGGTTTCGCACCGGCGAACGACCCGCAGTATGCCATCACCGTTCTCGTCGAGAACGGCGGGGGAGAAGGACAAACCGGGTTCGGCAACAAACTTGCCGCACCTGTCGCACAGAAAGTACTAGAGGCGGTGCTTAACAAATGAGACCCACAGCAGGCCTCACCTTCGGGGGACGATACGAGCTGCAATCGCGCATTGCGATTGGCGGCATGGGCGAGGTGTGGAAGTCCACCGACCTCGTCATCGGACGCAGCGTCGCCATCAAGATTTTGAAGGACGAGTACCTCGGCGACCCGGGCTTTCTCGAGCGCTTCCGCGCCGAAGCCCGCCACGCCGCTCTCGTCAACCACGAAGGCATCGCGAATGTCTTCGACTACGGCGAAGAAGACGGCAGTGCTTTCCTGGTCATGGAACTCGTGCCCGGCGAAGCCCTGTCCACCATCCTCGAGCGCGAGCACGTGCTGCCGACCGACAAGGTGCTCGACATCGTCGCGCAGACTTCGGCCGCGCTGCACGCTGCCCACGCCGCCGGTCTCGTACACCGCGACATCAAGCCCGGTAACCTGCTGATCACGCCGGAGGGCCGGGTCAAGATCACCGACTTCGGTATCGCCCGCATCGCCGACCAGGTTCCGCTCACCGCGACCGGCCAGGTCATGGGCACCGTGCAGTACCTCTCACCCGAGCAGGCCAGCGGCCACCCGGCGTCACCGACCACCGACATCTACTCCATCGGCATCGTCGCGTACGAGTCCCTCGCCGGCCGACGTCCTTTCACGGGCGAGTCGCAGGTCGCCATCGCCATGGCACAGATCAATGAGATCGCTCCTGACCTCCCGGTGACCGTCTCCGAGCCGGTGCGCAACCTGGTGTTCGCCTGCCTGGCCAAGAACCCGGCCGACCGGCCGGCGTCGGCTGCCCACCTGGCGCGCGCTGCATCCGCTCTGCGTCGTGGTGACGTGGCCGCGGCTGCCGTGGCCGTGCCATCCGTTCTGGGCGGGCTCAGTGCCACCAGCGCCACCATGCTCATGCCCGGCGCCGGAAACGACCAAGCCACGACCATCCTTCCGGCCACCGGTTCCCCCATCACCCGGGCGTCCGCTGCAGCAGCCGCCGAAGCGGAGAAGAAGAAACGCAGCAAGTGGACCTGGCCACTCATCGCGCTCGTCGCCCTGCTCGTAATCGTGCTCACCGGCACGCTCATCGCGCTGTTCACCCAGAACAACGAGACGCCGGTGCCGGCAGCGACGTCGGCGACACCCTCGACCACGCCCACGCCGTCTCCCACACCGACTCCGAGCCCGACACCCACTCCGACCCCCACCAACACCTCGGTCAACCCCGACGACTTCGTCGGCAAGCCAAGCGCCGAAGCCGCAGCTTTGCTCGTCGACATGGGCTTCGTGGCTGACATCGCCACGGGTAATGCCGCCGAGACCAGTGACAACGTCGACAAGGTCTACCGGGTGAACCCCACCGGTCCGGTTCCGGCTGGCACCACCGTGGTCCTCACCGTCTATGGCCCGGTGGCAACGCCGAGCACGCCGACGTCGGCCCCGACGGCGACGCCCTCGCCTGCGGCCCCCGCCGGTACGGTCACGGTCAGCTGGAACGCGCAGACCTGCCCGGCCGGCCAAACCCTGGCCGGTTACGAAATCGCCACCGAGGGCGGTGCCGCCGTCATCACGTCGGCGAACCCGACCAACGCGGAAACGACGACGGGCACCATCACCGCCGGAACCGAGAATTTCAAGGTCAAGTTCCGCTACTTCTGTGGTCAGGTCAGCTCCGAGTTCTCGCCCACGGTCGATGTGAAAGTCACGGGCGACCCAGCTGTCACGGAGTAACTCCCTCATGCCGTGCGGTAAAGTAGCGCTCACTGTGTCCGTCCCGAATACAGTGTCTGATTGTGGGGAGTGCTGTAGTGCCTGACTCTGGTCGTTTGATCGCGGGTCGCTATCGCGTCGGCGCCCTGCTCGGCCGTGGCGGTATGTCCGACGTGCACATCGGCACCGATTCCCGGCTCGGCCGCACGGTGGCGATCAAGCTGCTGAAGTCGACCCTTGCGGCAGACCCGGCCTTTCGCACCCGCTTCCGTCAGGAGGCCCAGGCCGCAGCCCGCATGGCTCACCCGACGATCGTGCGCGTGTTCGACGCCGGCGAAGAGACCGTCACCGATGAGTCCGGCCACGACTCGCAGATTCCGTTCATCGTCATGGAACACGTCGACGGTCGGCTGCTCAAGGACATCATTGGGGAAGGTCCGATCGATTCCATCGAGGCCGTGCGCATCATCGACGGGGTACTGACCGCCCTAGAGTACTCTCACCGGGCTGGAGTCGTACACCGCGACATCAAGCCGGGCAACATCATGATCACCAAGTCCGGCCAGGTGAAGGTGATGGACTTCGGTATCGCCCGAGCCATCTCCGACTCCGCCACGACCGTGGCCCAAACCACCGCGATCCTCGGAACCGCCGCCTATTTCTCCCCCGAGCAGGCCAAGGGCGAGTCCGTCGATGCACGCACCGACCTGTACTCGACCGGTGTGGTGCTGTTCGAAATGCTCACCGGCCGCCCGCCGTTCCGCGGTGATACGCCCGTGGCCGTCGCCTACCAGCACGTCAGTGAGACGCCGGTCAAGCCGTCCGCGATCAACCCCCGTGTGTCTCCGGCCCTCGATTCGGTCGTGCTGCACGCCCTGGCCAAGGACCGTTTTGCTCGCTACCAGAGCGCCGTCGAGTTCCGCAACGATGTCGAGACCGCCGGGTCCGGCCAGATCCCCATCCATCATGCCGGCGAAGACGTCGGCGCTGGATTGTTCGGCGCAGCACCCACCGCCATCACCGGCTCGGCCCTGGCCCTCAAACAGCTCTCCGAAGACCAGACCATGGTGCGCACGCAGCGTCGCCCTCCCGTGATCTGGGTCTGGGCCGGAATCGTCTGCGTCGTCGTTATTGTCGTGGCTGTCATGATCTGGGTGGCGAATCTGCAACCCTCGGTGGAACTGCCCGACAGCTCACGCCAGGTGCCCTCGCTCACCGGCGAGACCTACGATGATGCCCAGAACACCCTCCTCGACCTGGATCTTGCTGCCACCCGTGCCGAAGAGTCGAGCACCACGGTACCCGCCAATCAGGTCATTCGCACAGACCCGCCAGCCGGCACCATCGTCAACCCGTCCGACGTGATCAAGGTCTTCGTTTCGACCGGTCCGGTGCCCGTCGTCGTCCCCGATGTCACCAACCAGACGATAACGGATGCCCAGGCCGCTATCGAAGCGCTCGGTTTCGTCTCCGGGTCGGTCACCGCTGAGAACTCGCCGACCGTGGCCACCGACGTCGTCCTGCGCACCGACCCGGCAGCGGCATCCGCGCAATTCGCCGGGGACACGATCAACTACATCGTGTCGAGCGGACTGGTCACGTTGACGGATCTCACCGGTCAGTCACTCGTCGCCGCGATCGATCTGGTCAGCAGCAATGGCCTCGCGCCCGTCTCCAAGCCCGATCCCACCTGCGCCCAAGAGTCCGGTTCCCCGATCAAGGCGCAGTCCCTGGCGCCGGGCGATGTCCCCCAGCGCTCGGACATCACGCTCACCTACTGCGCCGGCTCCTAGCCCCCTCCCGCTCCTTCTGGACGGGGCTTGGGCCCCGTGCAGAAGGAGACGTCAGGTGAGGCGCAGCAGGGGATGCAGGGACTTTGCGGTCTCCTGGGCGCCCGCGAGGCCGGTCAGGGCCAGCCAGTTGCCGAGCATGCGGTACCCGCCCTCGGTCAGCACCGATTCCGGGTGAAATTGCACACCGAGAATGGGAGCGGATGCGTGGCGTAGCCCCATGATGACACCGCCCTGCGTGCGTGACGTCACCACGAGGTCGCTCGGAACGGTCGACGCGACGACGGCGAGCGAGTGGTACCGGGTGGCCGTGAACGGCTGGGGCACACCCTCATAGAAGTCGCTGCCGTCGTGCGTGATGAGCGACGTCTTGCCGTGCATGAGCTCTTCAGCGTTGGTCACCGTAGCTCCGAAGGCCTCAGCGATGGCCTGGTGCCCGAGGCACACTCCAAAAAGCGGAAGTTCGGCCTCGAGTGCCGCCTCGACCACGGCAATGGACACACCAGCATCTGACGGCTTACCCGGACCAGGTGAGATCAGAACGCCGTCGTAGTCGGAAATGCGGGAGGCGGCATCCGCTTTGTCGAAAGAGTCGTTGCGCACGACATCGGTCTCAGCGCCGAGCTCCATGAGGTACCCATTGAGGGTGTACACAAAGCTGTCGTAGTTGTCGATCACGAGAATACGGGTCATGGGCCGCCCACCGTCGCTTCCTGGTTGTTGAGAATGCCGTCGATCCAGGGATACACCCAGGTGGCCAGCACGGCGAGTACCGCCAGTAACAGGATCAGAACCAAAATGATGCGCACCCAGATTGGCCCGGGAAGAATGCGCCACAGTGCTGCGTAGATGGGAGCCTCCTAGCCCTGGGCTGCGATGATCGGTGCGAGTTCGGCCGGTGCGCCGGCCGAAAGCGGCTGCCACGACTCGAACACGCCGTAGGCGATGATGCGTTCCGCGGTGGAATACAACGGATTACAGCTGGTCAGGGTGATGATCCGGTCGACAGCAGTGGCGTCGGGATTATTCGGAACGGATGCCAGCACCTGCACCTGAGAGGGCGCCACGTACTCGGTATCGCGATACCGGTAGGTGTAATAGCCGTCGGCGGTCTGCACATAGATGGCGTCACCGAGCTGAAGTTCGTTGATCAGGTGCATGCCGCCGCCGAAGGCGCTGCGGTGGGCGGCGATGGCGAAATTGCCCACCCCACCGGGCATCTGAGTGCCGTCGTAGTGCCCGATTCCCAGGCGGTTGCTGTTCAGAACGTCGTGGCCAGTGCCCTCAGCAATGGTGCGGTGATAGTCAGCGCCGAACCGTGGCACATACAACACGGCGAATGCCTGGGCATTGGCCGGAGCGGTAGCCACCATTGGTGCTCCGTAGCCAACCGGTGCAGGTTCTGCACTCGGTTCTGCCGGGTCAGTCGTTGGCACCGGTTCGGGCGTCGACGTGTCCTGTTGGATCCAGTCCTGGCTGATCTGACTGGCAGCATCGGACTGCGAGTTGGCCATGATCATGTCATTCCACCAAAGCTGCCAGCCCAAAAACAGCAACACGAGTGCGCCCGCAGTGATGAGCAGTTCGCCGAGCACGCCGAGCACGCTAATTTTGCCTGATTTCGCCCGGCGCGGGCGCTTGGTGACGATCTCGGTGGGATCGTCGGCCTGGGGACACATAGTGCGAGTCTACCGACCTGAACGGGTACCAGACCTCGCGTCAAATCCACTCAAACAGGCGAAGACGCTAGGATCGCAGAATGGCACGTAAGAATCCCCGCACCCGGCCCGCCCGCACCGACGTTGCCCGCTCGAACGAGGACGCGCCCAATGCCGTCTGGTTCAAGCCGGTCATGTTCGGTTTCATGCTCCTCGGCCTCGCCTGGATCATCGTGTTCTACGTCAGCGGCAGCCAGCTTCCCATTGCGGGGCTTGGCGCCATGAACATTCTGGTCGGCTTCGGGATCGCCTTCATCGGCTTCCTGATGACCACGCGCTGGCGTTAGCCCGGCGACCCTGCACCAACTGTTCGGCCAATGAACGTTGATCCGTTACCGCTGCGTCACCACGGCGTAATAACAAGGGTAATGACACGGGTGTAATTATCCCCATGTGGATAGACCTGTGGATAACTCGCCCTCGCGCAGCGCTCGGTCGGTTAACTCACGAAGAAGCGCGCGAAGCTCAGCAGCACCAACAGTGCGGCGAACGCGCCGATCAGCCCCACCTGCAGGGGCTTCTGACGGATGCGCCGGGTCTGCACGAAGATGAGGCCGAGCACCGCACCGCCGATGATTCCGCCGACGTGCGCCTGCCAGGCAATATTCAGGCCTGGAATGAACCCGATCACGAGGTTGATACCGACCAGCACGAGCAACTGGGTGGCATTGCCGCCGAGTCGGCGTTGAATCACCAGGAACGCGCCCATCAGGCCGAAGATCGCACCGGATGCCCCCACCACGGGAGTGAAGGGATCCGCCAAAAACAGCACCCCGAGTGAACCGGCCAGCGCACTCAGCAGATACAGCGCCAAGTAGCGGCCTCGGCCGAGCAGAGGTTCCAGGAGCTGCCCGAAGATCCACAGCGTGTACATATTCAGCAGCACGTGGAAGATAGAGCCGTGTGCGAGGGCGGTGGTGAGCATGCGCCAGGGTTCAAAACTGCCTGGCTGGGAGAAGAAGCCTGCGTAGATCAGCAAGTTGGTGATCTGATTGCCGAAAACGAACTGCAGAAGGTACACGACGAGCGTTATTCCAATTATGGAATACGTCACGGCAGGCTTCCCGGCGGTCAGTCGGGTGAGCACCGCCGGTTTGGTGCGGGGTGCGTTCTTGCGCTGTTCCTTCATGCACTCGGGGCAGATGACCCCGACAGCGGCCTGGGTCTGGCATTCGGCGCAGATGGTGCGGCCGCAACGCTGGCACAGAATGAAGCTCTGCCGCCCCGGATGACGGTAACAAAAATTCGCCGCCGAGGCCGGCAGATCACTCATTTTCTGTGCAGAGGTACTGGTTAGACGTTCTCGACGGAGACGGTCAGAATCTTGACGTCTTCGAGGGGGCGGTCCCGACCGTCGGTAGCGACCGTGGCAAGCTTGGCGACGATCGCGCGGCTGTCTTCGTCTTCAACGGCACCAAAGATGGTGTGCTTGCCCTGCAGCCAGGTGGTCGGAACGACGGTGATGAAGAACTGTGACCCGTTCGTGCCGTGGCCGCCCTGGATTCCCGCGTTGGCCATGGCGAGCACGTACGGCTTGGTGAAGTCGAGGTCGGGGTTGATTTCGTCATCGAACTGGTAGCCGGGGCCACCGGTGCCCTGGCCGAGCGGGTCGCCGGCCTGAATCATGAAGTCTTTGATGATGCGGTGAAAGATCGTGCCGTCGTAGAGCGGCGTGGTGGAGGCGACGCCGGTGGCGGGGTGCTTCCACTCGAGTTCGCCGGTCGCGAGGCCGACGAAGTTCTTGACCGTCTTCGGCGCGTGATTGCCGAAGAGGTTGACCTTGATCGGTCCGAGGGTAGTGTTCAGGGTGGCGACAGCAGTGTGCTTAGACATACACCGATTCTTGCACAGCTACCTCGACCGAATCTGATTGCCGCCGTGCGCTCCCAGTGCATTCGCTGGCAACTCCGCGATTGAGTGGCAAGATGGGCACTCAGTGGCAAGATAGAGACACATTCGCCACACGACATCGATGGAGGGTCCAGATGAGCCTGTCACGCAAGCGCCGCAAGGAACTCACTCGGCTGCGCAAAAGCGCAGACGAACTATGGAGCCACCAGCAAGAAGTACTGGAGCGAGCAAACGTTCTCGCTCGTCAGGCCGGTCACCAGGCCGGTATTCTTGCTCGCGAAGAAGTAGCTCCGCGCGTACGCGAGAGCTACGACCACTACGTTCGCCCGAGCGTGAACGCCACCCAGGAAGCCGCTGACGGCGTGCGCCGCCGCGTCGTCAACGACGTTCTCCCCGGAATCGGTACCGCCATAGGCACGGTCATGTCCGTCGGTGACGTCGCCCGCGACGCCCGAGTGCGCGCTGCATTAGGTCGCCTCCGTCTGCAGAAGCCGGTTGTGGTCGAACCCAAGGGCCCCGGAGCCGGAACCTACTTCGCCCTCGGCCTGGCCGTGGTCGCCGCCGTAGGCGTCGCCTACGCCGTCTGGCAGACCTTCCGTGCCGACGACGAGCTCTGGGTCGCCGACGACGAGGTTGAACCAGCCGCCAGGCAGGAAGACTAGAGCAGACGCTCGTCCGCTCGTGCAGGGCCCGCATCCACCGGATGCGGGCCCTGCCGCGTTAACGGCGGATGCGGCCGACACGGCCCTGCTGGGAGCCGTACACACGACATCCCAGCGGATGCCCGGCGCCGGCCGGTCACGCAGGCAACAGATTCGTGAGCTGAGGCATCACGCTCGGGCAAAAAGAAGGGCCCGTCCGAAGACGGGCCCTTCACCTGCGTGTGGAGCCACGGGGAATCGAACCCCGGACCTCCTGCTTGCAAAGCAGGCGCTCTACCAATTGAGCTATGGCCCCAATTACCCGACCGGCACGAATGGATAAGCCGGCAGAAGCGGGTGAGAAGTGGTGAATCTGGTGCTGCGTGGGGATACCGGGATTTGAACCTGGGACCTCTTCATTATCAGTGAAGCGCTCTAACCAACTGAGCTATATCCCCCTCTTGGGCAGATTAGAGACTACCGGAATCTGGCCGGAACCTGAAATCGAGCCACCCGTCCAGGCGGAAGAATTACTCGAATCGGGCTGCGAGGGCTGTTTTTGGGGAGAAACAGCCCTCGATCGTTCGGAAAAACTAGTTATTCGTGAAGCCGACGAGCAAGCCGCCGGTTATTTTAACGCTCAGGTTGTAGAGCACCGCGTAGATGGCACCGAGGGCGGTGATCACAACCATGTTCAGAACCGCCACGACGACTGCGAAGCCCATGACGTTGCCGATGGAGAGGATGGCGGCCAGGTCGGCCGATTCTCCCGCGACGGTCGCGTACAGCTCGTCGACCTTGGTCAGCACCTCGGTCTGCACCAGCACGGTGTAGGTGAAGAAGGTGGCCACGATCGTGACGATAGCCAGGCAGACCGCCACCAGGAATGACAGCTTCACGCTCGACCAGAAGTCGACGTAGACCAGTTTGAGGCGAACCTGCTTGCTCGCGGTCTTGCGAGTGGATTTCTTGGCGAGCTTTTCGGCGACGCTACTCATTCGGTGTCTCTACTTTCCCTGAATCCGCGTTCGGAGCAGTGCCCTCTGCAGCACTGGTGTCGACGGTACCAACCGTGGCATCGGCAACCGCTGCGCCCTCTTCGTCCGTGGCGACCAGATTACGTTCGATGTTTTTCGCGATGGAAATGATTCGATCTTCATCCGCGAATTTCGCGAACACAACGCCCATCGTGTCCCGGCCCTTGGCTGGAACCTCGGCGACGAATGAGCGTACCACCTTGCCGCTGGCAAGAACCACAAGGACCTCGTCCTCGGGGTTCACAATCAACGAGCCAACCAGATCACCGCGGTCGTCGTTGAGCTTGGCCACCTTGATGCCGAGGCCCCCACGATTCTGCAGGCGGTACTGGTCAGCGGCGGTGCGCTTGGCGTAACCACCCTCGGTCACCACGAAGACGTAGCCGTCATCATTGATAACGGATGCGTCCAGCAGGGTGTCCTCGCCGCGAAAGTGCATTCCGATCACGCCCGACGTGCTGCGGCCCATCGGGCGCAGCGCCTCATCGGTGGCGGTGAAGCGAATCGACATGCCCTTGCGAGAGACCAGCAGCAGGTCGGAATCATCTTCGACCAGCAGCGCGGAGACGAGCTCGTCGCCCTCACGTAGCTTGATCGCAATAATGCCGCCAGTGCGGTTGGTGTCGTACTCACTGAGCGCGGTCTTCTTGATCAGGCCGTCGCGGGTGGCGAGGGTCAGATACTGGGCCACCTCGTAGTCGCGAATGTCGAGGATCTGCGCGATTTCTTCACCCGGCTGCAGGGCGAGCAGGTTGGCGACGTGCTGGCCCTTGGCGTCCCGTCCCGATTCCTGCGCCTCATAGGCCTTGGCCCGATAGACCCGGCCGGTGTTGGTGAAGAACAGCAGCCAGTGATGCGTCGTGGTGACGAAGAAGTGTTCGACCACGTCGTCGGCGCGCAGCTGGGCACCCTTGACACCCTTGCCGCCACGGTGCTGGTTGCGGTAGTTGTCGCTGCGGGTGCGCTTGATGTAGCCGCCGCGGGTGACGGTGACTACCATCTCCTCTTCGGGAATGAGGTCTTCGATCGACATGTCGCCGTCGAAACCGAACATGATCTCGGTGCGGCGGTCGTCGCCGAACTTGGCGGTGATCTCGGCGAGTTCTTCGCTGATGATCGTGCGCTGGCGCTCGGGGCTGGCCAGGATCGACTTGAACTCAGCGATCTGCAGTTCGAGTTCGGCGGCCTGGTCGATGATCTTCTGACGTTCCAGAGCGGCGAGACGGCGCAGCTGCATGGTGAGAATCGCGTCGGCCTGCAGCTTGTCCACGTCGAGCAGGGCTATCAGGCCTTCGCGGGCGTCGTCGACAGTGTTGGACCGACGGATGAGCGCGATCACCTCGTCGAGTGCGTCCAGCGCCTTGAGGTAGCCGCGCAGGATGTGGGCATCCGCTTCAGCCTTATTCAGGCGGAACTGGGTGCGCCGAACGATGACCTCGATCTGGTGCGCAACCCAGGCCGAGATGAAGCCATCGAGGGAGAGGGTGCGCGGCACGCCGTCGACGATGGCGAGCATGTTGGCGCCGAAGTTCTCCTGCAGCTGGGTGTGCTTGTACAGGTTGTTCAGAACTACCTTGGCAACGGCATCGCGCTTGAGCACGATCACGAGGCGCTGGCCGGTGCGACCACTAGTCTCATCGCGAATGTCCGCGATGCCGGTGATCTTGGCGTCCTTGACCAGGTCGGCGATCTTGATCGCCAGGTTGTCCGGGTTCACCTGGTAGGGCAGCTCGGTGATCACCAGGCAGGTGCGCCCCTGAATCTCTTCGATGCTCACCACGGCCCGCATCGTGATCGAGCCGCGACCGGTGCGGTAGGCATCCTGAATTCCCTTGACGCCGAGGATCTGCGCGCCGGTGGGAAAGTCGGGGCCCTTGATGCGCGCAATTAGCGCTTCGAGCAGTTCTTCGCGGCCGGCGTCGGGGTTGTCGAGGTACCACTGGGCACCAGCAGCAACCTCGCGCAGGTTGTGCGGGGGAATGTTGGTGGCCATACCGACGGCGATACCCACCGAACCGTTGACCAGCAGGTTCGGAAAACGGGCCGGCAACACGGTCGGCTCGAGCGTGCGGCCGTCGTAGTTGTCTTGAAAATCGACGGTGTCTTCGTCGATGTCGCGCACCATCTCGAGGGCGAGCGGAGCCATCTTCGTTTCGGTGTATCGCGGGGCAGCGGCACCATCGTTGCCGGGGGAACCAAAGTTTCCCTGGCCCAGGGCGAGCGGATACCGCAGGCTCCACGGCTGAACGAGGCGCACCAGGGCGTCATAAATGGAAGAGTCACCGTGCGGGTGGAACTGGCCCATCACGTCGCCGACGACGCGGGCGCACTTGGAGAACGCCTTGTCGGGCCGGTAGCCGCCGTCGAACATGGCGTAGATCACGCGGCGGTGAACCGGCTTCATGCCGTCACGCACGTCGGGAAGTGCGCGCCCGACGATGACGCTCATCGCGTAGTCGAGGTAGGAGCGCTGCATTTCCAGCTGCAGGTCGACCTGGTCGATCTTGCCGTGCTGCACGAGGTGGGCGGCCTTAGCGGCCGCGGTTGCCGCCGTCTCTTCGGCGTTGGGCTGGCCCGTGGTGTCGTCAGATGTCAAGGAAACGCACGTCCTTCGCGTTTTTCTGGATGAAGTTGCGTCGTGATTCGACGTCTTCGCCCATCAGGGTGGAGAAGATTTCGTCGGCGGATGCCGCGTCGTCCAGGGTGACCTGCAGCAGGGTGCGGGATTCGGGGGCCATGGTGGTTTCCCACAGCTCCTTGTAGTCCATCTCGCCGAGGCCCTTGTACCGCTGGATTCCGTTGTCCTTCGGGATGCGCTTGCCGGCGGCGGCACCGTCGGCGAGGAGTGCGTCGCGCTCGATGTCGGAGTACACGTACTGGTGCGGCGAGTTGCTCCACTTGAGCCGGTACAGCGGCGGCTGGGCCAGGTACACGTAGCCGAGGTCGATCAACGGGCGCATGTAACGGAACAGCAGGGTCAGCAGCAGGGTGGTGATGTGCTGCCCATCGACGTCGGCGTCGGCCATCAAAACAATCTTGTGGTAACGAACCTTGTCTGGGTTGAACTCTTCACCGATGCCAGCGCCGAACGCGGTGATCATGGCCTGCACCTCGTTGTTGCCGAGGGCACGGTCGAGTCGGGCCTTCTCCACGTTGAGGATCTTGCCGCGCAGCGGCAGAATCGCCTGCGTTTCGGGGTTACGGCCCTGCACTGCTGAACCGCCAGCCGAGTCGCCCTCCACGATGAAAATCTCAGAAATCGACGGGTCTTTGCTCTGGCAGTCCTTGAGCTTGCCCGGCATACCGCCACCCTCGAGCAGTCCCTTGCGGCGCGCGGTTTCACGGGCCTTGCGGGCTGCCATGCGGGCGTTGGAGGCCTGCAGGGATTTGCGGATGATCTCGCGTGCCGGGTTCGGGTTGCGGTTGAACCAGTCGGTGAGCTGGTCGTTGGCGACCTTCTGCACAAACGACTTCGCCTCGGTGTTGCCGAGTTTGGTCTTGGTCTGGCCCTCGAACTGCGGTTCGGCGAGCTTGATCGATACGACCGCGGTCAGTCCCTCACGCACGTCATCGCCGGTGAGGTTGTCATCCTTCTCTTTCAGGATGCCTTTCTCCCGGGCGTACTTGTTCACGAGCGTGGTCAGCGCGGCGCGGAACCCCTCTTCGTGCGTGCCACCCTCGTGGGTGTTGATGGTGTTCGCGTAGGTATGCACACTCTCGGTGTAAGCCGTGGTCCACTGCATGGCCACTTCGAGGGCCATCTTGCGCTCGTGATCTTCCCACTCGAACGAGATGATCTCGTCGTTGACCAGGTCGGCCTTCTTGGCACGGTTCAAGTACTCGACGTAGTCGACGAGACCCTGATCATATTTGAAGGTGTTGCTGACGACTTTGCCGTCGTCGGTGCGGTGGGCTTCACGCTCGTCAGTGAGGGTGAGGCGCAGTCCCTTATTGAGAAAGCCCATCTGCTGAAACCGTGCGCGCAGGGTTTCATAGTCGAACTCGATCGTCTCGAAGGTTTCCGCACTCGGCCAGAAGGTGATGGTCGTGCCGGTTTCGTCGTTGGCCTCGCCCTGCTCGAGGGGAGCATTCGGAACACCGTTGGCGAAACTCTGGCGCCAGATGAACCCCTGGCGACGAACCTCGACTTCAAGGCGGCTCGACAGGGCGTTGACGACGGAGCTTCCGACGCCGTGCAGGCCACCGGAGACGGAGTAGCCGCCTCCGCCGAACTTGCCGCCGGCGTGCAGCACGGTCAGCACGACCTCAACGGTCGACCGACCCTCTGCCTTGTGAATATCGACCGGAATTCCACGGCCGTTGTCTTCGACGCGGATCGCGCCGTCGGCGAGAATGCGAATGTCAATGGTGTCGCAGTGTCCGGCGAGAGCCTCATCGACGGAGTTGTCGACGATCTCATAGACCAGGTGGTGCAGTCCGCGCGGTCCGGTGGATCCGATGTACATTCCGGGTCGCTTGCGAACGGCTTCCAGGCCTTCGAGTACCTGGATATCATCGGCACCGTACTCGTGCTCCGGCTCCCGCTCCGCCACGGCTGGGGATATATCTGGGGAGGTGCGTTCGGGCGTCGGTTCAACTGTCATCTGAAATTAGGCTCCTGACCATCGCACGGGCGACCATTCAGTCTACCAAACGGGGGGAGACGAACCGGCCATAATCGCCGTTTGACGCGTTTTGTTCAAGGGGTGACCTTAATTGTCGGGTTACCCGTAGGTATCGCGCGGACCACGCCCTGGAATTGATCTGGGACCCTTTTTCCAGGACGGAGCGTTGGGCCCTTGGAAACGAATTGATTGAATGCCCGCGTCTGGGTACCGATGCGCAATGTGTTCCATGATCACATTGCGCATCAGGCGCAATTGGGTGGCCCAGGCCGTGGATTCACAGTGCACCGTGAGCACACCGTCATCGATACCGGCCGGGGTCGAATGGTTGGCGGTTTCTTCACCGGCCAGCTCGGTCCAGGACGCCAGAAGTTCGGACTGGGCCAGCGGTGAATTCCAGCCCAACTGCATGGTCAGCGAATTGATCGTGTCACCCAGACCTCGCGGGTCGCGGCCGATCCCGAAGGGAACACTCGAGCCGACGACTGGCGCAATTCGCTTACGGCCGCGTGAGCGTCTGGCGTTGGGATCACCGAAAACACTCTTGAAGCGCAGATAGACCTGCGCTGCTTCACTGGTACCCGATTCCACCGAACCGACGGTCCCAGTTGTTTCACGTGGAACATTTTCTTCAGCCATCGATGACCGCTCCGGCATGAATGTGAATAGTGTGCGCAACGAGGGCGGGCGGAACATCCTCGAGTACCGCGGCGGTAATCAAAACCTGTTCGAACGACCCGATCGCAGCGGCCAACCGGGCCCGACGCTGCAGGTCGAGCTCGGCAAAGACGTCATCGAGAATCAGGACCGGGTCACCGCTGGCTGACTCCTGCCGCAACAGCTGAGCGGATGCGAGTTTCAAGGACAGTGCGAACGACCACGACTCCCCGTGGCTGGCGTAACCCTTGGCCGGCAAGGCATTGAGCATGAAGACCAGATCGTCGCGGTGGGGTCCGGCAAGGGTGATACCCCGCTCCAATTCGCGTTTTCGCAGTCCGACCAGCGCCGTTCGAAAGATCTCATTGGTAGACGACTCCACCGAAGCCGCAGATTGCGGGACGCTGGCCGGGAGAACGCCGAGATCGGCGTCTTCGTCGGCGCCCAGGATGCTGAGGCTCGCCACCAACGCCGGACCATGATCTTCATTCACGACAGCACGATAGGCCGCCCGCAACGGTTCACCAAGCTGTTGCACGAGTTTGGCGCGCTCGTCGATGATTTCCGAGCCGAACTCCACCAGCCGTTCGTCCCAGATATCGAGTGTGGAGAGTTGGTTGCCGCGCACTCCCGAGGCCCGGGCCGACTTGAGCAGGGTATTGCGTTGTTTGAGCACCCGGTCGTAATCACTGAGCACTGCGGCCAGCCGCGGGCTGCGCAGCACCAACAGCTGATCGAGAAACTTACGACGCCCCGAAGGGTCGCCACGCACCAGGGCAAGGTCTTCCGGAGCAAACACCACACTCGAAAAATAGCGGGGCAGATCGCGGGTCTTGATGACTGACCGGTTGACCTGCGCTCGGTTTTGCCCGGAACGGTTCAGCTGCACTTCGGCGAGGATATCCCGGCCGTTGTATTCGAGTCGGGCCCGAATAATGCCGGCATCCTGCCCGGAGCGAATCATGGCCTTGTCGGTGGAGACTCGGTGCGATCCGAGCGTGCTGAGAAAGCCGAGCGCTTCGACCAGGTTGGTTTTGCCCTGGCCGTTCCGGCCGACGATGAGGTTCGGGCCCGGAACGAAACCAACCTCGGCGTTCGCATAGTTGCGAAAGTCGGTCAGCGAGAGGTGAGTAACTCGCACCGTTGTTAGCGCAGGAGCAGGTTGGGCTGCAGCAGGTATTTGTAGCTGTCCACTCCGGCCTGCTCGCGCGAGGTCTGGCTGGTGATCAATACCGGCCCGGGCTTATTCGGGTTTTCCGTTTTCGTGAACGAGATGCGCACGAATTCGGAGTGCACAGCGCTGAGCCCGTCCAGGAGAAACTGCGGCTTGAGTGAGACGACGGTCTCGGTGCCGGAGAGAATGGCATCGATGGTTTCCGAAGCCTGGGCCTGCTCGGATCCTACGGCTTCGAGGGTGACTCCGGAGGCGTCGAAAGTGAAGCGCAGCGCGGCCTCACGTTCCAACACGAGCTGCACACGGCGGGTGGCTTCGATCAGGTCCGCCGTGTTCATCACCGCGTAGTTGTCAACGGTGGCCGGGAACAGGCGACGAACGGGAGGAAAATTACCCTTGATCAGCAGCGACGTGACGGTCTTCTTGTTCGCGGTGAACGCGATCAGTTCGCGGTCGTCGCTATTGGTGATAGAAACCGAAATGGTTCCGCTGTGACCGAAAGTCTTACCGACCTCCTGCAGGGTACGGGCCGGCACGAGTGCGGTGATCGTTCCTGCTTCATGGGGGGCGGTGTTGCTGCCCGGATCCCAGTCGATTTCCCGAACCGCGACACGGTACCGGTCGGTGGCTACGAGGCTGAGGCTATTTTCGGTGACCTCGAGCTGCACCCCGGTGATGACTGGGGTGACGTCGTCCCGCGAGGCAGCGACGGCAACCTGAGCGACAGCCGCAGCAAATTCCTCAGCCGGTACGAGGCCGGACTGGGTGGTGACCACGGGAATGCTCGGGTATTCCTCAACCGGCATGGACAGCAGGGTGAAGGTGGCCGAGCCACAGTTGACCTTGATGCGCGAATTTTCCGTGGAAAACCGAACAGGAGCGTTGGGGAGACGGCTGGCGATTTCGGCGAGGAGCCGGCCGGAGACGAGAACTTTTCCGGTCTCTTCAACTTCGGCGACGATCTCGGTCTGGGCAGAGACCTCGTAGTCGAACGACGACAGAATCAAGCCCGTTGCTGTCGCCTCGATGAGTACACCACTCAGAATCGGCAGCGTCGTGCGTTGGGGCAGAAGTTTGACCGCGAAGGAAACTGCTTCGCTGAAGACATCCCGATTGGCCTGAAATCTCACGAAACATTCCTTGCGTTCGACGGGCGGATGGGTGGGCCTCAATGCTAGCTGTTGTCACAGGTCTATTCGTTACCGTGCTGCTCTGAGGGCCCCGGCTCTCAAGGTTGTCGGCTGGATCAAGGTTAAAGAATTCTTGTTAATCTTCTTAACCGTTGTGGAAACTGTGGATAACTCTGTGAAAACCGCTCAGACATTGGGAACTACACGTTTGTAAGTTGTGGGCGAGCTGTGGAAGTTTGTCATTCGTTTGAGCAAGCGCAACTCGTGATAATTACAAGTTTCTACAGGCAGGCCTCGAGTTTCTACAGGCGACGACCGGTTGTGTGAGTTAATTCCACAGGGTTATCCACAGGTGTGAAAACTAAAAAAATTTCAGCCCCTCCGGGTCAGAACTCGTTCGAGCTTCCGGTGGGGCCGAAATTTTACTTTGGACAGGCCTACTTGTCTCGGTGATCTAGCTGCCGCGAGGGGTCGGTATTTTGCTGTTAGGACCTACTTGTATCGGTGATCCTGCTTGATGCGATTGGTGAGCTCGGTTACCTGGTTATAGATCGACCGACGCTCCTTCATGAGTTCGCTGATCTTCTTATTCGCGTACATCACCGTGGTGTGGTCCCGGTTACCGAAGAGCTGACCGATCTTGGGGAGGGAGAGGTTGGTGAGCTCACGACACAGGTACATGGCTATCTGGCGTGCAGTGGCAATCGCTTGCGAGCGGCTCGACCCGTATAGGTCGTCGACTGATAGTTTGAAGTAGTTGGCCGTGTTCGTAATGATGTCGACCGGGGCGATGACGTTGTCCTCATCCAGGGTGATGAGGTCTTTCAACACCGTCTGCACCAGGTCCATGTCCACCGGCGTGCGATTGAGGCTCGCAAAGGCGGTGACCCGAATCAATGTTCCTTCCAACTCGCGAATATTGGAGGAAACCTTTGACGCCATGAACTCGAGAATGTCGTGGGGAACCTGCAGCTTCTCGCTCTGGGCCTTCTTGCGAAGAATAGCGATGCGGGTTTCGAGGTCGGGTGCCTGGACATCCGTGATCAGGCCCCACTCAAATCGACTGCGCATGCGGTCTTCGAAGCCGGTCAGATGCTTCGGCGGCAGGTCGCTCGTGATCACCACCTGCTTGTTATGGTCGTGCAGCGTGTTGAAGGTGTGAAAAAAGGCTTCCTGGGTTTCAGCTTTGTTCTGCAGAAACTGAATGTCATCGATCATGAGGATGTCGATGTTGCGATATCGGGCCTGAAATGCCGAGCCTCGGTTGTTCGCGATCGAATTAATGAAGTCGTTGGTGAACTCTTCGGAGCTGACATAACGTACGCGGATGCCCGGGTACAGACTCATGGCGTAGTGACCGATTGCGTGCAACAGGTGAGTTTTGCCGAGCCCCGATGATCCATAGATGAAGAGAGGGTTGTAGGCCTTCGCCGGAGCTTCGGCCACGGCCACGGCAGCCGCGTGCGCGAATCGGTTGGACTGGCCGATCACAAAGTTGTCGAAACTGTATTTGGGGTTGAGTCGGGTCTCGTGCGGCTGCGCCGGAACGGCACCTTCGAATACCGATTGCGGCGGGGCTGGGGTGATGACATCGGGTGGGGTCAGTGTCTGTTGCACCGGGCGCAGGGATTCCTGCTCGAGCTCCGGGTTGACGACCACATAGAAGGTCGACACCGCAGTGGCTTCGTCGAGCTGACCCATCGCGGTCAGTAGGGGAACCCGCATTCGCTGATTGAGCATGCTGGCCGTGAACTCGTTCGGCACTTCGAGATAGAAGGTACCGGCGGCGATGCCCTTCGGCTCGACCAGACTGAGGAACCCGTAGAGCATGGGGGTGATCGTGGCGTCGGATTCCAACGTGGTCAGAACGGACCGCCAGGTTTCAGCTATCGGCGCTTCTACGTCTGCCATTGTTCCTACAATCTGTGTATTTCGGTGTTTCGCTACTGGACCGCGGCGGACGGGTGCGGGGCCGCTGTTGAACACCGGCAAGCCGCCGTCAGTTGGCCCGCACTGCGGGCGTTTTGGGGCCTGGTTCGAAATCTGGGTTCGAGTTCATCGTTAAAGTTATCCACCGCTTGTGTATAAAACCGACCTAATTCTCAGGTTGATGTCACCAACCTGTGGATAACTTGTCTTCACGGTAGTCAATCCCGCTCAGCGAGGCGAATTCAGCGGTGAATCGGCTTCTCCGGTTGGTATCTGTGTTGGAGTCATTATTGTGGAGAATCGGCCGATTCGGGGCCTGAGTTTGACCAGACGTGGCCGAGGCCGTAGTTTTAATCAGTTGACCCCATCCCGCGGGCTTCTAACTTCTGTGCGCGCTGCTGTTTAGGCCGAGGGGAATTTGGCCAGCGGTGATTCAAATACGTGGAGATTGAACTATGAGCAAGAGAACCTTCCAGCCGAACAACCGTCGTCGCGCCAAGGTGCACGGCTTCCGTCTGCGCATGCGCACCCGTGCGGGCCGCGCCATCCTTGGTGCTCGCCGTCGCAAGGGTCGCACCGAACTCTCCGCGTAGGCCAGAGTCTGCCTAGGTTCGTTGTGGTCGCCGGATTCTCGTGCTCGCTCACGTAAATCGCATCACGAGCGGCAGCGACTATCAAGGCGTCGTTCGGCGCGGTATGCGGATCGTTGGTGCGCACACCGTTCTCTATGTACGAAAGAGCGCTGAGGTTCCTTCGGGTGCCGCTGGCGTTCCGGTACGGTTCGGCTTCATTGTCGCAAGGAATGTGGGTGACGCCGTGAGGCGCAATCTCGTTCGCCGCCGCCTCAAGGCGGTTACGTACGAACTGCTCTCCCTGGTTCCGCCAGGAACGGATGTCGTCATCCGCGCTTTGCCGACGGCGCAAGGTGCGGCGTGGCAGACGCTGTACGAAGAAGTCCAACGCTCGCTTGCTCGCCCGCTCCCGGCGCGGAAGGGCAGTCCGGGGCGATGAACTCGATACTCGCGACGATCATCCTGATACCCCGCAATGTGGGTGTCGTAATTCTTCGCGTATATCGCGCTGTAATCTCTCCGCTGTATGGAGATGTGTGCCGGTTTTACCCGTCTTGTTCGGCCTACGCACTGGGAGCCGTTCAGGAACACGGACTAGCGTGGGGTTCGGCTCTCACTGCGCGCAGACTGAGCCATTGTCATCCGTGGTCAGAAGGCGGCATTGATGATGTACCGCTCAAGAGCAAACGTCGCTACCGCGTGACGAAGTTCGGTTTTGTTGTCGCACCTAGCCACGGAAAGGGCTAACCCACAGTATGGACCTCATAGGTACGATCCTCTGGCCTCTGAAATGGGTGGTCGAGCTGCTGCTCGTGGCCTTCCACTGGCTCTTTTCGCAGATGGGAATCGCGGGACTGGGCTACGACGACGGTCTCACTTGGGTGTTGTCCATCGTCGGCCTCGTTCTGGTCGTGCGGGCCGCCCTCATTCCCATCTTCGTGCGGCAGATCAAGAGCCAACGCAAGATGCTCGAGGTTGCCCCACAGCTCAAGAAGATCCAGGACAAGTACAAGGGCAAGAAGGACCAGTTCTCGCGTGAGGCAATGTCCCGCGAGACCATGGCCATGTACAAGAAGACGGGTACCAACCCGCTGAGTTCCTGCCTGCCGCTGCTGTTGCAGATGCCGATTTTCTTCGCCCTGTTCTCGGTGCTGAACGACGCCCAGCGCTCCAACGCCGGTGTCGGGCCGCTCAATCAGAGCCTCGCCGAAAGTTTCGGAAACGCGACCCTGTTCGGCAACGCTCCTCTGCACGACACGTTCGCCTCACAGTGGTCGCTGTGGACCTCGGGCCAGCCGTTCAACGTCACCGTTATGATCATCGCTGCCACCATGGTTGTGCTCATGACCGCGTCGCAGTTCATCACTCAGCTGCAGATCGTCTCCAAGAACATGTCGCCGGAGACCAAGGCGAGCCCCATGTTCAAGCAGCAGCGCATCATGCTTTACCTGCTCCCTCTGGTCTTCGCCTTCTCCGGTGTCGCCTTCCCGCTCGGTGTCATGTTCTACTGGCTGACCTCGAACTTCTGGACCATGATCCAGCAGTTCCTGGTCATCCGAAACATGCCGACGCCAGGCAGTGAAGCCGCCAAGGCCCGCGAAGAGCGTTTGGCACGGAAGGGCAAGCTCATCGCGACGGATGGTGACATCATTGTCGTGGAAGAACCCGCCAAACCCGTGCAGCGCCAGCAACCGGTCGGTAAGGCCCGCGCCAAGAAGCAAACCGGCCCGAAAAAGTAGTGGAGAACACCGTGACGGACAAGACCGGCCTCACTGAGGTAGACACTGTCGCCAGCGCTGCTGTCGCCAGCAGCGCCGTTCCTACTGCCCCCGCCACACCAGCGGATGCCTCCCCCACGTCGCCCGAGAGGGGTAGCCTGGCCGAGGCCCCCCTCACGACCGATCAGCTCGAGCGCGAGGGTGACATCGCCGCGGACTACATCGAGGAATTCCTCGATATCTGCGACCTCGATGGTGACATCGACATTGATGCCCGCAACGGTCGGGCTTACCTGTCAGTCAAGGCCTCGGATGCGGACAACCTGCGCGTGCTCTCCAAGCCGGAAACGGTCAACGCCCTGCAGGAACTGACGCGTCTTGCCGTACAGAGCAAGACGGGTTCATTCTCGCGTTTGATCCTGGATATCGGTGGATCCCGCGAGGTGCGCGAAGTTGAACTCGCCACCCTCGTGGCGCGTGCTATTGCGCGCATAGAAGGCGGCGCGACCGAAGCCGACCTGCCTGCTATGTCATCCTACGAGCGCAAACTCGTGCACGACATCGTTGCCGCCAGTGGTGGCTACCGGTCCGAGTCCTCGGGCGAGGGTCGCGACCGCCACACCGTCATCACCGCAGCGTAGTCTCGTTGGTCATGTCGCAATCTGTCACGCCGGAGCCGATCGATGCCGTACCTGGCACCACCGAGATCGTCGAGCTCGAAGCTGAGCCGGCCGCTGCGGCCGATCTTTTTGGTCTCCAGATCGATGTGATTCGTGCGTTCACTAGTAATTTGGCTGATCAGGGCGAAATACTGGGTCTGATTGGGCCGTTGGAACTCCCCCGCCTCTGGTCGCGCCATATTCTTAATTGCGCAATTGTGGCGCCACTATTGCGTCCAGGTCTCGTGGGCGACGTCGGCTCAGGCGCGGGCCTACCCGGTCTGGTTCTGGCCATCGCGCGACCCGATGTGAACTTCGTGCTGATCGAGCCGATGGAACGTCGGGTGGCTTGGTTGAATGACCAGGTAGCAGCCCTGCACTTGACGAACGTGACCGTTGTGCGGGCGCGTGCCGAAGAGGCGCGGCTCGCGGATCCGCTCGATCAGGTTACCGCACGCGCCGTCAGTGCCTTCAGTAAGCTCATTCCCCTGACAGCGCCCTTGCTGCGCACCGGCGGTGAGCTCATCCTCATGAAGGGTGAGGGAGCAGAGCGTGAGGTTGCCGCCGCTGCAAAGACCATTCGCAAGTATCGTCTGCGCAATGTTGAGGTCATTACCCTCGGCGCGGGCGTGCTGCCGGAGGTAACCCGGGTCATCCGGGCTACAGTGGACTAGTCCCGAGTGTCGCCAAATTTGGTGTTCGGGAGTCCCTTTCGGGTGGCTCATCAACCGTCGAGCGTAAAGGTTTCACGTGAAACATCCTGCTGAAGATCAGCGCACCGGTAAGGCGGCGGGGTTCGACGGTACAACGCCGCTCGCCCGCGAAATCGCTGAGCTGACGCGACGGCGCCAGGTCATCGCGGCCGGCGAACTGCCCAAACCCGAGAAGACCCGGGTGTTGACGATCTCCAACCAGAAGGGCGGGGTCGGTAAGACCACGACCGCCGTCAATCTGGCTGCTGCACTCGCGCGGCAGGGTGCTCGCGTTTTGGTCATCGACCTGGACCCGCAGGGGAATGCGTCAACCGCCCTCGGCGTGGAGCACCGTGCCGAGACGCCGAGTGTGTACGACGTCATCATCAACGACATGCCCATGGACGAGGTCGTGCAGAAGAGCCCCGAGTTCGGCGCCCTGTTCTGTGTACCAGCCACGATTCACCTGGCCGGGGCTGAGATCGAACTGGTTTCACTCGTCGCCCGCGAGCAGCGCCTACGCCGCGCGCTTGATCTCTACCTCGCCGAGATGACTGAACCCTACGACTACGTCTTCATTGATTGCCCGCCCTCGCTCGGGCTGCTGACCATCAATGCCTTTGTGGCCGCCCGCGAGGTTCTCATTCCCATCCAGTGCGAGTACTACGCGCTCGAAGGACTCAGCCAGCTGCTCAAAAACATCGCTCTGATTGAGAAGCATCTCAACCCCGACCTGGTCGTCTCGACCATTCTGTTGACCATGTATGACAGCCGCACCAATCTGGCGACCCAGGTTGCCCAGGAAGTGCGCGATCACTTTCCAAAAGAGGTCTTGAATACCGCGATTCCGCGCTCTGTACGCGTTTCTGAGGCCCCGAGCTACGGTCAGAGCGTCGTCAGCTACGACCTCAACTCCGCAGGATCGCTCTCCTACCTCGAAGCAGCATCAGAAATGGCCCATCGAGGTGCTCCCGGAACCGAAGATAAGCCCCAAATGAAAGATAAGCACTAATGGCGAAAAGAACCGGCCTCGGCCGCGGTATCGGCGCACTCATCCCGGTGCAGGACGACGCGTCGGCTCCCCGGCCGGTTGACGTCTTTTTTCCGCGTAGTGTTTCACGTGAAACGGATGACTCCCCCGAGCTCGTTCCCGTGCCCGGAGCGCGTCTGGCCCACCTGAACCCGCAGGACATCGTGCCCAACCGTGCCCAGCCGCGCACTATTTTCGACGAGGATGACCTCGCTGAACTCGTGCACAGCATTCGCGAAGTCGGAGTGCTGCAACCGATCGTTGTGCGGCCATTATCGGATGAGCCGGGCAAGTACGAACTCGTCATGGGCGAGCGTCGTCTTCGCGCGACCAAGGAGGTCGGGCTCGACAGCATTCCAGCTGTCGTTCGAGAGACCGCCGATGTCGATATGCTGCGCGACGCGCTGCTGGAAAACCTACACCGCGCCCAGCTGAATCCGCTCGAAGAGGCATCCGCTTACCAGCAGCTGCTCGCTGACTTCGATATCACACAGGAAGAATTGGCGACCAGAATTGGTCGATCGCGGCCGCAGATCACCAACACTCTGCGTCTGCTGAAGCTACCGGAACCGGTGCAGCTGCGAGTTGCGGCCGGCGTGCTCTCGGCTGGCCATGCGCGGGCGATTTTGTCAGTGGGTGACCTGGCTGGCATGATTCGCTTGGCCGACAAGATCGTCGAAGAGGATCTCTCGGTGCGGGCGGCCGAGGCCGCGGCGACATCCGTGCCAAGACTGATTAAGGCTAAACCACTTCCTGGTCGACGCCAGGGGCACCTCGATGAAATCGCTGAGCACCTCGGAGAACGACTCGACACGCGCGTCAAAATCAATCTTGGGGCTAGAAAAGGCCAGATCACAGTTGATTTCGCCACAATTGGCGATCTTAACCGCATTCTTACCGTTCTCGGCGAACCGGCCTTTAGCGCGAGCTAGTTCATCCCCGGTGGGCCGTTTCACGTGAAACATGGCGTGCTCCGGGGCATTTTTCGCTGTGAACCGCCCCACGGCTCAGGGCGAACCATTTACTGCGGTCCGTGGCTTGGTTGATGTCCTCGATGGCGCTTGCACCGGCGCGGCGGGCGTCGACGGGTCATTCGCTCCCTACTCAGGCATCGAGGCCTTTCAGGGCCTCTCGCGAAAAGCGTGCGCGAGTCCCCTGAAAGACCTCGAAACTCGCAACTTGCGCGAAAAACCCGCCGCCCCTATGTGGCTGAAATCACTCTGCCCACACTGTGGGCAGAGCTTGTCGAGACGTCCATCGCCCTACGGATGGGCTGGTTTGCGGGGGTCTTGTCGCGATGTTTCACGTGAAACTGCCACGGACGGTCGGGCTCGTCCAGACCGTAATTGCCGTCCAGCCAGCAATTCGCGGGAGATGCAACGGAGTGTTTCACGTGAAACAGTATCCCGTGGCCGTATGCATTGCCCACAGGCCGCCAGTCGAGCTCGTCGAGACCGCAGTCGCCCTCCCGCTGGGTGGCCTGCGGGAGTCCTGTCGTGGTGTTTCACGTGAAACAACGCTGAGGCTGCGCAGGTTTCACGTGAAACGTAAGGCCTACTGGCCCGTCAGGGCGTTTGCGGCCAGGGCGGAGTAGGTGGAACCCAGGGTCTGGTTGGTGGCCTCGATCGCCTGCGGCACCAGTGACGTTTCCGTCAGGCCAGGAAGCACGTTGGCCTCCAGGAACCAGGCGGTACCGGCGGCATCGACAATGAGGTCGATACGGCTCAGGTGGCGGAGGCCCAGCAGTGTGTGAATGGCGACTGCGGTTGCGGAAACCGCCGCCGAGGCGTCGTCGGAAAGGCGAGCCGGTGTGTAGAAGTCTGTCTCGCCGGCGTTGTACCGTGCCTCGAAACTGTAGACGCCGTCAACGGGCACGATTTCAACGATCGGCAGAGCTGTGGGGCCGGTCCCGGTGTCAATTACCGCCACAGTAACCTCAACGCCGTCAATATAGGCCTCAACGAGGGCGGTGTTGGCGTAGGTGTACGCGTCGACCATGGCGCGGGGCAGGTTCGCTGCGGTGCGCACGATTGTGACGCCCTGAGAAGAACCGCCCTGAGCTGGTTTAACGACCAGGGGCAGGCCGATTGCGCCGATCAGGTGCTCAAGTACGCTCGTGGCCCCGAGGTCCCGAAATGTTTCAGTGGAGAGGGCGATAGCCGGGGGAGTGGCAAAACCAGCTCGGCGCGCGAGCTCCTTGGCCGTGCCCTTGTTCCAGGCCAGGGCGGCGGCGGGCCCAGTTGAGCCGAGAAACGGGATGCCGGTGGTCTCCAGCAGGGAGAGCAGGGCGCCATCCTCTCCGGTAGCTCCGTGCAGGGTGGGCCAGATCAAGTCGGGGGCTTGTTCGGTGAGAGTGGTCAGGAGGTTGGCTCCGGGATCGATCACGGTGACCGTGTGGCCCCCGCCCGTGAGGGCATCCGCTACCCGTCGCCCCGAGCGCAGCGAAACATCACGTTCGTGGGAGATTCCGCCGGCCAGAATAACGATATTAAGGGAGTTGAAGTCGCTCATGATCAGGTTTTTCCCTAGCTTGGTGTGGGTGAACGTGGATATCTAGGAGATGTTGGCCGGTGGACCGGCATAGCGCTGATTTCTGGCGCCGGGCCGGTCGGGCGCGGCGCCCAGTGCACCGGTGCCGGCGAAGGTGTCGAGCAGATCAAGCTCGCCGCGAATGACCGTGGCCAGGCGACGGATGCCGACTCTGATGCTCTCCGGCGTTGGATAGCAGAAGGCCAAACGCATGTTTTGGCGCCCGTCACCGTCGGCATAGAACGCGGTCCCGGGCGTGTACGCTACCAGTTCCTTGACCGCGCGGGGCAGCATGGCCTTGGAATCGAGCTGTTCGGGCAGGGTGACCCAGACATAGAATCCGCCGGTGGGGTTGGTCCAGGTCAAATCGGGGAGGTGCTCCTCGAGGGCGGCGAGCATAGCGTTCTTGCGCTCGTGATAGACACCGCGGAAGGTGTTGATCTGCCCCTTCCAGTCGGCGGTGGAGAGGTATTCCGAGATCACCATCTGGGTGAAGGAGCTGGGGGAGAGCACGGCAGCTTCGTTGGCGAGCACGAGTTTCTCGCGGATCGCGTGCGGGGCGAGAGCCCAGCCAACCCGAAAGCCGGGAGCCAGGGTCTTGGAGAAGGTTCCCAGGTAGACGACACCGTCGCGCTCGAGTGAGCGAATGGCATCCGGTGCTTGCTTGTCAAAGTAGAGCAGTCCGTAGGGGTTGTCCTCGAGCACGAGAATATTGTTCGAACGGCAGATCTCGAGAATCTCCATGCGGCGTGTCCAGCTGAGGGTGACGCCGGCCGGATTGTGAAAACTGGGGATCGTGTAGAGGAATTTGATGGTGCGCCCGGCTGCCTTGAGGGCGGCGATGTGCTCGATCAGCGCGGCCGGGATCAGGCCGTTCTCGTCCATCGGTACATGGTCGACCTCGGCCTGGTACGACTTGAAGATCACCATGGCGGTGACATAGCTGGGGCCTTCGGAGATGACGACATCTCCGGGGTTGAGGAACAACTTACTGACCAGTTCCAGGGCGTGCTGCGAACCGGTGGTAACAACCACGTCATCGGCATTGGCCTTGATGCCCTCGAGTGCCATGACATCGAGAATTTGCTCGCGCAGCAAGGGAACTCCCTGACCAGAGCCATATTGCAGTGCGGTAGCGCCCTTCTCGCGCATGACGCGCTCCATGGCATTGATCACGAGGTCCTGGGGCAGGGCCGCAACGTAGGGCATACCGCCGGCGAGGGAGACGACTTCGGGGCGGGAGGCCACGGCGAAGAGCGCGCGTACCTCGGAGGCCTTAAGGCCGGCGGCGCGATCGGCGTAGTGGTGGTACCACGGGTCGAGGTTGTTGCCGCCCTGCACAGTACTTGTCTGCACAGGCCCGGACTGCTTGTTATCGGCAGTGGAGCCTTGAATTGTCACGTCACCTATCCGTTCTGCTGTCGTCTTCATCGTATGGGGTGACCGCGGGCACCAAAAAACCCGCCCGGTTGAAGCCGGGCGGGTTTTCTAGGTTGAGTCGGTTAGACGAGGTAGTCGGCCAGGTCCTTCTCGAGCTGCGGCTTCGGCTTGGCGCCGATGACGGTCTTGACGACCTCGCCCTTCTGGAAGACCTTCATCGCCGGGATGGAGGTGATCTGGTACTTGGCGGCCAGAGCGGGGTGCTCATCGACGTTGAGCTTGACGATGTCGAGCTTGTCGGCGTTTTCGGCCGCGATCTGGTCGAGAATGGGGCTGACGGCGCGGCAGGGGCCACACCACTCGGCCCAGAAGTCCACCAGAACGGTCTTCTCGTTGTTGATGACTTCCTGTTCGAAGTTGGCCTCTGTTACGGCGCGTGCAGTCATGTGTGTCTCCTTCTTGGGTAACTTAGTACTGGTAAACTTAGGTCTTAGTAAAATCAGACGAGTTCGTGTTCACTGGCCGAGGCCAGCAGGTCCTGGGGAAGAGTGCTGAGGTAGTGCTCTGCATCGAGGGCGGCCGCGCAGCCGGAGCCGGCAGCCGTGATGGCCTGGCGGTAGCTGGAGTCGATCACGTCACCGGCCGCGAAGACACCGGCCTGGCTGGTCAGGGATGACCGGCCCGCGACGGCAATGGTGCCCTCGGGGGTGAGGTCGAGCTGCTTGTGCACGAGGTGCGTGCGCGGGTCGTTGCCGATCGCCACGAACACGCCGCCGACCGGAAGGCTGCTCTCGGTGCCGGAGACGGTGTCGCGCAGGGTCAGACCATCGACGGCCTCGGTGCCGGTGATACCGACGACTTCGGAGTTCCAAGTGAACTCGATCTTGTCGTTGGCGAAAGCACGTTCCTGCATGATCTTGGAGGCGCGCAGTTCACCCTTGCGGTGAATGACGTGCACCTTCGAGGCGAATCGGGTGAGGAAGGTGGCTTCCTCCATGGCGGAGTCACCGCCACCGATGACGGCGATTTCCTTGCCCTTGAAGAAGAAACCGTCGCAGGTGGCACACCAGGAGACACCGCGGCCGGAGAGACGTTCTTCGTCGTTGAGGCCGAGCTTGCGGTAGGCGGAACCGGTGGCAAAAATAACCGTGAGTGCCTGCTCCACGTCACCATTACCGAGGGCGACCGTCTTGATCGGGCCGGACAGGTCGACCGATTCGACGTCGTCGTAGACGACCTCGGTGCCAAAGCGCTCTGCCTGCTCCTGCATCTTGGTCATCAGATCGGGTCCCTGGACGCCCTCCGGAAAGCCGGGAAAGTTCTCAACGTCGGTCGTGTTCATCAACTCACCGCCAGCCTCCACCGAACTGGCAATCAGAAGCGGTTTGAGGTTGGCCCGCGCGGCGTAGATTGCCGCGGTATAGCCGGCCGGTCCGGAACCGATGATGATGATCTGACGCACGCGCACACTCCTTGCAGTGGTGGGAAAGCCGGGCAATATCCCGCCTCACGTTTCGATACAACACATCCTAATCCGATGCTATTCCGCGGCCTCCCAGCAAGAGCCGCCGGTACCCAGCCACCGCCAGCGAAGCGCACCACTCACAGGGGCGCTGAGCCGCGTGTCAGGCCGGGAACGCGTTAGCGGCCGAAGCGGCGTTGCAGGGGCGCCAGAAAGGCCGTGAGCTCGCCGCTGCGCATGACCAGGAGCAGTCCGAAGTAGGCCGCGGACATGACGACCCCGATCAACACCATGGAGACCATGGCCGTGAGCCTGGAGGACACGGCGAATCCGCCGTCGACATTGCCACCCAGGAGGGTCGTGAGGGTCAGGCCGGCAGCCACTGGAATGATCACAGCGACCAGATATTTCACGAGACTGCGCAGAATGCGTCGTCCGTCGATACCGTGCATTCGACGGCGCAGGAGAATGGCGGCCAAGATTGCCTGCAGCGTACCGGTCACCGTGATCGACGCGGCGATGCCAACGGCGATCCATTCCGTGGGCAGCCACGCGCAGGCCAGCACGGCGCAAATCAGCAGAACGACCTGGAACAGGGTGAAAAAGAACGGTGTACGCGTGTCACCGAGGGCGTAGAAGGTGCGCTGCAGAACGAACAACACGCAGAATGGCACCAGCCCCAGAATGAACGCGATGATGACGTTGCCGATCGACTGCACCTGGTCGAACGGTGTCACGAAGATCGCCGCAAACGGGTAAGCGCAGACCGCGATGACGGCCGCGGCGAGCACAATCACGAGCGACGTTCCCCGAATCGCGCTCGAGGCATCCGTTCGCACCAGTGACCAGCTTCCGAGTGCGGCATGTTCGCTCATGCGGGTGAAGTACGCCGTCGCGACCGACACCGTGATCACGGAGTGCGGCAGCATGAAAATTAGCCAGGCGGTGGCGAGAACGGCAACGGATGCCTCACCGTGTGCGAGCGTCACGACCTGCGTTTCGACAATGCCCGCGAAAGTCGTGAGCAGAAGCATCCCGAAGGTCCAGCTCGCCATTTTGCCGGCGGCACCGAGACCCACGCCGCGAAAATGGAAATCCGGGCGGTAGTGCAATCCGATGCGGCGCCAGAAGTAGAACAGCACGACGGCCTGGGTGATCACGCCGAGGGTGGCACTGCCGCCCAGTACGGCGACCATGGCCGACGTGATCTCGGCGGCCGATCGAGCACCGAACGGGTCAGGGCTGAACAGCGTCGCGAAAACGATCAGGCCGATAATGGCCACCAGGTTGTTGAGCACTGGCACCCAGGTGAACGGTCCGAAAGATTTGCGGGCGTTGAGCACTTCGCCCAGCAGGGTGTACAGCCCGTAGAAGAACATTTGCGGAAGGCACCAGTAAGCAAATGCCACGGCCAGTGCCTTCTCGTTCTGGGGGAGGTTCAAGCCGATGAACCCGGTGATGGTCGGGGCCAACAGGGTAGCGATGAGGGTCGTCGCAAACAGCACGACCAGGGCGAGGGTGAGCAGCTTGTTGATGTACGCCGTGCCACCGTCGGCGTGGAGGCTGGCTCGAACGATTTGCGGAACCAGAACGGCGGTCAGGATTCCGCCGGCCACGATCACATAGATGGTGTTCGGCAGCTGATTGGCGATCGCGAACGTGTCGGCCGCGGCACCGAACTGGCCGATGATGGCGGCCAAAACGATGACCTTCACGAAGCCGAGAATGCGCGACACGATCGTGCCGGAGGCCAAGAACGCACTGGCCCGGCCGATACCTCCACTGCCGCTGGGAGCCGGGTCAGGCATCGGGCACCGCCGTGGGTAACACCGTCTCTTCACTGACAGCGGATGCCTCGGCCGATTTCTCGCGGCGTCGGCGCACGATGTTGCGCCAGATACCAAAACCGAAGAAGCCGACGACGAGAATGGCGAAGATACTCGCGCCAACACCTTCCCAGTCGGCGCGCACGCTGACATCGATCGGAGCCGGCTGGCCGAGCGGGGTGCCATTCAGGGTGAACAGGGTGACCCGCAGGACGACATCGCCGTTACCGACAGCGGCGCTGAGGGGTACGGAGACGGCCTGCGCGGAGTTCGGCTGAATGGTCGTCTCGAGGGTTTCACCGACCACGAGTCGCCCGTTGGACGGCACGATCTCGGTGCGCACGGTGACGGCCTGGTCCAGGGCGTTGTTGAGCGTTATACGCAGGTCGACCTTGCTGCCCACCACAATGATCGGCCCGCGGGTGGTCACGGTCACGGCGTGGATCAGGTCGAAGGAGGCAGCGAGGTTCGTCCGCACCTGGTCAGCCCAGGCCTCAGTCTGCGAGGCCCAGGTTGTGTCCAGAAGGGTCAGCAAATCCAATCGCGCCGGCGCGGTGAACGCCAGCGGATCGGCCAGAATGGTCGCGAATTCGGCGATTGCCGCCTCGCGCTGCAACAGCGATCGGGCGAGCGTGACCCGGTTAGTGTCAATGGCCTGGTCCCGAAAAGTCACCGTAGTGCCCGGGGCGGAATCCAGGGCAGCCTGCAGCGGGGCCGCGTTCGACCAGGTCGTCGAATCGAGGGCCGCAAGCGTCTGAGCGACCCGGGTCGCGCTTTCCGGACTGCTGCGGTTGAAGGTGACCAACAATGTGCGTGCCGAGTTGGGGTTCTCCGCAGACACGACCGCGAGCAGCGAAGCCGCCTCGGAGACGCTGACCCGCCACTCGTCCTCGGTCGTGGCTTCGGCCGCGGTACGGATGGCGGCCGACAGTGCGGAATCGCTGACCAGACCAAGCCCGCCGGGAAGAGCGAACGCGGTATTCGGCGTGAAGACGTCTGACTGTTCGACGTTCCCGCTGGAGAGGATGGTCGTGGTCAGGCCGCTCGCGGCAAAGACGTCAAGATCGGCGCGCGCAACCTGCCCGGCGACCGGCCAGCCGATAGCGGTGCTCGTGTAGTTCCAGGCCAGCAGGTCGCTGGTCGAGGGGATGACCGTTGCGCCGGGTTCCGGCGTGGGTGTCGGGGTGGGAGTCGGAGACGCGGTGGCTTGGGCCCTGGCTCGTGACGTGACGCTGGGCACATCGGTCGGGTCGGTGGTGTCTTCCGGGAGCGGTGTGGCCGAGGGCACGACGAACAGGCTCGCGTCGATCGCCGACACGAAAGAGGTGGGCGCGAGCAGCGTCGTGGCGCCGGCCTGCGCTTGCAACGCGATGTCGGCATCCGCGTAGCCGAGCGGGAAGATGTCATTGCTCGCACCGGCCAGACGGTCGAGCCAGGCCACGGCCGACGCCGGAGCGGCCGTGCCGAGCACTCGAATCGAGGCGATGATCTGCGGATCTATGGCGATCGTCGCGGTGGGCGCATCAATGGCGACATCCAGTTGGCGCGAGAGCAGACCGACCGAGCTCGTGTACGACTCGAGTGCCTTCGAGGTGATCAGGCCGGTCGCGCTTTCCGGGGTCGTGATCGGCAGAATAGCGGTGAGAGCGACCGGGGTGATCGCGCTGCCCTGGGACCAGACAAACGTGCCGCGGCCCTCAGCTTGAATCACGTCACCCGCAACGAGAATCGCGGCGATCCCACGCGCTCCCCACGCGTTGTCATCGGTCAATCCCACGGCCGCAGCCGGAACCGTGACGCTCAGGTTCGTGCTGGCACCAGCCGGAATACCTTCCGTGGTGGGCACGCTCACCAGCTGGTCGCCGGAATTTGCGTCGTCATCGGGCCGGAGCCAGCTATCGAGTGCCGCCCGGGTGGTCAGCGCGAGCTGCGCGAGGTACACATCCACTCGGCCGATCGGAATGTCGGCGCTGGTGTTGTTGTGCACGGTCACCGTCAGAACCAGGTCCTGGCCAGGTACCAGCTGCGGCGACGTGGTCGGCGTGACCGTGACGCCGACGGTGTCAGCGGGGGTGGTGGCGCTCGCGACGGAGCCGGTCGCCGGGTCGGCCTGAGCCGACGCTAGAACGAAGATCGGTGCAAAAATCAGCGACGCCAGGGTCAGAGCTCCCACCAGAAATGCCGTAATCGGCCCGGGCCGGCGACGACTCATCGCGCGCCGGGCCGGGCGCACGGCGCTGCACGCGGCAGCCGGGAGCGCGGGCCGATGCGCGGAATCTGACTCGGCCACCATAGGGGGATTCTACGGCGTGTCAGCCTAGAGCCGCCTGCACCGAGTCTGCGTGCCCCCCTGATGGCAACTAATATGGGGCATATGCAGAGCGTCGCGGCAGCCCTCGCACGACTGGGCGACCTGGCTGCCACCCCCACCGTTTCTCGTCTCGCGAACGCATTTGCTGCGGTCGGCCATGAGCTGGCCCTGGTCGGCGGCCCGGTTCGCGATGCGTTCCTGGACCGCCCGCTGCACGACCTTGATTTCACCACGGATGCGACCCCGGATCAGATTCTCGCGCTCGTCAAACCCCTCTCCGAAGCGCAGTGGGACATCGGTCGGGCGTATGGCACGATCGGTGCGAGCCTCGCCGGTGAAACCGTGGAGATCACCACCTATCGGGCGGACAGCTACGACGGCACCACCCGCAAACCCGACGTGGTGTTCGGTACCAGCCTGGAACCCGACCTGCTCCGCCGGGACTTCACCGTCAACGCCATGGCCCTGCGCCTGCCCCAGCTCACGCTCGTCGACCCGGCCGGCGGCATCGATGACCTGCTCGCCGGGCGCCTCCGCACCCCGAGCACTCCGGAGGTGTCCTTCGGTGACGACCCGCTGCGGATGCTGCGCGCGGCTCGGTTCACCGGCCAGCTGGGTTTCACGCTGGATCTGGATACCGCAGTGGCCATGGAGAAGATGCGGGAAAGCATCCGTATCGTGTCGGCCGAACGCATCGGCGACGAACTCTCGAAGCTGTTGGTCTCCAGGGACCCGCGCGCCGGCATCGAGGTACTGATGGAATCGGGCCTGGCCGAGATCGTGCTGCCGGAGATTCCCGGCCTGCGGCTCGAGATCGACGAGCACCACCACCACAAGGACGTCTACCAGCACACGCTCACGGTGCTGGAGCAGGCGATGGGCTACGAGACCTCGCGCGGCAACCTGGAGGCCCCAGACCTGATCGTGCGTCTCGCCGCCCTGCTGCACGACATCGGCAAGCCAGCCACCCGCAAGCTGGAACCCGGCGGCGTCGTGAGTTTCTACCACCACGACGTGGTGGGTGCCAAGCTCGCCAAGAAGCGCCTGCGCGCCCTGCGCTTTGACAACGACACCATCAACGCCGTCGCCCGTCTGATCGAGCTGCACCTGCGATTCTTCGGCTACACGGAGGGCGCCTGGACCGACTCGGCCGTGCGCCGGTACGTGCGCGACGCCGGCGACCAGCTGGAACGGCTGCATATTCTGACCCGCGCCGACGTCACGACCCGCAACCGGCGCAAGGCCGACCGTCTCGGCTTCGCCTACGACGACCTGGAACAGCGCATTGCCGCGCTGAACGAGCAGGAAGAGCTCGGAGCCCTGCGTCCCGACCTTGACGGCGAGCAGATCATGGTGGTTCTCGGCCTGAAGCCAGGCCGCGAGGTGGGAGAGGCCTACCGGTATCTGCTCGAGCAGCGTCTCGATGATGGCCCGCTGGGTGAGGAAGAAGCCACCCGCCGGTTGGTTCAGTGGTGGGCGGAGCGTGCGGAGTAGAGGGAGGCTCCGTCGACGCAGTGCGATCACCGGCTATGCCCTTCTCGCCCCCAGCCTGTTCGGCGTGGTCTGCTTTCTCCTACTCCCGGTGCTCGTCGTGCTCTGGCTCAGCTTTCAGAGCTGGGACCTGATCGGCCCGATCACCTTCGTCGGTCTCGACAACTACCAGTCCGTTCTCAGCG
The DNA here is from genome assembly GCF_004403505.1 of Cryobacterium sp. TMT1-2-2. Classification (NCBI taxonomy): domain Bacteria; kingdom Bacillati; phylum Actinomycetota; class Actinomycetes; order Micrococcales; family Microbacteriaceae; genus Cryobacterium; species Cryobacterium sp. TMT1-2-2. The sequence goes on along the minus strand of NZ_SOGS01000003.1, from coordinate 216,656 downwards.
ACGGTGTCTTCGGCAATTCCCTGCTGGTCACGCTGATCTTCGTTGCCCTCGTGGTGCCGATTCAAACCCTGATCGGGCTCGGCGCGGCGACCCTGCTCACCCGCGGGCTGCCGGGGTCCGCCTGGTTTCATACCATCTACGTGCTGCCGTGGATCTGTGCCCCGCTTGCTCTCGGAGTCGTCTGGAAGTGGATTCTCGCGCCGACCGACGGAGCCCTGAACACCCTGCTCGGGCAGCGCGTCGAGTGGCTCAGTGACCCGGCGCTCGCGCTGCCGGCCGTGGCCGCCGTGGTGATCTGGACCAACGTCGGCTACGTCACCCTGTTCTTCATGGCCGGGCTCCTCAACATCCCGGGGCAGATTCTCGAGGCCGCCCGCATCGACGGTGCCGGCGCGGTAAAGATGTTCTGGCACATCAAGCTTCCGCTGCTGCGTCCCACCATGTTCTTCGTGCTGGTTACCACCGTCATCTCGGCTTTTCAGGTCTTCGACCAGGTCTACGCGCTCACCCAGGGCGGACCGGCACGATCAACGGATGTCGTAGCGGCGCGCATCTACTACGAAGCTTTCGACGCCTTCGACCTCGGTCGTGCGGCCGTCATGGCGGTCGTTCTGCTGGTCATCCTGGTGGTCATCACCCTCGCCCAGCAGCTCTATTTTCGTCGGAGGGTCACCTATGAAATGGACTAGATTCTCCTCAACCGCCGCCGTCTACCTGGTGCTCGTGCTCGGCGCACTGTTCACCCTCGGGCCGTTCCTGCTGAGTATCCTCACCGCATTCAAGACCCGGGAGCAGTTCGCGCAGCAGTCAGCCCTGAGCTGGCCTGACCCATTCACCCTCGACAATTTTGCGCTGCTGCTGACCGGACCGGCACAATTCGGTCGTGCCATCGTGGTCACGGTCCTGGCGGCGGTTCTGATTCTGGTCGGGCAGCTGATCTGCTCGATTCTCGCCGCGTATGCCTTCGCTCGGGTCGATTTTCCGGGCCGTCAGGTGCTGTTTTGGGTGTACCTGTCGACCCTGATGATCCCACCCGTCGTGCTCGTCGTTCCGCTGTACCTGATGATGACCGAGGCCGGGCTGCGGAACTCGTTCTGGAGTCTCGTGCTGCCGTTCGCGTTTGCTTCCCCCTACGCGATCTTTCTGCTGCGCGAGTACTTTCGCGGAATCCCCCAGGAACTCATTGATGCGGCCCGGCTGGACGGTGCGAACACCCTCGACGTGCTGGTTGAGATCGTCGTGCCCCTGTCGCGTCCGATTATTGCCACGCTGACCCTGATCACGATCGTGAGCCACTGGAACAGTTTCATGTGGCCGCTCGTGGTCACGACCGGAAGTGAATGGCGGGTCGTGACCGTCGCCACAGCGAGCCTGCAGAGCCAGTTCAATGGCAACTGGACCCTCGTCATGGCGGCCACGACGCTCGCCCTAGTGCCGCTGCTCCTGTTGTTTCTCCTGTTTCAGCGCAGCTTTGTGCGGTCGATCACCATCTCGGGATCTGCGTAGGCTGGTTCACTGGGGAAGGTTCGATCCGTCAATAAAGGACATCATGGCCAAGCGTTCCACCATTATTGCTGCCGGCATTGCCGGAGTGTTGCTCGTCATTGCCGGGGCCGTCACGGCCCTGAACTTCTCTAGCTCCGAATCATCCAGCGATGCCACCACCGTGACCGTGCGTCTCTGGGACGAACAGGTCGCGGCCGCCTACGACAAGTCGTTCTCCGCCTTCGAACGGGACAACCCCGACATCCAGGTCGACGTCGAAATCGTGCCGTGGGACGACTATTTCGAGAAGCTTCGCACCGACGTCGCCGGTGCTGGGGCGCCCGACGTCTTCTGGGTCGACGGTGGCAGCTACCCCGCCTACGCCGACGCGGGGGCGCTGCTCGACATTACGACGGCCCTGCCAGCGGATGCCCAGGCCGGCTGGTCCGCACCCGTCGTCGCCCAGTACACCAGGGACGCCACGCTGTGGGGAGTGCCGCAGCTGGCCGACCCCGGCATTGCGGTGTATTACAACGCTGACCTGCTCGGTGATGCCGGCCTGACCGCCGACGACGTGTCCGCACTCACCTGGGATCCCACCGGTGACAACGACACCCTCATCGGCGTGCTGCAGAAACTCACCAAGGACTACAACGGGAACACGGCCGACAGTGCCGAGTTCGACGGTTCCAACCTCAGCCAATATGGCTACAACGCCGGCTACGACCTGCAGGCGATGGTGCTTAATTACCTGGCCTCCAATGGTGCCCAGTTTCAGGACGAGTCCAACCAGTATGCCTTCGCGTCCGACGCCGGCATCGCCTCGTTCCAGTACCTGGTCGATCTCATGAACAAGTGGCAGGTCGCTCCGTCGGCCGCCGATACGAACACCAACGGCGACTTCAGCCGCGAGCAGTTTCTGCAGGGCAAGATGGCCCTGTTTCAGAGTGGTGTCTACAACCTCGCCAACGTGAGCGCCGGGGCGAACTTCGATTGGGGCGTTGTTCGCCTGCCCAGCGGCCCGGCCGGTGCGATCAGCGGTGTCGATGGCATCGCGGCCGCCGGTAATGCGGCATCCCAGCATCCGGCCGAAACGCAGCGGGTCTTGGAATGGCTCGGGAGTGCCGCCGGATCAGAATTCATCGGGGCATCCGGTGCGGCGTCTCCGGCCGTGCTGGCCGCGCAGCCGGCCTACGCGGCCTATTGGGCTTCGGAGAATGTCGACATCAGCCCGTTCTACGACGTGCTGACCGCTGGAACGGCCCCGGCACCGCGGGGAGCCGGTTGGCCGGCCGCCGAAAACGCCATGCGGCCGCTGCTCGACGAGGTATTCATCGGCCGCACGCCAGTGGACTCCGGTGTCCGTGCCGCCCAGAATGCCGCTAATGCCACTCAGACCGAGTAGGTCGACCCAACGACGGGCAGGTCGACTGGCGTATGCGCGCGGCATCCGGTAGTCTGGGCAGGTTGCCTGCGTGCCGGATTCCCGGCCTCCGCCTGCAGCACATGCACAACCCTCCTGTTGCAGAAATTCTGCAGCCGTTTTAGTCCGAAGGAGGTGGGTTAGTCATGCATCAGTACGAACTTATGGTTATCCTCGATCCCGAGATCGATGAGCGCACCGTAGCTCCCAGCCTTGACAAGTTCCTCAACGTTGTTCGCAACGATGGTGGCAGCATTGACAAGGTTGATGTCTGGGGTCGTCGTCGTCTCGCTTACGAGATCAACAAGAAGACCGAAGGCATTTATGCCGTTGTTGACTTCACCGCGAACGCCTCAGCCACGGTCGAGCTCGACCGTCAGCTGAAGCTGTCCGAGGCCGTCATGCGCACCAAGGTGCTCCGCGCCGAAGAGGGCATCGCCCAGGTCGTCGTCGCCACCAAGCTGGCCGCAGAGAAGGCTGCTCGCAAGGCTGCCAACCCGAAGGTCATCGCTGCCAAGGCTGACGCTGCTGCTGCAGCCGCTGCCGCTCCGGCCGCCAAGGTCGCCGCTGCTGCCAAGCCTGTCGTAGCAGAAGCCGTCGTTGCAGAGGCTCCGGCCGCTGCTGCGAAGGCCGATGCTGCTGCTCCGGTTGCTGCTGCCTCCACCGCGGTTCCCGCCGCGAAGGTTGCCGCTGCCAAGCCTGCTGCTGCCAAGGCGACTCCTGCTCCGGCCGCTGCCGACAAGGCAAGCGACAAGTAGCCCATGGCTGGCGAGACCGTAATCACCGTGGTGGGCAACCTCACCAGCGATCCGGAACTGCGTTACACGCAGAACGGGCTGGCGGTTGCCAACTTCACCATCGCTTCCACTCCGCGTACGTTCGATCGTGCGGCCAACGAGTGGAAAGATGGCGACGCGCTGTTCCTGCGTGCGAGCGTTTGGCGTGAATTCGCCGAGCACGTTGCAGGTTCACTGACCAAGGGGTCGCGTGTCATCGCTTCCGGGCGTCTCAAGCAGCGTTCGTATGAGACAAAGGAAGGTGAAAAGCGCACGAGCATGGAGCTCGAGATCGACGAAATTGGTCCATCGCTGCGCTACGCCACCGCTTCCCTCACTCGTGCGCAGTCCTCCGGCCCTCGCAGTGGTGCACCCGCTGCCGGTGGCCAGGGCAACGATGAGCCATGGGCACCCAGCGCCCCCGCCAAGACTGCTGCGCCAGCAGCATCTGGTGGAGATGTCTGGAACAGCCCAGGCAACTTCAGCGACGAGACCCCCTTCTAAGCTCGCCTAGCGCGTAGCTAACACCTCTTTTTAGAAAGTAAGGAAATCATGGCTGGAAAGTCGAGCGGCGACCGCCGCAAGCCGCTTCGCGGAGCTAAGGGTGGCAAGAACGCTGCTCCCGCGAAGTCGATTCGGGTTGGTGTCATTGATTACAAAGACGTCCCCACCCTGCGCAAGTTCATCTCCGAGCGTGGAAAGATCCGCGCCCGCCGCATCACAGGCGTTTCCGTTCAGGAACAGCGCCTCATCGCCCGTGCCGTCAAGAACGCCCGCGAAATGGCTTTGCTGCCCTACGCAGGCTCAGGCCGGTAAGGAAACCAAATGTCGAAATTGATTCTGACGCATGAGGTCTCCGGCCTCGGTGCACCCGGCGACGTCGTAGACGTCAAGAACGGGTTTGCTCGTAACTACCTCGTTCCCAAGGGCTTCGCTGTGGCGTGGACCCGCGGTGGCGAGAAGCAGATCGAGCAGATCAAGGCAGCCCGCGCTGCGCGCGAGCACGCCACCTTCGAAGAGGCTGAGGCGCTCAAGGTCAAACTTGAGAACACCAAGGTCACCCTGGTCGTCAAGGCCGGCGCCGGCGGACGCCTGTTCGGTTCGGTCAAGACCACGGATGTGGCTAACGCCGTTGCAGCCGCAGGTCTCGGCACGGTCGACAAGCGCAAGATCGAACTCACCGCCATCAAGCTGACCGGTGAGCACACGGCAACGGTTCGTCTTCGTGACGAGCTCAGCGCCACGATCACTCTCGTGGTCGTCGCTGCCAAGTAGCATCGCACCTCGGCAGGCCGGGCTTTCTGGCCGGTAGCCTGTACCACTCCCATAGCGGGGGGTTCCGTAAGGAATCCTCCGCTATGGGGCGTTAAGAGCCACTTTTGGGGCATTGACCCAACGCTTTTGTGCACAGGTGAGCATTCCTATCGGCAAGGTTCAAGGGTTGATTGAGGCTACTTTATTCACACCCATGTGCAGAACTTAAACTCCTGATGAACCAGCATTTATTTGCAAATATTTAAAATCTGTCCACAAGTGAGTGCACAGGTTCTGCACAATCTCCACGGCGTTTCGCGCAGATTTTCCACAGAGTTATCCACAGGGGTGTTTGTGGGTCGTGCTACCGGCTCCTTAGGGTGATCCAGTAGCGGAATCTGGCTCGGGCTGGGTGAGTGCGTCCCGTGTCGGTGGGTCCTGATACACCTAGAGTCACGACAGAGAAAGAGGTACCGAGTGTCGATCGCCCATTTGGGCCTGGCCAACCAGCCAGCGTCAAACGAGTACGGTTCGTCGACCGGTGGTGGGCAGGGCCGTCTGGAGCGGCCCGCTGAAGCGTGGAAGTCGGAGCGGGCGCTGCCCCACGACCTCCTCGCCGAGCAGAGCGCCCTCGGGGGCATGATGCTCAGCAAGGACGCCGTCGCTGACGTCGTCGAAACCGTGCGGGGCGGAGACTTCTACATCCCCAAGCACGAGATCATCTTCGACGCGATTCTCTCCCTCTACGCCCAGGGCGAGCCGACCGACGTCATCACGGTCACCGATGAGCTCACCAAGGTCGGTGAACTTTCCCGTGCCGGTGGCGCGGACTACCTGCACACCCTGACGAGCCTGGTGCCCACCGCTGCCAACGCGGGGTTCTACTCCACCATCGTCGCCGAACGCGCGCTGCTGCGCCGTCTGGTGGAAGCTGGTACGCGCATCGCGCAGATGGGCTACGCCGCGGAGGGTGAGGTGCTCGACCTCGTCAACACGGCTCAGGCCGAAATCTATGCCGTCACCGGGGGTACCCAGACCGAGGACTACGTTCCGCTCACCGACGCTGTGACGGCGGCCATCGAAGAAATCGAGGCCGCCAAGCTCAAAGACGGCCAGATGAGCGGCGTACCCACCGGCTTCGCCGACCTCGACGAACTCACCAACGGGTTCCATGGTGGCCAGCTCATCATCGTGGCCGCCCGTCCGGCACTGGGTAAGTCCACCCTCGCCCTCGACTTCGCGCGGTCGGCCTCGATCCACCACAACATGCCGAGCATTTTCTTCTCCCTCGAAATGGGGCGCAGTGAAATTGCCATGCGCCTGCTCGCGGCGGAGGCATCCGTTCCCTTGCAGAGCATGCGCAAGGGCACCGTCGAGGCCCGCGACTGGACCACTATTGCGGCCACGCGCGGTCGCATCAACGACGCACCGCTCTACATCGACGACAGCCCGAACATGACCCTGGTCGAGATCCGGGCCAAGTGTCGCCGGCTCAAACAGCGCGTCGGGCTCAAGATGGTCATCATCGACTACCTGCAGCTGATGACCAGCGGCAAAAAAGTCGAGTCGCGACAGCAAGAGGTCAGTGAGTTCTCCCGAGCGCTCAAGCTGCTTGCCAAAGAACTGCAGGTTCCGGTTATTGCGCTGTCCCAGCTCAACCGAGGTCCGGAGCAGCGCGCCGACAAGATGCCGGCCATCTCCGACCTTCGTGAGTCGGGTTCGCTCGAGCAGGACGCCGACATGGTGATTTTGCTGCACCGGGAGAGTGCCTACGAGAAGGACAACCCGCGCGCCGGTGAGGCCGACCTCATCGTGGCCAAGCACCGTAACGGCCCCACCCGCACCGTCACCGTTGCCTTCCACGGCCACTACTCCCGGTTCGCTGACATGGTGGCCGGCGGGTAGCTCGGCACTGCTTGATGCAGGAGCTTGATCGTGCCGGGCCCGGTTTGTTGCGCCCAAGCGCACCGCGTGCAGCCCGCTCGCAGATCCGCACGGTCCCGCCGCGTAGACTGGACCTGACAAATTTTGCAACGAAAGAGGTTGTGCGTGGCAAACGCCCAGGCACCATCACACGTCGGTTCCGGGTACTGGTCCGTGGCCGTTGGGCGCGCCCTGATCGCCGTGGTTCCCGCCGCGATCATCACTTTCAGCCGCGACCACTCGGCTCAGCTTGGTCTGCTCGGATTCGGCGCCTTCGCACTGGCGAGTGGCCTGCTCCTCGTTCTCACCGGCCCGCGTACCCTTACCGTCGCTGCCGACCGCAGCCTGTTTCTGATCCAGGGCATCGTGAGCATGGTCGCCGGCGCGGCAGCGCTCGGTTTTCACGCCGGAGGCCACGGGTTCTTTCTCTTCATCGTGAGTGTCTGGGGAGCCGTCACCGGCTTTCTCGAGATCTATGCCGGCATCCGGGTGCGCAAACGCCCGCTGCCGGCCAAAGACTGGCTGTATACCGGAATCGGCACCGCGATCCTCGCCCTGCTCTTTCTGCTTCTGCCGCCCAATCCGGTCGTCTCGGTCGGCCTCTTCGGTGCCTACCTGGTCTTTCTCGCTGTTTTTCTGCCCATCGCCGGCCTCTCCATCAAATGGGATTCGCCCAGGCAGCGCCGCGACGCCGCCGTACCAACGAACACCGCACCAACGAACACCGCGCCTAAAGATTTGGACTCACTGTGACCAAGAAGACCCCTGGCACGCCCAACTCGGCGCAGCAGCCCAGCCGCTCTGACCGACTGAAGCCGGTCGAATTGCTCGCCATTTCGGCCGGAATGGCCCTGTTCGTCGGGCTGACCATTCTGGGCACCACGCGCGAGGTCATGCTCTCCGTTATCGGACTCGGCGTGACGTTCATCGTGGCGCTCGTGGTGATCGCCATGCTCGTGCTCGGCATGAAGCCCAATGCCTCGGAGCAGACCGACCTCGACGAGCAGAACGGGCACTAGCCGGCACCGCAGCGTCAAAAAAGCACCTTCGTCCCTGTGGACGAAGGTGCTTTCCTGTAACGGGCGACGACTACGGCAGGTAGTCAACCAAGGCGGCGGCGAGGCCGACGTAACTACCAGGGGTCAGGGCCAGAAGGCGGGTCTTGGCCGCTTCGCCAATATCGAGGGCCGAAACGAATGCCGCCAGGTCCGCGCTCGTGATGCGTTTGCCGCGGGTCAGCTCCTTGAGAAGGGCATATGGGTCTTCGATGGACGAGCGGCCGGCCGAGACTTCAGCGCGAATCACGGTCTGAATCGCCTCGCCCAGAATCTCCCAGTTGGAGTCGAGGTCGCTCGCCAGCAGCTTACGGTCTATGTCGATCTCGCCGAGGCCCCGCAGGATATTGTCGAGCGCGAGCAGCGAATGCCCGAAGCCGACTCCGATGTTGCGCTGGGTGGTGGAGTCGGTGAGGTCACGTTGCAGGCGGCTGGTTACGAGGGTAGCCGCGAGTGAGTCCAGGATGGCGCAGGACAGTTCGAGGTTGGCTTCCGCGTTCTCGAAGCGAATCGGGTTGATCTTGTGCGGCATCGTCGAGGAGCCGGTGGCACCGACCTGGGGAATCTGGCGGAAGTAGCCGATTGAAATGTAGGACCAGATGTCGGTGGCCAGGTTGTGCAGAATGCGGTTTGCGTGGGATGCGCGGGAGTACAGCTCGGCCTGCCAGTCGTGCGACTCGATCTGCGTCGTGAGCGGGTTCCAGCCGAGGCCGAGACCCTCGACGAACTCGCGCGAGACGGCCGGCCAGTCAACGGACGGATCGGCGGCCACGTGGGCGGCGAAGGTTCCGGTGGCGCCACTGAATTTGCCCAGGTATTCGCCGGCCTCGATCTGCCGCACGATGCGTTCGAGGCGGTAGGCGAACACGGCGAGTTCCTTACCCATGGTGGTCGGCGTCGCGGGCTGCCCGTGGGTACGGGCCAGCATCGCATCCGCTCGAAATTCCAGCGCGTTGCTGCGAAGTGCTTGGATCACGAGGCGCAGCTTGGGCAGCCAGACGGTCTGCACGGCATCCCGCACGGTGAGGGCATAGGAGAGGTTGTTGATGTCCTCGCTGGTCGCCGCGAAGTGGGTGAGCTCGCTGATGTGATCGAGGCCCAGTGTGCCGAGGCGTCGGCGAACGAGGTATTCGACGGCCTTCACGTCGTGGCGGGTGGTGGCCTCGAGCTCGGCCAGTTCGTCGATCTCGGGCTGACCAAAGTCGGTCACGAGCGTGCGTAGGGCGAGTTTCTGCTCGTCATTCAGGGGTGCGGAACCGAACAGGCTGCGGTCGGTGAGGGTGATCAGCCACTCCACCTCGACGCGCACGCGGGCCCGGTTGAGACCGGCCTCGGACAGGAACTCGCCCAGATCGGAAACGGCGGCTCGGTAGCGGCCATCAAGCGGGCTCAGAACCTGTACGGGTAGGTGACTCATCGGACTCCCTGTCGAATTGCGGGTGCAAGTTGTTTCACAAGTGCGTGACTTGCCCTCTCAATCATGCCTAATACGGCGTCAAACAACGCATCGTCGGAATAGTAGGGGTCAGGCACGTCGAACAGGGCGGCCTGCTGGGCGTCAAAGCTCAGCAGCAGGCGCACCTTGGCGCGATCGCGATCCTCCAGGGCCCAGTTGCGCAGAATGCGCTCCTGGCTGCGGTCGAGCACGACGACGAGGTCGTGCTCGGCGAACCACAGCGGGTCAAACTGGCGGGCCCGATGGTGGCTGCCGTCGTAGCCGCGCTTGGCCAGGGCCGTGATCGTGCGACCGTCGGCTTGCTCACCCACATGCCAGTCTCCGGTGCCGGCCGAGCTGCTCGCGATGAGACGTCCGAGTCCGAGTTTCGTGACGAGGTCGCGCAGCACGACCTCGGCCATGGGCGACCGACAGATATTTCCGGTGCAGACGAAAATGATTCGAAACGGCGTCGACTCGTCGGGGGTGAGTGACGCGAAGGGCATGTCTTCCATTCTGGAGCAGTTTCGCCTTCTCCACACGCCCAGTATTCGGTCTCTGTGCACAGATTGCGCGACGGGCAGCCGGATGCGTCGCGGATTCTGCGACGATCGTCGCGACCTGGAGGTGTCATGGACGCAGTGGGGCGGATGCCGGGTGGGCCATATAGTCCTGAGCACCTGGCGATGATGCATTCCCAGCGCGATCTCCTGCTCGGCCTGCATGCCGAAATCGAGGGCAAACGTCGCCAGTTGCTCGCCCTGGACCCCAGCGAATTCTGGAGTTCCAAATCTCAGCGGGCTTACTCGGGCTGCGTCGCAGACATCGTGCAACACCTCGATGTTGTGCTGCACTACCTGCACGAGGCGCTGGCCAGCGTGCGAAACCAGATCTACCTCGAGGAGGAGCTGTGTCCGGCGTGAGGGACGGCCTCGCTGACGGCGACCTGACCGTCTCGGTCGGAGGTACGACCATCGTTGCCACCGATGAAGTGTTGGCCCAGGCACAGTTCCTGAACGTTCTGCGAGATGATTTGGCCGACTGGGTGGGTCGCGCGTATCGGATCCTCAATTTGGACCCGTACTGGCCGGCGAACTGGCTGGGCCAGGACCCTTGGCCTGATCTGCTCCAGGTGGCCGGCCGGCTGAATTCGCTTCACGAGTACTGCGGTGTTATCGCGGACAATCTCGTTGCAGCGGCTAGAAGTTACGGATACGTGGAGCGTGTCGCCCGGGAGGCTGCATTGATGGGTGCCGCAGATCTCGCGTATGGCCTGGGCCGGTTGCTTCGAGGTGGCGTTTTTGCCCTTGCAGGCACGCCGTTCGGTGTCTCCATGGCCGGTGTTGCCAGCGTCGGGCACATAGGGCTTCATGGAAGTCTGCGTTCGCCTTCCCGGTCGCCGGCCGCCCGCAACGGCACGGACGAGCTCGACCCCCGCCTTCTCACGAACCCGAACGTGGTAGCTCTGGTACGAGCTGCGGCCTCGTCGCTCGACGACGTAGCTTGGGGCCTGGCCGGTGCACCGCGATCCGTTGGTCGGGCTTTCGGTGACGAAGGGCTGGGTGTCATCGGCATCTCACGCACAGCGCTCGGCGTTTTGTCCGTGGCGCGCAACGAAGGCGTGTTCCGGGAAAGTCCGGTGAGCGTGGCTGCCGTGGGAACTCCAACCCAACCGACGCCACCCACTGGTGTCGGCGACGTTGCTGCGCGAATCCCGAAGGCCGTCGCAGGGAAGCCGCAGGTGCGCATTGAGAATTATGGCGACGCCGAGCATCCGTCGTGGGCGGTCTACATCAGTGGAACCGTTGAATGGGATGCCATCGCCAAAACGGACCCCTTAGACCTCACCTCCAACATCACCGCGATGGCCGGGCAGACCGCGGGTTCATTCGAGACCGTGATAAGCGCCATGAAGGCGGCCGGAATCGCACCGTCCGACCCTGTTGTGCTTGCCGGCCATTCCCAGGGCGGCCTGATCGCCACCCAGGTGGCTGCGTACAGTTGGTTCAACGTGCAGGCGGTGGCCACCTTTGGGGCACCCGAATCCAAGGTGCCCGTGCCGGACGGCGTAGCCACCCTGACGGTCGAGCACACCGACGACATCGTGCCTGCGATGGGCGGAGACAGCCTGACCGACTCCGATGACCGGGTGACCGTGCGCCGTGAGGCATTCGCCTCCGAACCGCTGCCAGCCGGGGCCGCCCTGCCGGCTCATAACCTCGACACGTACCGCGAGACAGCGCTGCTCATTGATGCATCTCCGGAGGCGAACCTGCAGGGCTTTCGGGCCACCGTGACCGACGTTCTGGGGCGCGAAGCGGGCGAGGCGGTCTTGTGGCGCGGCAGCCGCGTGCCGGAAGGGCCTTGGCCGCAGTAGGTTTCTTCCTGCCGCAGCTCAGTCGCGTGCGGTGACCGGGCGCAGAATCAGCCCGAGCAGCCAGGAGATGATGCCGAGTACGAGGGCACCCAGTACGCCCCACCAGAAGCTGTCAACGACGAGGCCGAAGCCCAGGAAACCGGAAAGCCAACCCACGAGCAGCAGGAGCAGGCCGTTGACGATCAACGCGAACAGTCCGAGCGTCAGAATGTAGAGCGGAAACGCAATGACGCGCAGCACCCCGCCGACAACGGTGTTCACGAAGCCGAAGATGAGCGCAATCAGAAGATAGGTGAGCACGCTGGCACCGGCATCCGGCGCGTAGGGCGTGACGTGCACCCCCGTCACGAGCAGGGCGGTGAACCACAGGGCTACCGCGTTGACGATCAGTTGGATCAGGAATCTGGCCATGCCCCTACTATCTCACTGGCTCGGGCCATGCAGGTCGTGGCGGCCGAAAGTCAAGCGAACATTCATTCTCAACAGCGAATATATCCGGGCGTAGACTCACCGAGTGAGCCTCTCAGACCGCCCCTCAGTCCGACTGCGCCCGGAGATCATCGCCCTCCCGGCCTACAAGCAGGGCAAACCGGCCGCCGCCAGTGCCTTCAAACTCTCCAGCAATGAGAACCCGTTCGACCCCCTGCCCGGTGTAATCGCGGCAGTCACGGCCGAAACGGCCTACAACCGCTACCCGGACGCCTCGGCGCTGGTTCTGCGCGAACGCCTCGCCGCCAAGTACAGCCTTGACCTTGACCAGGTGCATGTCGGCTCCGGCTCGGTGGCCCTGCTGGCCCAGCTCATTCTCGCTGCCGCCGGCCCCGGCGATGAAGTGCTCTACTCCTGGCGGTCGTTTGAGGCCTACCCCTCCCTCGTGGCCGTCGCCGGTGCTACCAGCGTGCGCGTGCCCAATCGCAGCGATCACGGCCATGATCTGCCCGAGATGGCCGCCGCGATCAGCGACAACACCCGGGTCATCATTGTCTGTTCGCCGAACAATCCCACCGGCACGATCGTCACGAAGGACGAATTCGAGGCCTTCATGGCCGTCGTGCCGACCGACCTCCTGGTCATTCTCGATGAGGCATATATCGAGTTCGTCACCCAAGCGGATGCCGTGAATGGCCCGCCACTGCTCTCCCGCTACCCCAATCTGGTCGTTCTTCGCACCTTCTCCAAGGCCTACGGCCTTGCCGGGCTGCGGGTTGGCTATGCGCTCGGCCCGGTGGATATTCTGAACGCCGCCCGATCGACCGCGATTCCACTCTCGGTCACCGCGCAGGCCGCAGCCGGCGCGATCGCGTCCCTGAAAGCGGAGAAGGAGTTGCTCGAGCGGGTTCGCGTCATCGCCGCGCGTCGCGATGCGACCTGGCAGGCGCTGACCCGACAGGGTTGGAACATCCCTGCGCCCCAGGGGAACTTTCTGTGGCTGCCGACCGGCGCTGAAACGACCACTGTGGCCGAGGCGCTGGGTGAGGCCGGCCTCGTCGTTCGTCCGTTCGCGCCCGAAGGTATTCGTGTTTCTATCGGTGAGGAGCAGGCTGTGGCGACACTCCTATTAATGAGCGCGGATCTTGTCGGCGCTCTTCCCGCCGATCACCCAGCTCGGAAGATAGGTTAGTACGGTGTCAGCCACCCGAAACGACGCGACTGCGCCACGCCTTGCAGCATCCGCTCCCTTTGGCCTCGATGGGGCCGAGACCTGCGTGCGGATGATCTCTCCGAACGGCGCGTTCGAACCCAACGCCGCCGCCGAGGAGTTTCTTCCCTATCTCAACCGACTCACCGAGGCCGACCACCGCAGGTTTTACCACGACATGGTCGTGGTGCGTAAGTTCGATACCGAGGCGGCCAACCTGCAGCGCCAAGGCCAGCTGGCCCTCTGGGTGCCAAGCCACGGCCAGGAAGCCGCCCAGGTCGGGTCGGCCTACGCGACCAGGCCGCAGGACCACGTGTTCCCCTCCTACCGGGAGCACGTCGTCGGCATGATCCGCGGCCTCGACGTTGTGGACATCCTGCGCATGCTGCGCGGAGTCACCCTCGGCGGCTGGGTACCCGAAGAGCACGGAAACTTTCACCTTTATACCCTCGTGCTCGCCTCGCAGACCCTGCACTCCACCGGCTATGCCATGGGCATGCAGCTCGACGGGTCGACCGCGACCGGCAACCCAGAGACCGACCAGGCCGTCATCGTCTACTACGGCGACGGTGCATCCTCGCAGGGCGACGCCAACGAGGCTCTCGTCTTCGCGGCGAGCTACCAGACCCCGCAGGTGTTCTTTCTGCAGAACAACCACTGGGCCATCTCGGTGCCGGTCGCACGGCAATCCCGCACTCCGCTCTATCTGCGCGCCGGCGGCTTCGGCATGCCGGGCACCCAGATCGACGGTAACGATGTGCTCGCGAGCTTCGCCGTCACGGCAAAGTCGATGGATGACGCTCGCTCCGGCCAGGGCCCGTCCCTGATCGAGGCGCTCACCTACCGGGTCGGTGCGCACACCACCGCCGACGACCCCACCAAGTACCGCGACCCGGAGGAACTCGCCTATTGGGTGGCCCGCGACCCGATCGTGCGCTTTCGCAGCTACCTGCAGGGCCGGGGCATCGAGCAGGAATTCCTTGACGCCGTCGATGAAGAAGCGGCCGACTTCGCGGCCGATGCCCGTCGTCGCGCTCTGGAAATCACCGGCCCGGAGCAATCGGTGATCTTCGACAACGTCTACGCCGAACCGCATCCGCTCGTGGCTGAGCAAAAGGCCTGGCTGGAACGCTACGAAGCGTCTTTTGACGAGGGTAAGAACTGATGAACGCTGCGACCGACACGAGCGTGGCATCCGCTTCGCTGCCCATGACGAAGGCTCTGAATGCCGGACTGCGTCAAGCGATGCAGGATGACCCCAAGGTGCTGTTGATGGGCGAGGACATCGGCCCGCTCGGCGGCGTTTTTCGGGTGACAGAGGGGCTCATCGCCGAATTCGGCGACAAGCGGGTTCTTGATACCCCGCTCGCCGAATCCGGCATCATTGGCACCGCCATCGGCCTGGCCATGCGCGGCTTTCGCCCGGTTTGCGAGATCCAGTTCGACGGATTCGTTTTTCCCGGTTTCGACCAGATCACCAGCCAGCTGGCCCGCATGCGCAATCGCCATGAGGGCGGCCTGATCATGCCGGTGGTCATCCGCATTCCGTACGGCGGACACATCGGCTCGATCGAGCACCACCAGGAGAGCCCGGAGGCCTATTTCGCGCACACCCCCGGTCTGCGCGTGGTCAGCCCGTCCAACCCGCACGACGCCTACTGGATGATGCAGGAAGCAATCAAGAGTGACGACCCGGTAATCTTCTTCGAGCCGAAGAGCCGCTACTGGCCCAAGGGCGAGGTGCGCTTCGGTGAGAGCGGAACGCCGCTGCACGCCAGCCGCGTCGCGTCCGCCGGCACCGACGTCACCGTCGTCGGTCACGGCGCCATGGTGAGCGTGCTGCTGCAGGCCGCCGAACTCGCCGCCACCGAGGGCATCAGCCTCGAGGTCATCGACCTGCGCTCGATCTCCCCGATCGATTACGGACCAATCCTCGGTTCGGTGGCGAAAACCGGTCGCCTCGTCGTCACCCAGGAAGCGCCCGGCTTCGTGAGCGTCGGCAGCGAGATCGCCGCCACGGTCGCCGAGCGCGCGTTCTACACGCTCGAAGCGCCCGTGCTGCGGGTCTCCGGCTTCGACACACCGTTTCCACCGGCTGCCGTCGAGACGCACTTTCTGCCCAGCCCCGACCGGGTGCTCGAAGCCGTCGACCGCGCTCTCGCCTACTAATGAACGTCAGGAAAGGCCTCTTATGAGCGTTTCTAAATTCACCCTCCCCGACGTCGGGGAAGGCCTGACCGAGGCCGAGATCGTGGAATGGAAGGTCGCCCCCGGCGACACCGTGACGATCAACCAGGTGCTGGTCGAAATTGAGACGGCCAAATCACTGGTCGAGCTGCCGTCACCGTTCGTCGGCGTGGTCGGGGAAATCCTGGTCGCCGCCGGAACCACCGTCGACGTGGGCACCCTCATCATCACGATCAACTCCGACGTCTCGGTTTCTCAAACGGATGCCGTTGCCCCCGTCGCCGAGACCACCGACGTCACCGACTTGGCCACCGACACCGGCAGCAGCATCAGCGATGAGGCGCCCGAACCCGTGCTCGTGGGCCGCGGCGCCGCCGCGACCATGCCGACCCGGCGTCGGCGCCACACCTCGAGCGTCGCCCACGAAACCCTGGCGCCCCAGGCGCCGGTGCGTGCGCGGGCCGAGCCACTGGAACCGACGCGACGCGCGGCATCCGCTGGGCCGGTCATGGCCAAGCCGCCCATTCGTAAACTCGCCAAGGACCTCGGCGTCGACCTGTCTCTGGTCGAGGCGACCGGTCCGGTCGGCGACGTGACGCGGGAAGACGTGTTGCGCGGGGCGACCCAGGCCAGTGTGTTCCGCAACATTCAGACACCGGAATGGCCGACGGATCGCGACGAACACATCCCGGTGAAGGGCGTGCGCAAGGCCATTGCCCAGGCGATGGTGAAGAGCGCGTTCACCGCGCCGCACGTGAGCTTGTTCGTTGACGTGGATGCCACGCGCACCATGGAGTTCGTCAAACGCCTCAAGGCCTCGACCGACTTCGCGGGCATTCGGGTGTCGCCGCTGCTGATCATGGCGAAGGCCATGATCTGGGCGGTGCGCCGCAACCCCACGGTGAACTCCACGTTCACCGAAGAGGAGATCATCGTGCGGCACTACGTGAACCTCGGTATCGCCGCGGCCACACCGCGCGGGCTGATCGTGCCGAACATCAAGGAGGCGCAGGACATGAGCCTGCTCGAACTCGCTGCGGCGCTCGAGAAGCTCACCATAACCGCTCGTGACGGCAAGACCAGCCCGGCCGAGATGAGCAATGGCACGATCACGATCACCAATATCGGCGTGTTCGGCATGGACACCGGTACGCCCATTCTCAACTCTCCCGAGGCCGGAATCGTGGCTCTCGGCACGATCAAGCAGAAGCCGTGGGTGGTTGACGGTGAGGTGCGTGCCCGGTTCGTGACCACGATCGGCGCGAGCTTCGACCACCGCGTCGTCGATGGTGATGTCGCGAGCCGTTTTCTCGCCGACGTCGCGAGCATCATCGAGGAGCCGGCCCTGCTGCTCGAGTAATCGCAACGACCCGCTAATGGTTTTGACAATCATTATCAGCAAGGCTATTCTCGGGGGATGCACAAGAGATCCTTTATCGTTCCCGCACTCCTCGCGTCAACCGCCCTCGCCCTCTCGGGGTGCTCGGCTGGCACGACCGCGAGCGCCGACGGCGCGGACGCCGACGGCGCGGACGCCGACCTCCAAATCGTCGCGACGACCACCCAGGTCGCCGACTTCACTCGTAATGTCATCGGTAACGCCAGCGGCGTGGATCTCACCCAGCTCATTCAGCCCAACCAGAGCGCCCACAGCTACGACCCGTCCGCGGCCGACCTGACCGCGCTCGGTGCCGCGGACGTGCTCGTCATCAACGGCGTCGGACTCGAAGAGTGGCTCGACGACGCCATCGCCGCCTCGGGCTTTGACGGCGTCACCATCGACGCCGATACCGGCATCACCATCTCAGAGGTCGGCGCCGCCGAGGATCACGCCGCCGACGAAGCGGATGCCCACACCGATGAAGCCGATGCGCCCGCCACAGACGACGCGCACGCCCACGACGGCGGCGACCCGCACATCTGGACTGACGTGCACAACGCCGAGACCATCGTGCAGACGATCACCGACGGCCTCGTGACCGCCGACCAGGGCAATGCAAGCGCCTTCGAAGCCAATGCCTCCGCGTACACGGCACAGCTCACCAACCTTGATGAGTGGATCCGCACCAACGTCGACACCGTACCGGAGAGCGAGCGCCTGCTCGTGAGCAACCATGACGCCCTCGGGTACTTCACCGCGGCGTACCACATCGACTATGTCGGCTCCGTGATTCCGAGCTTCGATGACAACGCCGAGCCGAGCGCCGCCGAGATCGACGCCCTGGTCGCGGCCATCAAGGCCACCGGCGTCACGGCCGTCTTCTCCGAGGCGTCGCTCAGCCCCAAGACCGCCGAGACGATCGCGACCGAAGCCGGTGTCACCGTCTACTCCGGCGACGAAGCTCTCTATGTCGACTCGCTCGGCCCGACCGGAAGCGCCGGAGACACCTACATCAAGGCGCAACTGCACAATGCAACGCTCATGCTCGAATCCTGGGGCGTCACACCCTCGCCGCTACCCGCCGACCTGCAATAGTTAACACGTGATCGAGAACACTTCTCAAGTAACACCCCCAGCGAACGACGCTGCCGCCGCTCTTCGAGTGGTGGCAGCGTCGTTCGCGTACGGTCCCGAGGCCGCGTTGACCGGAATCGACTTCACCGTGTCGCCCGGCCAGGCCGTTGCCCTGATCGGCCCCAACGGCTCGGGCAAGTCCACCCTGCTCAAAGGCATTCTCGGGCTCATCACCCGCACGGCTGGCACTGTCGAGGTGCTCGGACAGTGGCCGGCACCGGCCGGCTACATCGGTTACGTACCGCAGACCGACCAACTCGACCCGCATTTTCCGGTCTCACTCGAGCAGGTCGTCATGATGGGCCGCTACCGGTCCCTCGGCTGGTGGCGCGTGCCCGCTCGGGCCGACCGCCGGGCCGTGACCGAGGCGCTCGAGACCGTCGGCCTGGGCAACCGCGCCAAGACACGCTTTGGTGAGCTGTCGGGCGGGCAGCAGCAGCGCGGTCTGCTGGCGAGAGCCGTGGCATCCGCCCCGCGCTTATTGTTGCTGGATGAGCCGTTCAACGGCCTCGACCAGGTCAACCGGGACGCCCTCATCGAAACGGTGAAACGCCTCAAGCAGCAGGGTGTCGCGGTGCTCGTGTCCACCCACGACCTCGACCTCGCTCGGGCCGTGTGTGAGAGCGTTCTGCTGCTCAACGGCGCCCAGGTGGCCTTCGGTCCGCGCGATGAGGTGCTGACCCTGGCCAACGTGCAACGGGCGTTCGGCTCGGTCGGTGTGGAAATGGACGAGCACACCATCGTGGTTCCCGGCCACGGAGGTCACTGAGTGGATGCCCTCATCACAGCCTTCGACCTGCCGTTCATGGCCAGGGCGCTGCTCGTGCTCGTCGTGCTCAGCCTCGTGGCCGGGCTTGTCGGTGTGCTCGTCAACCTGCGCGGGCTCGAGTTCATCAGTGACGGACTCACCCACGCGGTCTTTCCCGGCGTGGCCATCGGATTCGTCTGGGGCGGGCGCGACGGCCTGTTCGTGGGAGCACTGATTGCGGCCCTTCTTGCCGCTGTCGTGCTCACGGTGATCGTCAGACGGGCCGTCACCTCAGACGCCGCGATCGCGATCGTCTTCACGGCCATGTTCAGCGTGGGAATCATCGTTGTTTCACGGGAAACAAACTACGTCGGCCAGCTCGACGCACTGCTCTTCGGGCGGCTGCTCACCGTCAGCCCGGCCGAGGTCAACCAGACGGTCATGGTCTGCCTGATCGCGCTGATCATCGTGGGGTTCACGCTCAAGGAGCAGGTGTTTCGCGCCTTCGACCTGGAGGGCACCGCGGCGGCCGGCTACCGGCCGCTCGTACTCGACATTCTGCTCAACGTTGCCATCGCCCTGGTCGTGGTCGCGGCCAGCAGCGCCGTGGGAAACCTGCTCGTGCTCGCCGTGCTGATCGTGCCGGGCGCCGTGGCGCGGCTGGTGACCAATCGCCTGTGGCTGCTCTTTCCGGTCGCCGCCGGCTTCGCGATCCTGGCCGCCTGGGTGGGGCTCGCGCTCGGCTACGAAGCGTCGGTGAACGGCGGAGTCGACCTGCCGAGCGGAGCCACCGTCGTACTCGTTCTTGTCGCCGGCTACGTGCTGGCCCTGGTAATACGGCTCGTCCTCGACCGAATCGGCGGCCCGCGTCGAACGCGGGTTGTTGCGGGATCGGCGGCGCACTGATGGGTTACTTCGAACAGGCTCTCCTGGCCGCGTTGCTGATCGGGGCCCTCAGCGGCCTGGTCGGCACCCTTGTCGTGCTGCGCCAGCGCACGTTCTTCGCCCAAGCCCTCACCCACGCGACGTTTCCCGGAGCGGTCGGCGCGGCCATCCTGGGCGTGAGTATCCCACTGGGGGCCGCGGTGGCGAGCGTGTTCATCGTGGGCATCATGACCATGATCGGAAGGGTCAAACGTCAAGGCAACCAGGTCGCCTCCGGCATTCTGCTCACCGCCGGCTTCGCTCTCGGGGTTCTGCTCCAGGGGCTCAACCCGTCCCTGCCGGTCAAGGTCGATTCCTACCTGGTCGGTTCCATCCTCACCGTGACCGACCAGGACGTGACCCTCGTGGCCGTCGTGCTGGGTCTCGCCGTGCTCTGCATCGTGCTGTTCGGCCGGCAGATCATGTTCTCGACCTTCGATGTTGGCGGTTTTCGCGCGGCCGGATATCACGAATGGCCCATAGAACTGCTCACGCTCGTGCTCATCACGGCCACGGTCGTCACGGCGATGCCGGCCGTCGGCGCCATCCTGGCCATCGCCCTGATCGCAGCCCCCGCTGCGGCAGCCCGCCTCGTGTCACGCACGACCACCCAGATGTTCGTCATCGCGCCCGTAATCGGCGCGGTGGCCGGTGTCGTTGGCGTGCTGCTGTCCCGCTCCCTCGATGTGGCGGCCGGCCCGGCGATCGCCCTGACGGCTGCCGCCCTCTTTCTGCTCGCCCTGGTTCTTCGACGGCTGGTCGCTGCAGCAGGCGCGCCCGGCCAAACGGATGCACGCCGACCCACGCGAACATCGTTACGGTTGAAAGCATGAAGCGAAACACCTGGCAGCGTGAGGCCGTGCGGGGCGCCCTCGATGCAAACGACGGCTTCGTCAGTGCCCAGGCCCTGCACTCCGCCCTGCACGCCACCGGATCTCCGATCGGCCTGGCCACGGTCTACCGCGCTCTCGCCGACCTCGCCGTCAAGGGTGATGCCGACTCCCTGCAGTCGCCGGAGGGCGAGAGCCTGTACCGCGCCTGTAGCACCAACCTGCACCACCACCACCTGATCTGCCGCAACTGCGGCCTCACGGTGGAGATCGAAGCGGATGCCGTCGAGCGGTGGGCCAAAGACGTCGCCGCGAAGAACGGGTTCACCCAGGCCGCCCACGTCGTGGACGTCTTCGGGCTGTGCGCCGCCTGCACGGCCAAGGCCGCAGCATCCGCTTGAACCGTTTCGCGAAAGCGGGTGCAGTGTTGCTTCGACCTCGCTGAAGCAACACTTCACCCGCCTCGCGGCCGGTCCAGTTTGCGAGAGGTGCGGGAATCTAGTAGCGTTGAGAGCTGCTACGCCTGTGTGCGTACATTGCGGGCGATTCTCCCCCGGTTCTGAGTTTGCTCGGAGCTGATGTGGTTCTGCCCGTCGACAAGGGATCTTGGGAAGAGCATTCGCTCTTCGGTAATGGAGGTAACCATGGCATCTGTATGCCAGGTGACCGGAGCTGTTCCCGGCTTCGGACACAACATTTCGCACTCGCACCGACGCACCAAGCGTCGTTTCGACCCGAACGTTCAGAAGAAGACGTACTACGTGCCGTCGCTTCGTCGCAAGGTCACACTGACCTTGTCCGCAAAGGGCATCAAGGTTATTGATGCTCGTGGTATCGAGAGCGTCGTCAAGGACGTTCTCGCTCGTGGGGTGAAGATCTAATGGCTAAGGCTCATGACGTACGTCCGATCATCAAGCTTCGTTCCACGGCTGGAACCGGTTACACCTATGTGACCAAGAAGAACCGCCGTAACGACCCCGACCGTCTGGTACTCAAGAAGTACGACCCGGTCATCCGTAAGCACGTTGACTTCCGTGAGGAGCGCTAAACATGGCGAAGAAGAGCATGATTGCCAAGAACAACCAGCGCAAGGTCATCGTTGAGCGGTACGCCGTCAAGCGCCTTGAGCTCAAGAAGGCCCTGGTCGACCCGGCCGGCACCGACGAGTCGCGTGAAGCCGCTCGCAAGGGCCTGCAGAAGCTGCCGCGCAACGCGAGCCCGGTGCGCCTGCGCAACCGTGACGCGGTTGACGGTCGTCCCCGTGGCCACCTCTCCAAGTTCGGCATCTCGCGCGTTCGTTTTCGCGACATGGCGCACCGCGGCGAGCTGCCCGGCATCACCAAGTCCAGCTGGTAACTTCTGCTGGCAGCCGCTGAAGCTTGTCTTCGACGGCCTCTGAATCATCCAAACGGGATGTCGACTTATTGTCGGCATCCCGTTTTGTGTTCGCGGATGTTTCGCGGAGAGCGAAAATCGAGTGCTCGAGAGGGGGAAACTGCCCTGAAATGGTCGAAAATCACCGTAAATCCGGGGATTTTGGCGGATCAATGCTAGATTTCAACTCGGTCGAACCGACCAGCGGGGCTTCTCTCTCGAGGAGCATCCGTATTACGAATATCGCTGTTTATACAGACGAAGGTCCGAGGAGGACACTCAATGGCTGACAAGTCGCTGAACAAGACCGAGCTCGTTGCCAAGGTTGCCGCTGACTCCGGACAGAGCCAGGCCGCCGTTGACGGCGTTCTAAACGCATTCTTTGCAACCCTGGCCGAGACCGTTGCCGCTGATGGCAAGGTCACCATCCCGGGATGGTTGGGCGTCGAGCGCACCGCAACCGCTGCTCGCACCGGCCGCAACCCGCAGACCGGCGAAGAGATCGCCATCGCTGCCGGCCACCGCGTCAAGCTGACCGCCGGAAGCAAGCTCAAGGCTGCCGCCAAGTAGCTTTTGCTGTAGAGAAGGGGCGTCGACTACGGCCGGCGCCCCTTTTTCGCGCCCGCGGGCATCCGTCTGGCGTCTTCGGGTGGCTGCCTGGGTCCCCGGGCACTCTTCTGACGCCGAGCTGTGAGTTATCGACGCCGAGCCGTGAGTTTTGACCCAAGATGAGCGGCAAACTCACCGCTCGGCGTCCTCGTTGCTGCCCATGAGCGCGCCAGGCGCGACGGATGCCCAGGGTCGGGCGAATAAGCTGGGCAGGTGCCCCGTCTCGTCCGCGTTCTCGGACCGGCAGCCCTGCTGCTGGTCGCTGTGTTGTCCACCCTTGTTGCCCTGGCCTATGGCGGCGGAGCTTCGGCCCAGCTACTGGCCGACCCGGGACCGGTGGTGCGCTGGGGGCTCCCCATCGCCAAGCTCGTGGTCAACCTCGCGGCGGCCGGCACTATCGGTGCCCTCGTGCTCACTCTCTTCGCGCTCAGCCCCAAGGAACGCGAGTTCGGCACCGCCCTGGACTTCGCCGCGGCGTCGGCGGCCGTGTTCGCCGTCGCATCCGCTGTCACGGGCTTTCTGACCTTTCTGCAGGTCACCAACGTGCCCTTCGGAATCAGCGATCAGTTCAGCGCCACGGTCGGCCAATTCTTCAGCCAGATCGAACTGGGGCAGGCCTGGCTCGCCACCACACTGATCGCCGCCGGCGTCACGGTGCTGTGCTTCGCCGTGCGCAACCAGACTGCGTTGGTCTTCGTGACCGTGCTGGCTCTGACCTCGCTGCTACCCATGGCCCAGCAGGGGCACTCCGCGGGCGCTGCCGGGCACAACGCTGCTATCACCGCCCTCGGCCTGCACCTCGTCTTCGCGGCGATCTGGTTGGGCGGCCTGCTCACCATCATCGTGCTGCGCACCCAACTGGACGGCGAACGCATCCGCTCGGTGATTGGGCGGTATTCTTCGCTCGCGCTGATCTCCTTCATCGTCGTGGCTGCGTCGGGCTACGTCAGCGCCGAGCTGCGCATCGGCAGCTGGGACAACCTGTCGAGCCCCTACGGTATTCTCGTGCTGGTCAAGGTCACCGCCCTCATCGCCCTCGGTGGCTTCGGCATTCTGCACCGCCAATTCTTCATCAAGCGGATGCAGCGCTCGGGACCGGCGCGCAGCCCGTGGTTCTGGTGGCTGGTCGTGACCGAGCTCGGTTTCATGGGCCTCGCCTCCGGTGTCGCCGCAGCCCTCGCCCGCACGGCCACTCCGGTCGCCCAGGTGGTCACAACGGAGATTCCCCAGTCGACGCCGGCGCAGATTCTGACCGGTGAACTGCTGCCGCCCGAGCTGACCTTCTCGCGCTACTTCACCGAGTGGAACTTCGACCTCGCCTGGATTCTGTTCTGTGCCTTCGGCATCTTCTTCTACCTCGCCGGAGTCTGGCGACTGCATCATCGCGGTGACGCCTGGCCGATCTACCGCAGCGTGCTCTGGATTCTCGGCATGCTCACCCTGTTCTACATCACCAACGGTGGCGTGAACGTCTATGAGAAGTACCTGTTCTCCACCCACATGCTCATGCACATGATGCTGACCATGCTCGTACCCCTGATGCTCGTGCCGGGCGCCCCGGTGACGCTCGCCGCGCGGGCCATCGCCAAACGGCAGGATGGAAGTCGTGGCGCCCGCGAGTGGATCCTCACCGCGGTGCACTCCCGCTTCGCCGGCATCGTCGCCAATCCGATCGTCGCCGCCATACTGTTCGGGGTCTCGCTCTGGGTGTTCTACTACACCTCGATCTTCAGCTGGGCGACCACCGACCACATCGGCCACCAGTGGATGATCGTGCACTTTCTCATCACCGGCTACCTGTTCGTGCAGTCACTGATCGGCATCGACCCGGTGCCGTACCAGCTGCCCTACGCCTTCCGTCTGCTGCTGCTGCTCGTGACCATGGCCTTCCACGCCTTCTTCGGCCTCGCCCTGATGAGCGGCACCGGGCTGCTCCTGGCCGACTGGTACGGCGCCATGGGTCGCACCTGGGGGCTTTCGGCCATCGCCGACCAGCAGATGGGCGGCGGCGTCGCCTGGGGAATCGGCGAACTGCCCACCTTCGTGCTCGCCGTCATCGTGGCCGTCATGTGGAGCCGCGATGATACCAAGGTCACCAAGCGGCTGGACCGCAAGGCCGACCGCAACGAGGACGCCGAGCTGATCGCCTACAACGCGAACCTGGCCCGTATCGCCCAGCGCGACGCTCAGACCCCGAGCAACTAGCCGGGCCTAGTGCAGCTGGATGGCGAGGGCGCCGCTCGGCTGCACGACCACGCTGAGCCCCATCGTGAACGGTACGTCTTCGTCGCGGGTGCTGACGTCGCCGTCGAACAGTGACTGCACGTCGACCACGATATGGGCCTGCCCGGGGGTGGCAACCATTTCAAAGGACAGCTCACCGGGCGTGAGCGCGACGGTGGGGTACGCGGTGATCGACCAGGCCGGAGTGCTCTCAATGCGGTCGTCGATGGTGATGCCCCACGGGCAGCTGGTCGGTTGCAGCACCGTCTGGGTGGCGCAGTCGTCGAGGAACTTGTTCAACTCCGACTGCACCTGGCCCACCATAGCCTCGTTCGGCAGGGCGTTGACCTCGACGGCGGTGGGACCGGCCACCGTCGCGCGCACGGTGGCCTTCTCGGCGGTCAGCATGGCCGACTCGTGTTCGAAGGTGTAGCGGTTCGGAGCGAAGGCGAGATACGCGGCGGACGTGGAGAACGTGGCGGGGGCATCCGCTGCGCTGTGGGCGCGCGTATCGAGGGTGAGGCCGTTGACCGTGAACGATCGTTCGTGCAGTACAGAGACCTGCAGTACGGCGAGGGGGCTGGTGCTGAAAGCCCAGGCGTTGAAAACACCGCCGAAGGTGCCCGCCCGCTCGACGGTGAACACCATGCTCGACGCGGTGCCGTTCAGGTCAAAGTCGAACACCACGGTCTGGGCGGTTCCGTCATCGGTGGCGAGTGTGTCGGTCGCGCTGGCGAGTTCGATATTGTCGAGACCGCTCAAAACGGATGCCCGCAGCAGCGTCTTCGGCAGATCCTTCGCGAACTCGTCGGTCAGCCCCCAGGCCGCCAGATCGGCCGTGCTGGGCATGACGCCGCCGAGGGCGAGGGCTCCGACGGTGTCGCCGCGGGCGAGGGCGTCGAGGTACTGCTCTACAAAGCCGCCGGCGCTGTACACCGTGCGATTGAGGGCACTGATGGTGCCGGCGACACCGGCCGCGAGCAGCCCGGCGACCACCACGATGGCGAGAACGGCCCGGAGCATACTGCCGCGGCGCCCGCTCGCCCGATGCTGTTCGGCGGGAATGGTCACTTGAATATTGTATGGGGAGGTGGGTCGGCCGGTCGGCCACGCCCCATCTCGCGCCAGTACGGGCTGGGCGGTTACAGTGGGATGTCCCCTGCACTGGTCTTGTGCAGCATTTGACTGTCAGAGAGAGTGTGCCGTGTCAGAGATTCCGCTCAGCCGTGAACAGGCGCTGGTTTTCGCGGCAATCGAGGGCACCAAGCAGAACGTGTTCGTCACCGGCCGGGCCGGAACGGGTAAGTCCACGCTGCTGAACCACCTGTCGTGGAACACCAGCAAGCAGATCGTGATCGCCGCGCCCACCGGCGTCGCCGCGCTGAACGTGGGCGGCCAGACCATTCACTCGCTCTTTCGCCTGCCGATCGGCGTGATCGCTGACAGTCCGATCGACCAGAACGACCAGGTGCGCAAGCTCCTGAACACCATCGACACCCTCGTGATCGACGAGGTTTCGATGGTCAACGCCGACCTCATGGACGCGATCGACCGCAGCCTGCGCCAGGCCAGGCAGCGGCCATTCGACGTGTTCGGCGGGGTGCAGATCGTGCTGTTCGGCGACCCGTACCAGCTCGCCCCGGTGCCGGGCGGCCCCGACGAGCGCGCCTATTTCGCCGACCACTATCGGTCGATGTGGTTCTTCGATGCGAAGGTCTGGCGTGACGCGGAGTTGCGTATCTTCGAGCTCACCGAGATTCATCGCCAGCACGACAATGACTTCAAGCTGATGCTCAACGCTGTACGGCACGGCCAGGTCACTCCCGAGATCGGTGGTGCCCTGAATGGTGCGGGAGCACGAACGCCGCCGAGCGAGGGCCTGATTACCCTGGCGACCCGCAACGACGCTGTGAACCGCATCAACGCATCCGCTTTGAAGAAGCTGTCGGGCAAATCACTCACCGCGAAGGCTGACATCACCGGGGATTTCGGCGGCAAGCAGTTTCCGGCCGACGAGGTGCTCGAGCTCAAGGTGGGAGCGCAGGTGATGTTTCTGCGCAACGATTCACCGCTCGATGGAGGCCCGCGCTGGGTGAACGGCAGCATCGGCACGGTGACCAAGGTTACCTCGACCGTGTTCGTCGATATCGACGGTGACGTGCACGAGGTCGAGCCGACCGTATGGGAGAAGTACAAGTACACCTACAACGCCGCGACCAAAAAGCTGAGTCGGGATGTCGTGGCTGAATTCACGCAGTTTCCGCTGCGGTTGGCTTGGGCGGTCACGATTCACAAATCGCAGGGTGCGACGTACGAGCGAGCCATTGTGGATCTCGGTGCCCGGGTGTTCAGCCCTGGCCAGACCTATGTGGCATTGAGCCGGCTGACCAGTCTGGACGGGCTGTACCTGACCCGCCCGTTGCGGCCGAGCGACATCATCGTCGACGAGAACGTGAAGCGATTCATGAACATTGAGGTGGTACCGCCGGTGGCCGACTTGGCCGGACTGGGTGTGTCGGGATCGGCATCGACCGACCCGGAAACCGGGCTGCCCGCCTGACACTGCTGCCCGGCGGGGCCCGTTTCACTTGTCTGCGAGGAACCTAGTGTGCCCCGTGGCCGCCCGAGTCCGGCACGATCAACTCGGTAACCCCGTGGGAACCATGGGGCACCGCGTGCGAGCCGACCTCGGTTGCGGCGAGGGCCGGGGTGGTGAGCGCCGAGAGCAGAAATCCTCCGACGACTAGTCCGGTGAGAAAACGCCAGCCGCCTGGTGTTGGTGAGCCGGGTGTTAACGTGCCGGGCGAGGCGGCACCGACGGCCGTAGGGATTCCGTTCGGTGCGCGCCGCAGGGCGATGGCCACCGTTGCGGCCAGGAAAATGTTGAATAGTGACGCCACCACCATCGGGTACAGCGGCAGACCGGTCTGGGCGCTTGTGACGCCGAGTCCGCTGCCGAGCGCGGCCGTCACGCCCCAGATGAAGACCGGGATGAGGGCCGCACCGACGACGATGCGCGGCGTGATGACACGGCCGGTGGCGAGGGTGGCGATTCCCCAGCCGAGTTCAGCGATGCCGAACCCGACCAGAAGAACCGACAGGGGAAACGGAGCCGTTACGCCCACGGCCAGATGGATCAGAGCGGCGCCGAGAGCGGCGAAGCCGAGCCAGGTGCGAATGACCGCGGACATGATGCTCCTTGGATGATCTGCTGCGAAGGGATGGAGTGTTGCCGGTTGTCAGGCCGTGGCGTGGGTGCGAACCGTCTTATCGGCGGTGAGGCCGACACCCAGAAGCACGATCGCGCTGGCGAGGTGCAGGAAGTGGTCGGCGGTGTTAAGCGCCAGGATGTTCAACGAGGTGCTCGCGATGAAGAACCCGACAATACCAAGGAGCAGGTAGACGGCACCGATAGTGGTGTTGGTGGCCTTGGCTGCCATGGCGTTGGAGAGGCCGGCAATGAGTAGGGCGGCACCGATCAAAAGGTGCGCAACGTTGTGCAACGGGTTGACCTCGAAGATGCCGAGGAGTAGTCCGCCCTGGGTGGCGATGAAGCCGACACTGCCAGTGACGGCAAAGCCAAGAAGTCCGACGAGAACGTAGACCGCGCCGAAGATGGTGGCGATCAGACGATTGGGTGATGTGCGCATTTCAGGTGCCTCCTATGTGATTCACGGGTTAACCCGTGGTTGCTATGTGTTCGGAGCTCCATCCGCTTCGGATTGGTACTAATTGTGGCCCCGATATCCCCAAATGGGTGTGGACTCATGTAACAAGGTCGGCACAAAACAGTGCGGCACCCAAAAACTGGGCGCCGCACTGGGTTGAGCGCCGCCTTTCGGCGGCGGACTGGGTCAGGCTTTGCGCCGGCTCGTGATCGCGCCGTAGATGAGAAGAACAATGAGCGATCCTACGATGGCGAGAATCCACGTGGTCAGGGAGAAGAAATCGCCCAGGTTCACGTTGAACAGGAGTCCGCCGAGCCAGCCGCCCAGGAATGCGCCGACCACGCCGAGTAACAGGGTGATGAACCAGCCTCCGCCCTGGCGACCGGGCAGGATTGCCTTCGCGATGGCGCCGGCGATGAGGCCGAGCAGGAGGAATCCAAGGAAACTCATGAGACTACCTTTCAGTCAGTCGTGCTGTCAGTGAGTGTGCGGGCGCAATGCAGGTGCGCCGTTCGCGTGAATGTACTCAGGTGCCTGCTTCTCGTCAATGGCGCAAAATCGCCGATTTGACGTTAATCCCGAACAGTGGCTGCAGGTCAGCGAATTCTGTGTGTGCCGTCGTGAAACGCTCAGTCGAGCCAATAGTCTTCATCGATATAAGTCGGTCCGACGATCGATGACCCTAAGTCGGCGTCGGGCAGGTCTTCTGCGGCAATGGTCTCAAGTTTCACCACCGAACAAGCAGTGATCAGCAGGGACACCTGCGCTTGCACGGAGCTGACGATGTCCACGAAGCCACCGCCGCTATGCACGGCGGAGGCCAGGGTTGCCTTCAAATCTGCGATGTTGTACTCGTTCGACAGGTAAAACCAGTCATCATTGATCGTCAACCGGTAGCTCTGCATTTCCTGGTCCATTTCATTGTGGTGAGCTCATGGGCGCACAGGTCTGCGACGCCAGGCGGGGTTAATGGACTCACCGAATTGTCAAATATACGGCAAGTAACTCAAACATTTAACTATTTAAATGGTGAGAAGCTTTAGGAATTGATCGCTCCGATACACTGGCGGAACGGAAAGCCCTGATACGGGCAACGACACGGACCTGCAGTGCGGGGAATTAGTAACGACCAGAGGTCAGGAACGCATGGATGAAGCAATCAACTTGGCACGCACCCAGGAGGGCCTGTCGGTACCGGCTCTCGCTTTCCTTCGCGCTATGGACCACAACCGCAGTCAGGTCGCGGCCGAGATCGGCGTGTCCAGCAGTGAATTGCGTGCCCTGTCCCGGGTAGCCGAGGCTGGAAGAATCACCCCCAAGATGCTCGCTGAGTCCCTGGAGATGACAACGGGCGCCGTAACTGCGATCTCCAGTCATCTCGTGGCCCTAGATATGCTCACCCGCGTGCCGCACCCCCACGACCGACGCAGCCTCCTACTGGAGCTGACCCCGGCGGCGCAAGCAACTGCGGCGAAATTTCAAAACGAATTTCAAGTGCTGTTCGCTCACGCCGCCCGCAACGTGACGCCGGAAGACCAGACTCGGCTCGGGTTGCTGTTGACTTCGATGGCAGTCATCATCGCATCGGGCTCCGAGGACGGCCCGGCCGGACCAACAACGTAGGTATTTCGGCAGGAGCGGGCCTAGCGGTGCCGCGTGCCTCGCCCGGAGAGAAGCGCTCGGTAGCCCTCTCGGTACGATGGATAGCTGAATGTAAACCCGGTTTGACGTAAGAGTTGGTTGCTGAGTCGCTTGTCGCCGCCGCGCTGGCTTTCGCGGTTCGAGGTCGGCTCGTTTGACTCATCGACGGTTGGCGCGGGCAGGCCGAGCTCGGCCGCTAGAAAGGTCAGCACCTCGTTGGCCGGCACCGGCGCGTTGTCGACGCCGAGGTAGAGCGGAGCCGGGAGCTCAGTGCGAAGAAGCAGATGAACGATCGCGGCGGCCGCATCGTCCCGGTGTATGCGGTTGGTGTGGCGCGACTGGGCGGAAAGCCCGGCACCGTTTTGTACCTGCTTGATCAGCCGTTCCCGGCCGGGGCCGTAGATACCGGCCAGGCGCAGTACCGTGGCGGCGGGCAGGCGCTGGTGGAGCATCCGCTCGGCGTCAAGCACGATGGAATCGGTGCCGGGTTTCGGGTTGGCGGGGGTCTGCTCGTCGACCCGGCTGCCGTCGTTGACGTCAAAGACGGCGGTCGATGACACCAGCAGCACGCGTCGCGGCGTGACCTGCGCGTCATCGATCGCATCCAGCAGGTTACGCAGGCCGTCGAGGTAGGCGGCACGGTAAGCCGTGACGGTGGGGCTGCCAGCGGAGATGGCGATGACGACGAACTCGGTGTCTGCCGGAATAACGGGTTTTGTGATGCTGAGGTCAACAGATTGCCCGTCAATTTCGGCGGGCAGTACGCTTGCGTTGCGCCGCAGTCCCACCACCCGGTGCCCCAGTTGGGCGAACCGCAGGCCCACCTCGGTGCCGAGGTCGCCGCATCCAGCAATGAGTACCGTCATCTGTCTCCCTATCCTGTCTCCACGGTATCGGGCGCACCATGACAGTTCGCCCGGAGCCCCACGCCGCTTGGTCGCTAGCATGACGCCATGCCTATTGTTCCTGACACGTCTGACTGGACCTGGGTGCTCGAACGCCCCTGCCCCGCTTGTGGATTTCGGGCGAGCACGGTGACCCGGCTCGCTCTGGCTCCTTGACAGCGCGATCGTGGACGGCCAGCATGTCGGCACGTTCCGTTGCAAGGAGACCGTCATGGCCGGCCGCATCCACATTGACCTGTTCACCACGCTCGACGGAGTCGCGAGGCTCCCGGTGGCCCCGACGAAGACACCGCCGGTGGCTTCGCTTTCGGCGGCTGGCAGGCGCCCCTGATCGACGCGACCGACGGCGCCCAAATCGGCGCGGGGATTGAGGCCATGGGCGCTTTGCCGGTGCCGGAGACGGGAGAAATGAGCTGACTAGACAACTTTGTGGGGTCGGAGACCGGCAACACCGCGCGAAGTTGTCCAGTGAGAACGCGACCGGGCTTGCAGGGAGCGGATGACGGGAATCGAACCCGCGCTATCAGCTTGGGAAGCTGAAGTTCTACCATTGAACTACATCCGCGCGCCCGACCGTGGATGAACAACAATCGGAACCGTGCCAGCATATCAACCCCGCGCCGCTAGGCTGGCACCGTGCTGCTCTCCGATCGCGATATCAAGGCCGAACTCAATGCTGGACGAATCGGTTTGGAGCCGCTCGACCCGGCGATGATCCAACCCTCAAGCATCGATGTGCGCCTCGACCGCCTGTTTCGGCTGTTCGACAACCACAAGTACGCCTACATCGATCCGGCCGAAGACCAGCCAGAGCTGACCCACCTCATCGAAACCAAGCCCGACGAGCCGTTCATTCTGCACCCGGGCGAATTCGTGCTCGGCGCCACTTACGAGCAGGTCACTTTGCCCGACAACGTTGCTGCTCGGCTCGAGGGTAAGAGCTCACTCGGCCGCCTCGGCCTCCTGACGCACTCCACGGCCGGGTTCATCGACCCCGGCTTCTCTGGCCACGTCACGCTCGAGCTCAGCAATGTCGCGACCCTGCCGATCAAGCTCTGGCCCGGAATGAAGATCGGCCAGCTGTGCTTCTTTCAGCTCAGCTCCCCAGCCGAGAAGCCGTACGGCTCGAGCGAATACGGCTCCCGCTACCAGGGCCAGCGTGGCCCGACGGCGTCGAGATCGTTCCAAAACTTTCACCGCACCGCCATCTCCCGCTGACGCGCCCATTTGGGGGTAAGCGGATGCCCGCGAGCTCCGCAAACGTAATACGTCGAACGTAACCTCGGTTCGGGTAAAATCTGGGTATGACCTCCATGCCCACCCGATTCGACGAGGCGCTCATCGCTGCCGGCCCAACCCCGGAATACCCCGGGCGCATGCATCGCTTCGGCCAGATGGTCGGCTCCTGGGCAGCCAAGGGCACCCGCCTCGACGAGGCCACCGGCGAGTGGATTGAACGCGACTTTGTCTGGATGGTCGAGTTCATTCTCGACGGCCGCGCCGTGCAGGACATCGAGGTGGTCGCGAGCACGACGCATCCGTCTGGGTTTGAAACCGTCGCCACCACCGTGCGCGTCTACGATTCCCTGGCCGGCGCCTGGCGCGTGAGCTATTTCGCGCCGGCTCTCGGCGAGTACTGCCAGCTCATAGCCACCCCGTACCGCCACGGCGTGCGGCAGGAGGGCACCCGAACCGACGGCCGCCCGATCCGCTGGAATTTCACCGCCATCACCCCGAACAGCTACAAGTGGGAGGGCTGGGTCTCCGCCGACGAGGGCGCGACCTGGCAACTGATCGAGCACAACGAGGCCACCCGCGTCCGCTGAGAAGCGGATGCTGATGGCCTCGATGCGCGGGCGGCTTACAGGGCGAACTTGAACCCGAGGTCGGCGGGGTACTCGCCCAGTGCGGTGAGGTTCGCGGCCGCGGCCTGCAGGGCCGCGAGGGTTAGTCCTAGAGTGCCGGGGCCGAAGCTGACTCGGCTGATGCCGAGCTCGGCGAGGCGCTTCAGCGGCACGAGTCCGGGGGCGCCGATCACCGAGATCTTGCCGTTGACCTGCTCGATCGCGCGGGCCACCTTATCCTCGTCGGTCAGGCCGAGGAAGAAGATGACGTCAGCGCCGGCGCCGAGGTAGGCGTTGGCACGGGCGACGGCTTCGTCCCAGTCGCCGCCGCCGGCCAGAGTGTCGACGCGGGCGTTGATGACGAGCGGAATGCCGCTCTGGTCGGCGCCGGCGCGAGTTGCGGCCACGCGGGCGGCGGCGGTCTCGATGTCGAACTGGGGCGCTTTCGGGGCGCCGACCGAGTCCTCGATATTGATGCCGACGATGCCGGATTCCTCGATGAGGCGACGCACGTTGCGGGTCACGCCCGCGGCATCCGGTGCATACCCCTTTTCGAAGTCGGCCGAGACCGGCAGATCCACCGCGCTGGCGATGATCGTGGCGGCAATGATGGCTTCATCGAGCGAGAGGCCTTCGCCGTCTGGCAGGCCGCGCACATTCGAGATGGAGTGGCTCGCGGTGGCGAGGGCCTTGACGCCGGGGGCGTCGGCCACGATCTTGGCGGTGATGGCATCCCACACGTTGGTCACGATGAGTGGCTCGCCGGGCACGTGCAGCGAGAGCAAGAGTTCGGCCTTCTGGAGCTGGGTAAGTGTCATGCGCTTCAGTCTGACCGGCTTCTGGCCTCCAAGCGAGGGAACAGCCTCATTTCAGCGGATGCTCAGGCAAACGCCTGTTGGCGCCCAGCTACCGAATCTGCTGCTGTTTGGCCGAGACGGGAATGAGCAGCAGCAGTCCGAGCAGCAGCACGAGCATGATGCCGAGAATGCCCCAGTAGGTCTCGCCGAAGATGGTCACCGCCAGCGCGAAGGCAGCCGGGGCGAGAAAGCTCACGGCCCGACCAGTCGTGGCATAGAGCCCGAAGACCTCGCCCTCGCGGCCCACCGGGATGAGACGGGCGAGAAAGGTGCGGCTGGCCGACTGGGCCGGACCGACGAACAAGCACAGTGCCAGCCCTGCGGTCCAGAACACGATCTGCCCACCGTCGTGCAGAAAGAACACCAGGAGCCCGCTCACCAGCAGCCCGACCAGAGCGGTCACGATCACGGGCTTCGCACCGAGGCGGTCGTCGAGCGCGCCGACGCTCATGGTGGCAATACCGGCCACCACGTTCGCCGCGATGGCGAAGATGATGACCTCGCCGGGGGAGAATCCGAAAACGGATGCCGCGAGTACTCCTCCAAAGGTGAAGACGCCGGCCAGGCCGTCGCGGAACACCGCGCTCGCGATGAGGAAGTACACCGTCTGGCGGCTGGTCTTCCACAACCGGGCAATGTCGTGGCCGAGCACAATATAACTTCGAAAGAAGCTGACTCTTTCGCGGCGTGCAGCCTGAGGCGCCCGATACTCCGGCACCCGCAACAGCACGGGGAGTGCGGACAGGCCGAACCAGGCGGCCGCGAGCAACATGGACACACGCACAGCCAAGCCGTTGTCGCCCGTCACTCCGAACAGGCCGACCTCGGGCTGAATAAAGCCGAAGTAAACGATGAGCAGCAGCACGATGCCGCCGAGGTAGCCCATGCCCCAGCCGAACCCGCTCACCTTGCCGATCGTGCGCGGCGTTGATACCTGGGCCAGCATGGCGTTGTAGTTGACCGCGGCGAATTCGAAGAAGACGTTGCCGGCGGCGACCAGGAACAGGCCCAATAGGAGGTAGCTCGGGCTCGCCTGCACGAAGAACATGGCTGCGGTCATTGCAACGACGATGAAGGTGTTGACGCCGAGCCAGAACTTGCGGCGGCCGGAGGTATCGGAGCGTTGCCCTGTGATTGGGGCCAGCGCGGCGATCACGAGGCCGGCAATCGCCAGCGCCCAACCGAGCTGGGCCGAGATGACGTCTTCGTCGCCGAAGGATGAGCCTGTTATGTAGACCGTAAAGACGAAGGTCGTGACGACGGCGTTGAACGCTGCCGAGCCCCAGTCCCAGAACGCCCAGGCCACCACCCGCCCGCGCGTTGGAGCGGCACCAGCGTCTACGGCGACAGTCTCGGTCATGTGCACAATCTACTGCCCCGGGGTAAACAGGTGGGTTTGGCAGTCTCGCTGCTGAGGCGGCAGCATCCGCTCTTCTAAAGTTGAGTCACTCACACTCAACTTTCAGCCGCCAGAATTGACAGTGGCCAAGCCGGTCTGGGAGACTTGAGTCATCGAGGCTCAAGTCTTGAGATTACTTTGTAGTTCGTTTCGCACATGATTGAAGGAGAACAACCCACATGGCTCGTGCAGTAGGTATTGACCTCGGAACCACCAACTCTGTGGTGGCCGTGCTCGAAGGTGGAGAACCCACCGTCATCGCCAACGCTGAAGGCTTGCGCACCACCCCCTCGGTGGTCGCGTTCACCAAGGACGGCGAGGTTCTCGTCGGAGAAACCGCCAAGCGCCAGAACGTCACCAACGTCGACCGCACCATCTCCAGCGTCAAGCGCCACATGGGAACCGGCTGGACCGTCGGCATCGACGACAAGAAGTACACCCCGCAGGAGATTTCGGCGCGTATTCTCGCCAAGCTCAAGCGTGACGCCGAGCAGTACCTGGGCGAGAAGGTCACCGACGCCGTCGTGACCGTGCCCGCGTACTTCAACGACGCCGAGCGTCAGGCCACCAAGGAGGCCGGCGAGATCGCCGGACTCAACGTGCTGCGCATCATCAACGAGCCCACCGCCGCCGCGCTGGCTTACGGCCTCGACAAGGGCAAGGAAGACGAGCTCATCCTGGTCTTCGACCTCGGAGGCGGAACGTTCGACGTGTCGCTGCTCGAGGTGGGCAAGGACGACGACTTCTCGACGATTCAGGTGCGCTCGACCGCTGGTGACAACCGCCTGGGCGGTGACGACTGGGACCAGCGCATCGTTGATCACCTGATCAAGCGTTTCAAGGAGACCACCGGCGTTGACGTGTCGAAGGACAAGATCGCCAAGCAGCGCCTCAAGGAAGCTGCCGAGCAGGCCAAGAAGGAACTCTCTTCGAGCATGTCGACGAGCATCCAGCTGCCCTACCTGTCGCTGACCGAAAATGGTCCGGCCAACCTCGACGAGACGCTCACCCGCGCCCAGTTCGAGAAGATGACCGAAGACCTGCTCGACCGCACCAAGAAGCCCTTCCAGGACGTCATCCGTGAGGCCGGCGTCAAGGTCGGCGACATCGCCCACGTCGTTCTCGTCGGTGGTTCTACCCGCATGCCCGCCGTGTATGAGCTCGTCAAGAGCGAGACCGGCGGCAAGGACCCGAACAAGGGCGTCAACCCGGACGAGGTCGTCGCTGTCGGCGCCGCGCTCCAGGCCGGCGTGCTGAAGGGCGAGCGTAAGGACGTTCTGCTCATCGACGTCACCCCGCTGAGCCTCGGCATCGAGACCAAGGGCGGCATCATGACGCGCCTGATCGAGCGCAACACGGCCATCCCGACCAAGCGCAGCGAAACCTTCACCACGGCCGACGACAACCAGCCGTCCGTTGCGATTCAGGTGTTCCAGGGCGAGCGCGAGTTCACCCGCGACAACAAGAACCTCGGAACCTTCGAGCTCACCGGCATCGCTCCGGCGCCGCGCGGTATTCCGCAGGTCGAGGTCACCTTCGACATTGACGCCAACGGCATCGTGCACGTGTCCGCCAAGGACAAGGGCACCGGTACCGAGCAGTCGATGACCATCACGGGCGGTTCCTCGCTCGCGAAGGAAGATATCGAGCGCATGGTGCGCGAGGGTGAAGAGCACGCCGCAGAAGACAAGCGCCTGCGCGAAGTCGCCGAGACCCGCAACACGGCCGAGCAGCTCGCCTACTCGATCGAGAAGCTGATCAAGGACAACGTCGACAAGCTGCCCGAAGACGTGAAGAATGAGGTGCAGGCTGACGTCGACGCCCTCAAGTCTGCTCTCGCCGGCGACGACGAGGACGCGGTGAAGACCGCGTTCGACAAGCTCAACGAAAGCCAGGGCAAGCTCGGCGAGGCCATCTACAAGTCCAGCCAAGCGGATGCCGCAGCCGGCTCTGACGAAGCCGGCACCGACGAGACCGGCGCCGACGAGAACAAAGACGAAGACGTTGTCGACGCCGAGGTTGTGGACGACGACGAAGACGAGAAGAAGAAGTAGGCCGCAACTATGGCTGACAAGAAACATCCAGACAACGACGCTGCGGGGGTGCCCGATGACGGCACCGCCGCGGCGGGTGCGGGACTGCCGGAAGAATCGGCATCCGCTGCTGACGGCGATGCGGCGGCTTCGGCCGATGGCATCGAAGAAGACGAACTGACCGTTCAGGACATTCTGGACGCGGCGGAGCGCGAAGTTGCTGAGCCGACGAGCGAACACCTCGCCGACCTCAAGCGAGTCACGGCCGAGTACGCCAACTACCGTCGGCGCACCGAAGCCAACCGTGCCATCGAGAAAGAGCGCGTGACCGGGGATATCGTCAAGGTGCTGATTCCAGTACTCGACGACATCTACCGTGCTGAAAAGCACGGCGATCTCGTGCCCGACTCCGCCTTCGCCACGATCGCGGCCAAGCTGCGGGCGAGCGTTGAGCGTCTCGGACTGACCTCGTTTGGTACGGTCGGCGAACCGTTCGACCCGACCATGCACGAGGCGATCTTCCAGCAGCCCAGCGCCGCCGTCGACACCGAAACCGTGGGCGACGTCGCGGAGACGGGGTACTACCTCGGCTCCACGCTGCTGCGCGCGGCCAAGGTCGTCGTTCAGGTACCGAGCGATGGCTAGCCAGGACTGGTTCGACAAAGACTTCTACAAGGTTCTCGGGGTATCGAAAGATGTCACGCCGGCCGAGTTGAAGAAGGCGTACCGCAAGCTGGCTCGCAAGTACCACCCGGATTCCAACCCGGGGAACCCCACCGCTGAGGCGAAGTTCAAGGAGCTCAGCGAGGCGCACTCGGTATTGAATGACCCAGCCCAGCGCAAGGAATATGACGCCGTTCGGGCCATGGGCAGCGGGGCGCGGTTCGCCGCGCCCGGCGGCCGGGCCCAGAGCGGCGGGTTCGAGGACGCCTTCGGCGGCATGTTCGGCGGCGGAAGCCGTCAGCAGAGCTACACCTTCGAGCAGGGCGGCTTCGACGATATCCTCGGAGGTATGTTCGGGCGCGGTGGTGGCGGTGGTGGCGGCTTCGGCAACCCCACCGGCGGCTACCGCGGGTCGGGCGCGCCCACCCGCGGCCGAGACGTGATCGCTTCGACGACCATCGACTTCATCACGGCGACGCAGGGCGACCAGATCAGCCTGCAAACGCAGGATGGTCGACCGATCAAGGTCAAGGTTCCGGCCGGTGTCGCCGACGGGCAGAAGATTCGCCTGCGCGGCAAGGGCCAGCCCAGCCCCGATGGCGGCGAGACCGGCGATATCGTGCTCACAATCACCGTGCGCAAGCATCCGGTGTTCGAACGTGATGGCCTCAACTTGCGCGTGACCGTGCCGGTGACTTTCGTCGAGGCCAGCCTCGGCGCGACGATCGAGGTGCCAACGCTCGGTGGCAGCCCGGTCAAGCTGCGCGTTGCCCCTGGCACTCCCGGTGGCCGCGTGCTGCGGGTCAAGGGCCGCGGCGTCACCACGGCCAAGGGCACGGGCGACTTGCTTGCTGTTGTGCAGGTCGCGGTTCCCTCGCACCTCTCGAAGGATGCGGAAGAGAAACTTGCCGCGTTCGCCGAAGCGCTGCCCAAGGAAAACCCGCGCGATGAATTGATCGCGCGGGCGAAGGGCTGATCATGGACGAGACCACCCGGGTTTTCGTGATTTCCACGGCCGCTGAGCTTGCGGGAATGCACCCGCAAACCCTGCGCCAATACGATCGCCTGGGCCTCGTCAGCCCGGAACGCACCCCCGGCAAGAGTCGCCGGTACTCGATGCTCGACGTGGCAAAGCTCCGTGAAATTGCGGAACTGGGCTCGGAGGGTGTGAGTTTAGAAGGCATCCGTCGTATCCTCGAACTCGAGGATCACGTGCGCGGTCTCGAAAACCGTGTGCGCGAGTTGGAATCGACGCTCGCCGATGAACTACTGAACCGTCCGGGCCGCCGCGTTTTTGCGGCTGGCTCGGCCGGCGACGTCATTTCAATGAAGGCGGGCACTCGCACCAGGCGCAGCAACCAGATTGTCATCTGGCGGCAGCCCAGACCATAGTCAGCTCCACGTTTTTGTTTCACAGCACGAACTGGTTGCACCAGCACCACTTTCAGGGGGAACCATGTCCGAATCGGGCACGCACGACCAGTCCGCGCCGCGGAACGCCAACACGTTTACGCCGTTGAAAGGCACAGTAGGCAACGTGAACGAATTCGATTTCGACCGACTGCGCCGCAGGCCCGACATCGAGGCCGAGAACCTCTTCGCCGTCGATGCCAGCGACCGGCTCATTCTCGATGAAGCTGCCGGCGCGCTCGCCGCCTACCGTTCCGGCGGAGT
The DNA here is from genome assembly GCF_004403505.1 of Cryobacterium sp. TMT1-2-2. Taxonomy (NCBI): domain Bacteria; kingdom Bacillati; phylum Actinomycetota; class Actinomycetes; order Micrococcales; family Microbacteriaceae; genus Cryobacterium; species Cryobacterium sp. TMT1-2-2. The sequence continues at coordinate 177,195 of NZ_SOGS01000003.1, read as the reverse complement.
CGTCGTGCTCGAGGACCGCTACGGCGCCCTCACCCTCGGTGCCGCAGCGCTGCACAACGCGCGCGGCATTCGCGTCTACCAGGACGCGCTCTCGGGCGAATACGCGCTCGACAGCAACGCCTCCGGCGTCAACCTGACGGATGCCTACCGCTCCCTTCCCCTCGGCGAAGAACTGCTGAAGGACGCCCACGTCGTGCTGCTGCAGCTGCCAAAAAGCCTCGATGCGCTGGACGAGATCGCCGGCGCCATCGCGAAGTACGCCGCGCCCGATGTGATCGTCTTCGCCGGCGGCCGCATCAAGCACATGACCGTGAGCATGAACGAGGTGCTGCGCCGCCACTTCGGCGCCCTCAACGTGCGCCCGGCCCGCCAGAAGTCCCGCGTGCTGATTGCCTCGTCGCCCCTGACCACGTCAACGACCGACTGGCCGCACAGTGAGAAGCACGACGACTTCGACCTGACCGTACGAGGCCACGGCGGCGTTTTTGCCGGAACCAGCATCGACATCGGCACCCGGGCGCTGCTCGAGGTGCTCGACCGCATGAAGCCCGACGCCGAACGTGCCATCGACCTCGGCTGCGGTACCGGTGTGCTCGCCGCGGCACTGGCCGCGCAGCGACCGCTGTTGCGAGTGCTGGCGACGGATCAGTCGGCCGTGGCCGTCGCATCCGCTCGCGCAACCGTCGATGCCAACGCGCTCGCCGATCGGGTCACCGTGGTGCGCGCCGACGGCCTGTCCGGCCAAGCGGATGACTCCGCCGACCTGATTCTGCTCAACCCGCCGTTCCACATCGGAGCGTCGGTGCACGCCGGCCTCGCCGAGAAGCTCTTCAACGACGCGGCCCGGGTGCTCGCGCCCGGCGGCGAGCTGTGGACAGTGTGGAACACGCACCTCGGTTACCGCCCGATGCTCACCCGCATCGTCGGTTCGACCCGCCAGGTTGGCCGCAACACCAAGTTCACCGTAACGGTGTCGACCGGCCGCTAGGGGATTGACCAGGTCAGGCGTGCACGAGCGGCTCACCGTTCAACACGTCGAGCTGCCAGACGATAGTGTCGTCGCCGTGCGCGTGGTGATGGTGCACGAGGTTGAGCGAGGCGTTGCTGATGCTCTCGATGCGCGCATCGAGAGCCTGCGCGAGGCTTAAACGAATGAGCGTGCCGTGCGCGACGACGATGATGCGGGCTCCAGGGTGCTCGCGGGCCAGCTCGCGCAGGGCGTCGATACCCCGAGCAGCGACAGCTTCCTCGGTCTCGGCGCCGCGGAATCCGCCGGGGAAACGCAGTGCGTCGAGTTCAGAGCCGGCGCTGAGCCCCTCGGCTGGCCCGTAGTCGCGCTCGATCAGACCCGGAATGCGCCGGGCCTCGTCGAGTCCGAGTTGTTCGCCGATGAGGTCGGCGGTTTCGGCCGCACGTGACAACGGCGACGAGACGATGAAGTCCCAGTCATAGCGTTTCAGGGGGGCGACGGCATCCGCTGCCTGGCCGCGCCCCACGTCGTTGAGCGGAATGTCGGTGGCGCCCTGGATTCGCGCGGCGGCGTTCCAATCGGTCTGGCCGTGGCGGATGAGGGCGAAGGTCGTCGTCGTGGTCACCCGTCTATTCTGCCTTGGCCGACTGGGAGTGTGCGACGGGCCAAGATCTCTCGACCCGGCGCAGCCCAGGCCAGTCGCGCCAGATGCTTGACCGACCAGCCGAACAGTACGACCAGTAGAGCGTTGCGAGCGGTGAGCAGCAGCAGTGAGAACAGGTCGCCGTCGATGAGCGGCAGGTAAAAGATCGGGAAGATCAGTGTTGTCAGTCCCGAGATAGCCAGCATCAGCACGGCGGGCACGCGCCACTCGGCCCAGCTTGTGCCCACACCGACCGCAACCACCGGCACCAGCCACAGCATGTACTGCGGTGACCCCACTTTGTTGAAGACGATGAAGGCGCTGACCAGGGCGAGGGCGCCGACCAGCAACAGCTGGGCGGCATCCGCTCGGCGGTGCTGAGCAATGATCATCAGTACGAATATCGCCGCGATGGTACCGAACATGACCGGCGTCATCAGTGAGGCGACGAGGGTGGTGCCTGGACCACTCACCTCGCGGGTGGCGATGGCGAAATTCTCGTAGATGACCGTGCCGTGGTGGCCAAGTGTGGCCAGCCACACCCACGGAGTCGTGATGGGCGCTTCCAGTTGCAGGGCACGGTCGGACTGTTCGGTGACGAATCCGGTGAGAAATTGCCAGCCACCCAGAAGCCAAACGGATGTCGCCACCCCCGCCGACACGGCCGCGCCGGTGAGGACCACCGTGCGACGGCGGGGCGAGACGGTGACCACCGCGAGCACGACGGCGGCCGGCCAGACCTTGATCCAGGTGGCGAGGGTCAGCACGGCTGCGGCGACAACCGGCCGTTTCGCGAGCAGCAGGAGAGAGACGATGACCAGTGGCGCCGTGATTCCTTCCAGCCGCAGCAATCCCACCGGACTCAGCAGAAACGACGCGAACAGCCAGTACCAGGCCGATTTGAAGCCGCTACGGCGGCGTCCCCAGTCGGTGAGCGCCCCGACCGCGATGGCGTTCAACGCGACCGTCATCAGAAACCAGAGCAGTTGGTAGAGCAGGGGGCCGGCGATGCCCGCGAAGGCGATCGGCAGCATGGCGCCGATCGGGTACACCCACTCGGTGTCGATACCCTGCCACACGCCGTGCTCCAGGCCGAGTTCAGCCCAGGTACGGTACAGCGGCAGGTCTCCCAGAACCCTGCCGGTGAGGATGGTCGGCAGCAGGGCGAACAGGAAGACCGTGTGGAGACCGAGAAAACCGAGCACGAGGGTGCGCGGCCGCTGCAGCATCAGGCGGCGGCTCGGGGTGAGCGTCGTCGCGAGTCGGGCGTCGATCCGATCGAAGATGTTGGACATAGGACCGTTTCTGCAGGGTGCGAGGTGGGGCCGTCGCGTGCAGTCTAGGGGTGCTGGGTGAACGCTGGGTGTCAGCTCTGGCTGCTCAGCCTGTATACGCCAGCGGGGCGTTCGGCGGTTGCCGGCCCACCTTGCGGCCCTGGGCCCAGTTTATAAACTGGGCCCAGGGCCCGGGCCCCGTCCATATAGGTGCGCCGGGAAGGCGGGCAGGGCGAGTCAGGCCAGGAGCTCGCGGATGTCGGCGGCCGTCAGGGCGGTGCCGGCCGGGGCGCCGTCGGTCATGACACTCTCGAACAGGCGTGCCTTGGTGGCCTTGAGGGCCATGACCTTCTCCTCGATGGTGTCTTTGGAGACGAGGCGGTAGACCATGACGTTCTTGGTCTGGCCGATGCGGTGCACTCGGTCGACGGCCTGGGCCTCGGTCGCCGGGTTCCACCACGGGTCGAGCAGAATAACGTAGTCGGCCTCGGTGAGGTTGAGGCCGAATCCGCCGGCCTTGAGGCTGATCAGGAAGACCGAGCTGGTGCCCTCTTTGAAGTCGCTGATGGCCTTGGCCCGGTTGCGGGTCTTGCCGTCGAGATAGGAGTAGCTGATGCCAGCGGCGTCGAGTCGGTCGCGCGCCTTGCCGAGGTACTGGGTGAACTGGCTGAAGATGAGCGTGCGGTGGCCCTCAGCGACGGTGTCCTCCAGCAGTTCGAGAAGGGCATCGAGTTTGGTCGACGGGATCGCGTCATACTTCGCGTCGTACAGGCTTGCGTCGAGGCTGAGCTGGCGCAGCATGGTGAGCGAGCGAAAGATCTCGAACCGGTTCGCGTTCATGTCCTCGATCAGGCCGAGTACCTTTTGGCGCTCGCGGGCGAGGTGCATGTCGTAGACCTTGCGGTGCCGCGGGTGCAGGTCGAGTTCGAGCACCTGTTCCTGCTTCTCGGGCAGATCGCTGGCTACCTCGGCCTTGGTGCGCCGCAGCATGAATGGGCGGATGCGGCGGCGCAGCTGCGCAAGCCGGTCGGCGTCGGCATCCGTTTCAATGGGTTTGCGGTAGTAGTCGGCGAAGCGGCTGGGGCTCGGGAACAGGCCGGGCGCAGTGATGGACAGCAGCGACCACAGTTCCATCAGGTTGTTTTCCATCGGGGTGCCGGTGATGGCCAGCTTGAACGGGGTGCGCAGGCGGCGCGCGCAGACGTGCGCCTTGCTCTGGTGGTTCTTCACGAACTGGGCTTCGTCGAGCAGCAAACCGGCCCAGTCCTGGGCGTTGTACTCCTCGAAATCGAGGCGGAAGAGCGTGTAGGAGGTGATCACGACATCCGCTTGGCCCATTTCGTCTTGCAGGTTGGAGCCGCGCTTACCAGCGGTCTGCGTGATGGCGACCGTGGCGAGGTCGGGCGCGAATCTGGCGCACTCGGCGGCCCAGTTCGACACGACGCTTGTCGGGGCGACGACGAGGAACGGCTTGCGGGCGGTGCCTTCCGAGGCGCGCTGCGTGTCGCGAGCGTGGGCGATGAGGGCGATGGCCTGCAAGGTCTTTCCGAGCCCCATGTCGTCGGCGAGCACGCCGCCGAGCTGGTGGTCGTAGAGAAAACTGAGCCAGTCGAACCCGGTCTGCTGGTAGGCGCGCAGGGTGGCGTGCACGGCCGGCGGAAGCGCACGTTCGGCGATCGGTGCGGCCTCAGACAATCCCTCGACAGCGCTGCGCCAGGTGGCGGCCTGTTCGGCGACGACACCGAGCAGCTGCAGTTCGTCCCAGAGGTCGGCCTGAAAACGGCTGAGGCCGAGCGTACCGGCGTTGCTCTCTTGCAGACCGCGCGCCTCTTCGATCAGGCGTCGGAGCTGCTGCAGCTCGGGCCGGTCGAGGCTGAAATAGGTGCCGCTGTCGAGGATCATCAGGTCCTGGTCGGTGGCCAGCGCGCGAAAGAGGTCGTCGAAGGGAATGTCTTCGCCCTCGATCGTCACGGTGACGGCGAGGTCGAACCAGTCACGGGTATCGGTACTTTCGGAGGTGGCGAGGCTGATCACGGGCGCTTCGTCGGCTTCGCGGTAGCTCGGGGCGTCGGCCGAGACCTGCACGACGATGCCGGCCGCTTCGAGCTTCGGCACGGTCTCACCGAGAAAGCTGATCATGACGGCACCGCGCAGCTCGGAGTGCTCGAGCAATCGCGCCTGGCTGATCGGGGTGGCGGGCTGCCAGAGGGCGACGAACGACGCAATCGTGCGTTCGACATCATGCAGGATGTTGCTCTCGCGGGTCGCATCGCGAAAGCGGGTGTCGCCCGGCGTGGGGCGCAGGGGGTGGCGGTACAGCACGGCTTCAATGGCAACCGCGGCAGTCGTGGTGTCGGCGTGGTCGGCAGCGGCAACAAAAGAGGATGCCTCCGCCGGGCCGGTCGCAGTAGCGCCGCCCAAGCCGCCGGTCGCAGCAGTGGTTGCCGCGGCGGGCTTGGCTGTGTCGGTGGGCGCGACGTACTGCCACTCCCAGGCGAGGGTGATGCGGGCATCCGTTTGGTGGGTGATGGTGAGTGCGAGCTGCGGACGGGCTGTCTTGGGCAGCTCAAATGAGGCGTCGTGGCTGGTCAGGCTCAGTTTTTGCTGGAGAAATGGGTAGTAGTCGGTGAGGAACGCGGCCTCATCGTCGGCCGGGATGTCGAAGCCGCCGGTGACCGCGAGGGCCCGAATCTCGGAGCTGACCTGCGCATTCAACGGGGCGAGAGTGAGCTGCTTGCCGGTCGCGAGCGGGTCGGCCGGGCTCATGAAGGTGTACGAACCGTGCGCAGGGTCCCCGATAAACCCGAATTCGGCACCGCGATGCAGTTGCTCGTTCAGTACGAGCAGTGGGGTCAACAGCAGCCCCTCGGCGTCGCGGCGAATGTCGATCTCGAGCGCCGCCGGCGTCGGGGAGAGCAGAACGGGATTCTGGGCATCCGTCGCGCAGACCATGGGCAAACCGCTCAACCGGGCTTCGTGCAGAAGGTCCCAGAGGGCCTTGTTCTCGAAGTTGTCGAGGTAGAGCCAGTGGTCGGTGTAGCTGTAATAGCGCTGACCGGTGGCCGAGAGGGCGTAGAGGGCGTTAAGAATCTTGCGGTGACCGCGGTTGTAGGTACCCGGGGTCCAAGACAGGTTGTCCCAGGTGAGGTTGCCCCGAATCCACTTGCCCTTCTTGCCCATGACCATGGGGCGGGCGCCGAGGCGACGGGGTCCAGGGCGCCGGTTGGGACTGTAAGCGGGGTCGAGCAGGTCGAATTGCAGCGCGAGGGCCGTGCTGATGGAGGCCTCGCCGGTCGGCTTGGCCAAAGGAGCGAGGGCGGCGCGCCAGGCGGGGACCGGCGGGCGAATGGGAACAACGGGTGCCGGGGCGGGCGGCTGGTAGGTGGCCGGCACGAAGGTCGATTCGAAGACGGGGGTGCGGCGGTCGCCGATGGCCCGCACGTTGGAGGCGGTGCGCTCGGCGTTCAGCTCGGCGGGCGTGCTGCGGCTGGCCAGAAGCAGAGCGGCGACGTGCTTGCAGTTGCTCCCCATCGGGCAGGTGCAGGTACCGCTGGCTCGAACGGCCTGGCCGGCGGCATTCAGCGTGAACGACACGAGCACGGTGTATGGCTGCGGGCTGGTGCCGCTGACGCGACCGGTGAGGTGTGTTCCCGACGCGGCCCAGGACTGTTCGGTGACGTGTCCGTTGCGGGCGTATCGTTCACCGCGCGAGAACGACTGGCTGCCGACGATGCGGGCGATCTCGTGCGTGCTGAGGGAATGGGCCATAGGTGTGGGAGCTCCGTAAGAAAAAGGGACCAACCCTTATTATCTCACGGGAGGCTGCCCGCCCGCGCTCAACCTGGTGTCTCACGGGGCTGCGCGGTGGCTAATTCAGGAGATCCTCCTGGGCGGAATGGTTTCGCCGCACTCGTCTGGGCGCCGCGAGCCGGAGGTCGCCAAATTTCCTGAATTAGCCACGAAAATCGGCCGGTCCGGAGGCGCTGGTGGGAGCGGCGGTGGCTTGCAACAGGGCGAGAGCCTGCGCCTCGATGTGGGTCTGCAGCACGATCACGCTCGAGGAGCGCACGACCGTCTGCGTCGCGACGATCAGGTCGAGCACCCGCTGCACGTCGGCGTTTGACCGGGCGACGACCCGAGCGAGCATGTCGCTGTCGCCGGAGACCGTGTGCAGTTCGAGAATCTCCGGAATCTTGGCGAGGGCCGCGACGACGACGGCGTGGCCGGCATCCTGCCGCACGGTGAGCGAGCAGTAGGCGGTGACCGGAAACCCGAACTCGCTCGGGTTGAGCGCCGGAGCCCACGACTTGATCACCCCGCGGCTCATCAGCCGGTCGAGCCGGGCTTGCACCGTTGCCCTGGCCACCTTGAGCCGGCGCGAGGCCTCGAGCACCGAGAGCTTGGGGCGCTCGCAGAACAGGGTGACGAGGCGGGAATCCAAGGAATCGATGTCCATGAGGTGACCTTTCGCGTGCCGGTAATGCTGTGGTGATGAATGTACTAACTGTACGGTGATTCAACTCAAATACGCACAATTATTCGCAGATTGTGCACTCCAATTAGTCACTGTGGCGAACGCTGGGCAAAGTCACTAACTTTACTCTGACCCGCCCATCGATGGAAGGAGCCAGCATGGCGCCTCGCGCACTCGCTGCCACGCTCGACACCCTGCCCCCTTCTCAAGCGGATGCCGCAGCTCCAGGCCCGGCCCGCCTCCGCGACCTGTACCGAATGCTCGCGAACGTGCGCCAGCTCGATACCTCGGCCGTGGCCTGGCAGCGGCAGGGTCTCATTCCGGGTTACGCGCCGATGCTCGGCCAGGAAGCAGCCCAGGTCGGCGCTGGCTTCGCCGTCGACACGACCCGAGACTTCGTCTTCCCGACCTACCGCGAGATGGGCGTGGCGTACACGCTCGGCCTGAACATGGTCGAGTACATGTCGACCCACAAGGCCATCTGGCACGGCGGGCTCTACGACCCGGTCGCCAGCCACTTCGCGCCATTTCAGGCGGTTGTCGGCGGATCCGTGCTGCACGCGGTCGGCTGGGCGCACGGTCAGACTTTGAACGGGGCCTCGCCGGACGGTCTCGGCGTTGGTCTGGCGTTTCTCGGCGACGGCGCGAGCTCGCAGGGTGACGTGCACGAGGCCATGAACTTCGCCGCCATTCTGAAGGCGCCGGTGGTGTTCTTCGTGCAGAATAACGGCTGGGCCATTTCGGTGCCCACCGAGCAGCAGGTGGCCGGCGGCTCGGTCGCCGCTCGCGCTGCTGGCTACGGCATGCCGGCCCTGCGGATCGACGGCAACGACGTGCTCGCCGTGCTGGACGCCACTCAGCGCGCGGTCGTCCACGCCCGCGCCGGACTCGGCCCGGTCGTGGTCGAGGCCATGACCTATCGGCGCGGCCCGCACTCCACGAGCGACGACCCGGGCCGCTACCGCACCCTCGATGACGAGAAAATCGACGGCGGCGAAGATCCGCTCAGGCGGTTTCGTTCGGTGCTGGTCGAGCAGGGCGTGGCCGATGCGGCCTTCTTCGACAAAACCGACGCGGATGCCCAAACGCGGGCCGACGCGATTCGCGACGGCGTGGTGGCCCTCGAAAGCCGCCCCGGAAGCGAAATGTTCAACTTCGTTTTTCAAGAATCAACCCCGACGCTCGGCGCCCAGGCGCGCCAGTGGAGAGAGGAATCCGAGCATGTCTGACACGTTAGAACTCGTGCGGGAGACGCCGCTCCTGCAGCTCTCCATGCAGCAGGCCATCAACCGCGCGCTCGGCGAGATTCTCGACACCGACGACCGCGCCCTCATCTTCGGCGAAGACGTCGGCGTGCTCGGCGGTGTCTTTCGGGTGACAGACGGCCTGCAGCAGCGCTTCGGCGCAAACCGGGTCTTTGACACCCCGCTGGCAGAGTCCGGCATTCTCGGTACCGCTATCGGGCTGGCCATGGCGGGTTTTCACCCGATTCCCGAGGTGCAGTTCGACGGCTTCGCCTACCCGGCCGTGAATCAGATCATCACCCAGCTGGCTCGCATGAACTATCGCAGCCGTGGCACCCTGCCGATGCAGGTGACGCTGCGGGTGCCCAGCTTCGGCGGAATTCGCGCCCCCGAACATCACGGCGAAAGCCTCGAATCGCTGTTCGCGCACGTACCAGGACTCAAGGTCGTGTCGCCCGCCAACCCGCAGCAGGCCTATCACCTGCTCAAGCACGCCGCCTCGATGCCCGACCCGGTCATCTTCATGGAACCGAAGGCGCGCTACTGGAACAAGGCCAGGGTCGACCTGGCTGCTGACGAAGACACTTCCGCCCTCGAGGGCTCGGTGATTGCCCGCCCGGGCAAGCATGCGACCCTCATCGCCTGGGGCGCCATGGTCTCCCGCTGCCTCCAGGTGGCGGAGCTGGCCGCGGAAGACGGCATCGAACTCGAGGTACTCGACCTGCGCTGGCTGAAGCCGATCGACGAAGCCGGGCTGGCGGCATCCGTTTCGCGTACCCGTCGCGCCATCGTCGTGCACGAGGGGCCGCACACCGCTGGCCTCGGCGCCGAGGTGGCCGCGCTCGTCTCGCAGAGCTGCTTCGACACGCTGCGGGCACCGGTCGAGCGGGTGACCGGCTTCGACGTGCCGTACCCGTCCGGCGACCTGGAGGACGAATACATTCCCAACATTGACCGAATTCTGTTCGGAGTTCAACGCGTATTGGAGTACCGCCGTGGCTGAAATCTCTTTTCCCCTGCCGGACCTCGGTGAGGGACTGCTCGAAGCGACCGTGCTCGAATGGCTCGTCAAGGTCGGCGACCAGGTCGAACGCAACCAGCCGTTCGTCGAGGTGGAAACGACGAAGTCGTCGGTCGAATTGCCGTCACCGATCGCCGGCATCGTGCTCACGCTGCACGGCGAGCCCGGCGACGTGGTGCTCGTTGACACTCCGCTGATCACGTTCACGGTCGCCGACGATTCTGCCGGCATCGTGGGAACCGTGCCGGCCGAGACCGCGCCGAAACGCCGCGTGCGCCTCTCGGCCGTGCTCGACGAGGACTAGAAAATGCTCACCAGTTGGCAGCAGCACGAACCCGCCGTCGACGCTGGCCTTGCCCCGGTGCTGCTCGTGCACGGTTTCGCCTCGTCGACCGCCCTCAACTGGGAGGCGACCGGCTGGCTGCGCGACCTCACTGCCGCCGGCCGGCGTGTATTTACTGTCGACCTGCTCGGCCACGGCGAGAGCGCCGCACCGCTCGAAACGGATGCCTACGCCCCCAGCCGCATGCGCGCCGCCGTTCTCGAGGTGCTCGCCCTCGCCGGTGCCAGGCCACGCGAGGCGGGCGATCCAGCCTCCGGAGTCGACCTGGTCGGCTATTCCCTCGGGTCGCGCCTGGTTTGGGAACTCGCCGCCGAGCGGCCCGACCTGGTCAATCGCGCGGTCCTCGGCGGCATGAGCGCCGAGGATCCGCTCGCCGACTTCGATCTCGATGCGGCTCTAATATTTCTATCCGACTCCGAGGATATCGCCCACGAGTCGACCGCCTCGCTGATGACCCTGATGCAGCTTGCGCCGGGTGCTAACACCCCCGCGCTGTTGCGGCTGGTCGCTGCGATTAAGCAGGAACGTTTCGAGCCCGGCGCATCCGTTCCTGTGCGGCCTCTGCTGTTCGTCACGGGCGACCGCGACGTGCTCGCGACCGGAACCGCCGAGCTCGCGGCGCTGGCCGCCGACTCCGAAACGCTCTGGCTGCCCGCCCGAACCCACATGAACGCGGTGAGCTCCCGCGCTTTCAAGCAGGCCGCGATCGAGTTTCTCGCCCGCTAAGCCGCAAGAACCGCAAAAGCCGCCGACTCGGCCCGCGCACCTACGCAGCGCCGAGTCGGCGTTTCTCGTCGTCTCCAACTACCCGAGCAACGCCCGGTCGTCGAGGGACGCGCCCTTGATCTTGGCGAACTCGGCGAGCAGGTCGGGCACGGTCATGGTGGCCTTGCGCTCGGCGTCGACGTCGAGAATGATCTGCCCCTCGTGCATCATGATGAGCCGGTTGCCGAGGCGAAGCGCCTGTTCCATGTTGTGCGTGACCATGAGGGTGGTCAGGTGGTGCTTGGCGACGATGCTCTCGGTGAGCGTCGTGACCAGTTCGGCCCGCTGGGGGTCAAGCGCTGCGGTGTGCTCGTCGAGCAGCAGGATGCGCGGCTGGGTGAAGCTCGCCATGAGCAGTGACAGCGCCTGGCGCTGGCCGCCGGAGAGCAGCCCGACCCGGGCCTTGAGCCGGTTTTCGAGGCCGAGCTCCAGCGAGAGCAGCTCGGTGCGGAAGAACTCGCGACGCTTGTGGGTGACGCCCCAGGCCAGCCCGCGACGCTTGCCACGGCGAAGCGCGAGCGCCAGGTTCTGCTCGATGCTCAGGTCGGGCGCTGTGCCGGCCATCGGGTCCTGGAAGACGCGGCCGACGTACGCGGCACGTGCGTAGTCGGGCATCCGCTTGACTGAACTGCCATCGATTGACAGGTCGCCGGAATCGATCGGAAGCTTGCCGCTGATCATATTGAGCAGCGTGGATTTGCCGGCACCGTTACTGCCGATGACCGTGACGAAATCACCGGTGTTCAACTGCAGCGACACGTCGTTCAGCGCGACGCGTTCGTTGACCGTGCCGGGAAAGAAAGTCTTGGTGATGTTCTCGATGAGCAGCATGAGACTCCTAGTTGGCTTTCACGTAGTTAGGTTTCACGGCGGCGGCGGAACGCATCTGACGCAGCGAGGGGATGCGTTTCAGGAAACCCCAGCGCGGCAGCAGCAGCGCGGCGACGACCAGCAGCGCCGAGATGAGCTTCATGTCGTTCGGGTTGAGGCCGGCGCCGAGGGCGAAGAAGATCACCAGGCGGTAGATGACGGCGCCGCCGATGACAGCGAGCGAGGCGAGGAAGATGTTGCGACGCCCAAAGACGGCCTGGCCGACGATGACCGAGGCGAGCCCGACCAGAATGAGGCCGATGCCCATGCTGACGTCGGCGAAGCCCTGGTACTGCGCGATGAGCGCGCCGCACAGGGCGACGAGTCCGTTCGAGATCGCGAGGGTGAGGATGGTCGTGCGGTGGGTGTTGACGCCGAGGCTGCGGATCATCTGCTCGTTGTTGCCGGTCGCCTGAATCGACAGGCCGAGGTCGGTGCTGAGAAACCAGTCGATCGCGAACTTGATGACGAGGGCGGCGACGGCGAAAATCAGGATGCTCCAGGCCCCGCCGAGCAGACCGGCGTCACGTAGCGGGGTCATCAGGGTATCCTCCCGCAACAGGGGCAAATTAGATTTGCCCATGATGCGCAGGTTGATCGACCACAGGGCGATCATGGTCAGGATTCCGGCGAGGAGGCCGTCGATTTTGCCCTTCGTGTACAGCACGCCGGTGACCAGGCCGGCCACCGCCCCCGACGCCGCCCCGGCAAGGGTGGCGAGGGGAGCGGGCACGCCGTTGATGATGAGCGACGCGGCTACGGCGGCCCCGGTCGTGAAACTTCCATCGACGGTGAGGTCGGGAAAGTTGAGGATTCGAAAGGTCAGGTAGACACCCAACGCCATGATTCCGTAGAGCAGGCCGAGTTCGAGAGCCGCGTTCATCTGGTTATTCCTTTTAGTCGAGGAGCGGCTGTTATTCGATGATTCGGTCGGCCTTGGCAATGAGCTCCTCGGAGAGGGTCACGCCCATGCGCTCGGCAGCGGCCGGGTTGAGAATGAATTCGATTGTGTCGAGGGTCTCCACCGGCATGTCCGCCGGGTTCTCGCCGTCTTCGAGGATGCGGAGGGCCATCTGGCCGGTCTGGTAGCCGAGGTCGGTGTAGCTGATGCCGTAGGTCGCGATGGCGCCACGCTCGACCTGCCCGTTTTCGGCGCCGAACAGCGGAATCTGGTTCGCCTCGGAGTACTGGATGACGGCTTCAAGGCCCTCGGTGACGCGGTTGTCGGTGGGGATGTAGATGGCGTCGACGTCGCCGAGCGACTCGGTGGCCTGGGCGACCTCGCTCGAGTTGGTGACAGTGGCCTCCTTGATGGTCAGGCCGAGGTCCTTCGCTGCTTCCTTGGCGAGCTCAACCTGCACGTCGGAGTTGACCTCGCCCGAGCTGTAGATCACGCCGACCGACTTGGCGTCAGGCAGAATCTCCTGAATCAGTTCGAGCTGCTCCTTGACCGGGTTGAGGTCACTGGTTCCGGTGATGTTGCTGCCCGGCTTCTCCCAGCTTTCGACCAGTCCGGCTTCTTCGGGCTCGGTCACCGCGGTGAACAGTACGGGGATGTCGATGATGGTCTGAGCGGCGGCCTGCGCGGTGGGCGTGGCGATGGCGAGCACGAGGTCGACCTTATCGGCGGCGAACTTGGCTGCGATGGTGCTCGCGGTGGCCTGCTCGCCCTGCGCGTTCTGCTCGTCGAACTCAATGTCGGTGCCCTCGACGTAGCCGGCGTCGGCAAAGGCCTTCTTGAAGCCCTCGCGGGCGTCGTCGAGTGCCTGGTGCTGCACGATCTGGCTGATGCCGATCGTGATCATGTCCTCTGCAGTGGATGCTGCCGGCTCGCTGGCCGCGCAGCCGCTCAGTGCGAGGGCGCCCGCGGCGACCAGGGCGAGGGCTGATAGCGATGTGGTGTGCTTCATGCTGGAAAATTCTCCTTTGAATTCATGCTGACACGGCGCGCGGGAACCTGCGGCCGAACGTTGAGGGTGGTTAGACGGCGGCGGGAGGGAGAGCGGCGCTCGCGGCGACCAGGAAACGGTCGTTCTGCTCTGCCGTGCCGATCGTCACGCGCAGGCCTTCGCCGGGAAAAGCCCGAGCCAGGATACCTTCGGCAATGAACACCGCGTTTACCCGGTCGGTGTCGTTGAAGGTGCGCAGCCAAACGAAGTTCCCCTGCGAGGAGGCGCCGCGCCATCCGCTCGCCCGAAGTGCGGCGAGCACCCTGGTGCGTTCGGCGACGATCTCGTCGATGCGCAGGGCCAGCTCGGCTTCGGCGTCGAGGGAGGCGAGGGCGGCGCGCTGGGCGAGGGCGGTCACGCCGAACGGCAGGGCAACGCGGCGCAGGTTGGCCGCGACCGCGGTGGGCGCGATCGCGTAGCCGATGCGCAGACCGGCCAGGCCGTAGGCCTTGGAGAAAGTGTGCAGCACGGCCACGTTCGGGTAGCGGCGAAAAAAGTCGATGCCAACGGCCGAGGCGGTGTCCCGGTTGAAGTGCACGTAGGCCTCGTCGACGACGACCAGCACGTTCTCGGGCACCCGCGCCATGAAGGCGTGCAGTTCGTCGGCCGTGACGAAAGCACCGGTGGGGTTGTTGGGGTTGCAGACCAAAATCAGCCGGGTCTGGCTCGTGATGGCGTCGGCCATGGCTGGCAGGTCGTGGCGCTCATCCGCGGTGAGGGCGACCGCTACGGGCGTCGCTCCGGCGACCTGCACCAGAATCGGGTACGCTTCGAACGACCGCCAGGCGAAGATGACCTCGTCGCCGACTCCCGCGCTCGCGTGGATGATCTGCGACAAGACCTCGACCGAACCGGCCCCGAAGGCCACGTTGTCGCCCGACACGTCGAACCGCGCCGCGATGCGGTCGGTGACCTCCGTCACGGCCATGCTCGGGTACAGGTGAATCTCCCCGAGAGCGGATGCGATGGCCTGCGTTACCGAGGCGAGGGGTGGGTACGGATTCTCGTTACTGGAGAGCTTATACGCCCCCGAATCGCCGGCCGCGGCGCCCTGCTTGTAGGCCGGCAACCTGCTGATGGCCTCGCGTTGCTGCACCATAATCTCTCAACCTCACTCGTGACGGGCGTGCCAGACATGCGCGTCGAGTGAGACGTCGGCAATGACGGGTTGATTCAGAGCGTAGTGAACGAGCAGAAGATTGACAATTCGACCAATATGAACGACACAAACTGCATTATTTGACTGGTTTTAGGGGCGATTTGCCGAACAAACTGCTCAATTATTTAGTCCTGGGCTGCTTATTTCGGTGGCCAGCCGTCTGGTACTAAACTTGAGTCAGCAAGGCTCAACTTTAGAGGAGACAGCGAATGCAAGCCGGTCAGCAACCACCGCAGCAAGACGCCAAGACGGCCCTCGAACTGTACGGGGTGAACCTCACCGACATCGCCCGTAGCGGCAAGCTCGACCCGGTGATTGGGCGCGACGCCGAGATTCGCCGGATCAGCCAGGTGCTCACCCGACGCACGAAGAACAACCCGGTCCTCATCGGTGAGCCCGGCGTCGGCAAGACGGCCGTGGTCGAGGGCCTGGCCCAGCGCATCGTGGCCGGCGATGTGGCCGATTCCCTCAAGGACAAGCAGCTGGTCTCCCTCGACCTGGCCGCCCTCGTGGCCGGCGCCAAGTATCGCGGTGAGTTCGAAGAGCGGCTCAAGGCCGTGCTCAAGGAGATCAACGACGCCGACGGGCAGATCATCACCTTCGTCGACGAACTACACACCCTCATGGGCGCGGGCGGCGGCGAAGGTTCCGTCGCGGCCAGTAACATGCTCAAGCCCATGCTGGCCCGCGGCGAGCTGCGCCTGATCGGCGCCACGACCCTCAACGAGTACCGCGAATTCATCGAAAAGGATGCCGCGCTCGAGCGCCGCTTCCAGCCCGTGCTCGTCGACGAACCGTCGGTGGAAGACACCGTCGCCATTCTCCGCGGACTCAAGGAACGTTATGAAGCCCACCACAAGGTGACGATCGCCGATTCTGCCCTCGTGGCCGCGGCATCCCTCTCGAATCGGTACATCACCGCGCGCCAGCTGCCCGACAAGGCCATCGACTTGATCGACGAGGCCGCGAGCCGGCTGCGCATGGAGATCGACTCCTCGCCGGTGGAGATCGACGAGCTGCGGCGCAGCGTCGACCGCCTGAAGCTCGAAGAGCTCGCCTTGAAGAAGGAGAAGGACGACGCCTCGAAGGCGAGGCTGGTCAAGCTGCGCGATGACCTGACCGAACGCCAGGCCAGCCTCAAAGAATTGCAGGCGCGCTGGGACAACGAGCGGGCCTCGCTCAACCGGGTCGGCGAACTGCGCGAGCGGCTCGACACCGCGCGCATCGAGTCCGACCGGGCCCAGCGTGAGGGCAACCTCGAAAAGGCCTCCCGGCTGCTTTACGGCGATATCCCGGTGATGGAACGTGCGCTCGCCGACGCCGAGAAGGAAGAATCCGTCGGCCCGCGCATGGTCAACGACCAGGTCACGAGCGAGGACATTGCCGCCGTGGTCGCCGCCTGGACCGGAATTCCGGTCGGCCGACTGCTGCAGGGTGAAACCGACAAGCTGTTGAACCTCGAAAATGAGCTCGCCCACCGCCTGATCGGCCAGAAGCGCGCCGTGCGGGCGGTGGCCGATGCCGTGCGACGTTCGCGCGCCGGCATCTCCGACCCCGACCGGCCGACCGGATCGTTCCTGTTCCTAGGCCCGACCGGCGTCGGCAAGACCGAGCTGGCCAAGGCGCTCGCCGAGTTTTTGTTTGACGATGAAAAAGCCATGGTGCGCATTGACATGAGCGAGTACGGCGAGAAGTTCTCGGTGAGCCGCCTGGTCGGAGCGCCTCCGGGGTATGTCGGTTACGAGCAGGGAGGGCAGCTCACCGAGGCCGTGCGACGTCGCCCGTACTCGGTGATTCTGTTCGACGAGGTAGAGAAGGCGCACCCCGAGGTGTTCGACGTACTGCTGCAGGTGCTCGACGACGGTCGCCTCACCGACGGCCAGGGTCGCACGGTGGACTTTCGCAACACCATCCTCGTGCTCACCTCAAACCTCGGTTCGCAGTTTCTGGTCGATCCGACCCTGTCGTTGGAGCAGAAGGAGGAGGCCGTGCTGGGCCTGGTGCGGCAGGCCTTCAAGCCCGAGTTCGTCAACCGGCTCGACGACATCGTGGTGTTCTCCTCGCTCACGACCGACGAGCTCGGTGAGATCGTCGAACTCGACGTCGACCGGTTGCAGAAGCGGCTCGCCGAGCGCCGCCTCGAGCTGGCCGTGACACCGGATGCCCGCCGCTGGCTGGCCGAGCGTGGTTACGACCCGATCTACGGTGCTCGTCCACTGCGGCGCCTGATGCAGCGCGAGATCGACGACCGCCTGGCGCGGGCCTTGCTCGCCGGCGATATTCGGGACGGCGACACGGTGCTGGTGGCGCTCGCGGAAGACGGTGATGCGCTCACCGTGGTATCCGCTCCCGCGCTGCTCGATGTTCCCCTCGAAGAAGACCTGCTCTAACCCGTGACGCGAGAGCGGGAAATTCATCGCTTCAGCAGCACTGAAGCAGCACATTTCCCGCTCTCGCGCGAACAACAAACACGGAGGCGAGGCACAGGTTTGCCCGGATAGGCTCGAACAATGCTCGCAACTGTGATTTATGGCGAACGGGATGTTCGCCTCGAAGAAGTTCCCGAACCCGTCCTCTCGACCGGTGGCGATGCCATCGTTCGGGTGGTCGCCGCCTGCGTCTGCGGGTCCGACCTGTGGCCGTACCGGGGGATCGCCCCCACCAAAGAGCCGCACCGTATCGGCCATGAATTCGTCGGCATCGTCGAAGCCATTGGTGCCGATGTCTCGACGATCAAGGTGGGAGACTTCGTCATTGCCCCCTTCTACGACTGTGACGGCACCTGCGTCAACTGCCAGAACGGCGTGAGCACCTCCTGCCTCAACGGCGGCTGGTGGGGCGCCGAAGACCAGCTCGGCGGATTCGCCGACGGAGCCCAGGGCGAGCGCGTGCGTGTTCCCCACGCCGATGGTTCGCTCGTTGCCACGCCCACGGTTCCGAGCGATGACCTCGTTCCAAGCCTGCTCACCCTCGCCGACGTCATGGGCACCGGGCACCACGCGGCCGTCTCGGCTGGCGTGGAGCCGGGCTCAACCGTGGTCGTCGTTGGTGACGGAGCCGTCGGACTCTGCGCCATCCTTGCCAGCAAGCGCCTCGGTGCGAGCCGCATCGTGGCCATGTCCCGCCACGCCGACCGCCAGGCTGTGGCCCGCGAATTCGGCGCGACCGACATTGTCGAAGCGCGCGGCGATGAGGGTGTTGCCGCCGTCAAGGCTCTGTTCGACGGTATCGGCGCCGACTATGTGCTCGAGTGCGTCGGAACCCAGGAATCCATGGACCAGGCCATTCGTTCGGCTCGCCCCGGCGGAATGGTCGGCTACGTCGGCGTTCCCAACGGCGGCGCCGAACTGCCGATCCGCACCCTCTTCGGAAACAACGTGGGGGTGAACGGAGGCGTCGCATCCGTTCGGAGCTATGTCGAGGAGTTGCTGCCGGAGGTTCTCTCCGGCCAGATCAACCCTGGCCGGGTCTTCGATCTGCAGCTGCCGCTGGCTGAGGTGGCCGAGGCCTACGCCGCGATGGACGAGCGCCGCGCTATTAAGGTGCTGCTCCGCCCCTGACCCACCGTCTGGCCCGCTCTGGAGGAACAATTGTGAACCAACCGTTTCTCTGGGGAGGGCTACTGGTCTTCGCCATCGCCTCCGCGATTTTGCGGCTCGTGGTGGGGCACCCTCTGCTGCGAGAACGTTCGGTGCGCGTGGGATGGCTGTGGAGTGTGTTGGCGTTCGTCAGCGGGCTTGCACTGGTTTTTCACTGTGCCGCGATGTTCTTCGCACCCTGGGTCGACGCCGTTTCGTTTCTGCTGGCACCGGCCGACATGGTTCGGGGCATGGGCGCGGGCAGCCAAGTCGCCTACTGGCTACCCGCCGCGGCACTGGTGGTGGCGTGGCGGAGAGTTTGGTGGCCGGCCCTGGGGGCGCTCGTTCTCACCCTTGTCGGCGTGGGGGTGACCATGTATTGGCCGTTCCCGCTCGACGTGCACCTCGCGTGGCTCACTGCCGTGATCATTGTCGGGTCGTTGATTCCGACGCTGTTACTCCGTGGGCCAAGCGCTGCGCGCTAGTCGTTGACGAGCAGCAGCTCGGTGAGAGGCTTGCGGCTGCGCGGGGCAACTTCGCGCTCGCGCAGCTCGGCGGTGAGATCGTCGGCATTGCCAAGCACTCCCAGCGCGGTGACGGTGACGACGTCCTGCTCGGGCGTGAGGTTGAAGGCTGCGGCGATGGCGGCACCGTCGAATCCGCCCATCTGGTGCGTGTGAAGTCCCTCATGCTGGGCCTGAATCGACAAATGAGCCACGGACTGGCCGAGGTCGTAGCGCGCCCACGGGTTCTGGCGTTCGCCCTCCGCCGGCAGTTGCGCCACATTGACGATCAAAACGGATGCCGAATCGGCCCACGCTTTGTTGAAGCCCATCAGCGCATCGGTGATCTTGACGAAACTGGCCGAACCGCGGCGGGCAACAATGAAGCGGGCCGGCTGCCCGTTGTTGCCTGAGGGCGCCCAGCGGGCCGCTTCGAGCACGGTCGTGAGGGTGGCCTCGTCGATGACGGCGGTCTTGTCGTAGGCGCGCGGGCTCCAGCGTTCGGCCAGAATCTCAATGAGCGGCGACTGGGTGTCGGCGCGGCGCGAGGTGTCGGTGATGAGGGTCATGGGCGAATCCTTTGATCGAGGAATGTAGGCGGGACTTCGCTGACCCACGATCTATAACGCTGCACGGTGCGCACTATTCCGTCTAGGGTGTCATAACGCGATGTGACGATAAAAGGGGGAGACCGTGAAGATACAGGCCAGCGCTCGTTCCATCGGAGGACTGGCCGCGGCGGCCACGGTCGTCTTAGCGCTGGTCGGCTGCAGCGCCTTTTTTCCTGCAGACGTGACGCCGACGGCATCCGTTTCAAGTCCGGAGCCGGTCGCCTGCAGCCAGAAGAATGCACAGCTGACCTGGCACCCACTGCAGGATGCCGAGCCGGCCGCTCTCGGCCATCGTGAACTGACCGTCGCCGCCGACGGCACGGAGTCTACTGTCGACACCGCGCTCACCTATACCTCGAGCCTTGTCAGCGACGATCTGCTCTCACGCGACTATTTCGAGCCCGACTGGATCGATTTTCTGTTGGCGGAATTTGAACGCACCGGCCAGACGGATATCACCGACCTTGGGCATCCGCGGGTTGACTTCGAGGGGGCTAAACCGTCCGTCCCTCTGGAGGGAACCACCATCATCGGCTTCGCGACCGATCAAATTCAGGTCGGCTTTGATCTCAGTTGTGCCGGGGTCGACGTGGGCTCCGGACTGCTGACAACCAGTGGAAACGGCCTGAACGCAACCATGCTGGTGTGTGGGCAGCCGGCACCGGCACCGACCATGGGTGAGGTGCAGGACTTTCTTCCGCAGACCCTGTACCAGAAGCAGCTACGGTCCTACTGCCCCAACCACGGTTAGCTGCGCCGGCTACTTGCCCTGCAGACGGTTGCGCACCTCGCGGCGCAGCACCTTGCCGAGCAGGCTGCGCGGCAGGTCGTCGACCTCCACGATGCGGCGCGGCACCTTATAGGCCGACAGCCGGGTGCGGCAGTACTCGCGCACCGCGGCCACGTCGAGTTCCGTTTCAGGGCGCAGTACCACCACAGCCACGACGTCTTCGCCGCCGTTCGCGCTCGGAAGGCCGACTGCGGCCGCATCGGTGATGTCGGGGTGCGACAGCAGCGCTTCTTCCACCTCAGAGGGCGACACGTTGAAACCGCCGGTAATGATGAGCTCTTTCATACGATCGACGACGGTGATGAAGCCGTCGGCGGAGACCCGCACGATATCGCCGGTGCGCAGCCAGCCGCCGGGCAGCAGCGCCTGGGCGCTTTCGGTGGGCCGGTCCCAATAGCCCGAGAAGACCTGGGGGCCGTGAACGAGCAGCTCGCCCTCTTCTTCGAAGCCGAGCTCAACCGTGGGGTCATCGGGGTCGACGACGCGAATGTCGGTGCTGGGGAACGGCACGCCCACCGTTCCGGGGCGGCGGCTCGGGCCGATCGGGTTGCCGGCCACGATCGGCGACGCCTCGGTCATGCCGTAGCCCTCGACCAGCAGTCCGCCGGTGGCTTTCTCCCAGCGTTCCACGATCGACACCGGCAGGTTCATGGCGCCCGAAATCGCAAAGCGGATGCCCGCCAGGCTCACCTTTTTCTTTAGTGCGGCCGTGACCAGGCGGTCGTAGATCGGCGGTACCGCTGGCAGGAACGTGGGCGGCGCATGCTTGGCGGCGTCGAGCACGAGCTTCTCATCGAACTTCGGAAACAGCACGAGGCGGGCGCCGATGCTCATCGCGAAGGTGAGGCACAGGGTGAGGCCGTAGGCGTGAAACATCGGCAATACGCCGTAGACCGTTTCATCGCCGGGGCGGAGGCCCGCCACCCAGGCGGAACCCTGCGCGGCGTTGGCGCGCAGGTTGTAGTGGCTCAAAATGGCGCCCTTCGGGGTGCCCGTAGTGCCGCTGGTGTACTGCAGCACGGCGGTGTCCGTTAGCAGCGGGCGCTGGTGCGAGGGGTGCAGCTTGCGGGCGCCCACGATCGACTCCCAGCTGATCGCGCCCTTTCCGGGTGCGGTGGTGAGCGAGGCGCGGGCGTCCTGCGCCTTCTTGATCGGCAGTTTGAGGGCCAGCCGTTTCGAGAACGGCATGGCGCGGGTGAGGTCGACGGTGACGACATCCGCTACCCCCATATCACCCGGAAAAGAGCGCACCGACTCGTAGACCTTGTCCCAGACGATGGCGACCTTCGCGCCGTGGTCTTCAAACTGGTGGCGCAGCTCCCGGTCGGTGTAAAGCGGATTGTGCTCGACCACGATGGCGCCGAGGCGCAGCACCGCGTAGAACGCAACGACGTGCTGCGGGCAGTTCGGCAGCACGATGGCAACGCGGTCGCCGGGGCTCACGCCGAGTTTGCGCAGGCCGTTGGCGGCGCGGGAGATCTCTTCGCCGAGCTCGGCGTAGGTGGTGGTCTCGCCGAAGAAGTCCAAAGCGATGCACGGTGCGAACCGTTCGGCCGAGGTCTCCATCATGTCGGTGAGAGTTTCGGTGGTCTCCTCGATCGTGCCGGGAACGCCTGGCGCGTACGAGGCGAGCCAGGGCTGGTCCCTGAAGGTCATGACAACTCCCGGGTGATTGCGGCGACGAACTGGTCGATGTCGTCCTCGGTGGTGTCGAAGCCGCACATCCAGCGCACCTCATTCTTCGACGCATCCCAGTCATAGAACCTGAACGACTCGCGCAACCGGTCGGCGACGCCGGCCGGCAGGGTGGCGAAGATAGCGTTGGCCTGGGTGGCCTGGCTGAAGGCCAGGCCGGTGATGGTGCCATCGGCGATGGCGCTTTCGAGAGCGGCGCGCAGCCGGGCGGCCATCTTGTTCGAGTGGGAGGCGTTTCGCAGCCACAGGTCGCGCTCGAGCAGCGCGATGAGCTGCGCCGAGACGAAGCGCATCTTGCTGGAGAGCTGCATGTTCGACTTGCGCAGAAACTTCAATCCAGTGGATGCCGCCGGGTTCAGTACCACGATGCACTCACCCAGCATCATGCCGTTCTTCGTGCCGCCAAAGCTGAGCACGTCGACGCCGGCGTCACGGGTGAAGGCCCGCAGCGGCACCCCGAGGCTCGCGGCGGCGTTGGAGATGCGGGCACCGTCCATGTGCAGCGTCATTCCCTTGGAATGGGCGTGATCGGCGATGGCGCGCACTTCGTCAACGGTGTACGCGGTGCCGAGCTCCGTGGTCTGCGTGATGGCCACCACGAGCGGCTGGGCGCGGTGTTCATCGCCCCAGCCCCAGGCTTCCTGGTCGATGAGTTCCGGGGTGAGCTTGCCGTCGGGGGTGACTACCGGCAGCAGTTTGAACCCGCCGACGTGTTCGGGGGCTCCGCCCTCGTCGTTGTGGATGTGCGCCGTGGCCGAGCAGATCACGGCGCCCCAGCGCGGCAGCATCGACTGCAGCCCGGTGACGTTGGCACCGGTCCCGTTGAACACCGGAAAAGCTTCGACGCCGGCGCCGAACTGGTCGGCGAAGACCTCCTGCAGCCGCGCCGTATAGACGTCTTCGCCGTAGGCGATCTGGTGGGCGCCGTTGGCCTGGCTCATCGCCTCCAGAATTTCCGGATGAATGCCGGAGTAGTTGTCGGAGGCGAAACCGCGGGAGGACAGATCATGGAGTTGGGTCACCTCTCCATCCTCCCGCATTCGGCTGGCTGTCCGCCCTACTTGTGCAGGGCTTCGCGCAGCGACACCCGGGCGCCCATGCGCAGCAGCGCGTTGGAGTAGATGCGCGACCCGATCAGAATCACCACGATCGTCGACAGGGCCAGCACGACAAGGGAGAGCACGGGCTCCCACCACTCGGCGTCACCGAGGAAGATTCGCACCGGCATGCCGACCGGCGCGGAGAACGGAACGTACGACATGATCGCCAGCACGAGCGGGTTGTCGTTGAAGAAGACCACCAGAAAGTACGGGATCATGACGAGGAACAGCACCGGCGAGGTCGCCGAGCCAACGTCTTCCTGCCGTGACACCATCGAGGCGGTGGCCGCGTAGAGCGAGGCGAGCAGCACGAATCCGAAGGCGAAGAACACGGCGAACCAGATGATGGCCGGGCCCACATCGGCCAGCAGCACCCGTTGCCCGGTCACTGCCAAGCCCACGGAGACCAGTAATCCGATGGCCACGATCTGCCCGAACGCCATCAGGCTGTTGCCGAGCACCTTGCCGGCGAGCAGGGCCCGCACCGAGATGGTCGACATGAGAATTTCGACGATGCGGGTCTGCTTTTCTTCGACGACGCTCTGGGCGATCGTGGCACCGAACGTGGTCGCCGACATGAGAAAGATGATGCCGAAGCCAATGGCAACGAGGTAGGCGAGAAAACCGTTCTGCGAGGCCGGCTCGAGAATCTTCAGATCGGGGCTCACGCTGAGCGTGCCGAGAACATCGATCGGCGCTGAATCCAGGGCGATCACCGTGATTCCGAGCAGCGAATCGGTACTGCCAGAGGGCACAACGGCCGCGTCGACCGTGCCGTCGCGCACGAGCGCTTCGGCTTCTTTGACCGTGTCGGATTCGACGATGTCGAAGGCTTCGGTCTGTTCGACGACGCTGATGGCCGTGCCGACGACGGCGACCTTGGTCAGAGTCGTGTTCTGGCTGAGAAGACTGCCGACGACGACCGACGCCACGGAGATGAGCAGCAGAATTCCGGTCGCGATCAGAAAGGACTTGCTGCGCAGGCGTGCCGTGATCTCCCGGTTGGAGACCAGCCAAACGCTCTGGGCGAAGGTGGGCGCGGTGTGCACCGGGCCTGTGGCGTGGTTCACGCGATGACCTCCTTGAAGATGGTGGCGAGGGTGGGCCTCTGCTGACTGAAACTGTGAACCGCGCCGAGCGTGATCGCGTGCTGCAGAACGGCCTGGCTGGCGGCATCCGTTTCGGCTTCAAAAACGGCGAAGTCGCCGTCGAAGTCGATCACGGTAATGCCCGGCTGCGAGCGGACCCAACCCGTGTCGCCTTGCGTACGAATTTCGAAGCGGGGGCTGCTGTGCTGCTCGCGCAGCGCCTCGCGGGAGCCGTTCGCGCGAATCTCGCCGTCGGCGATGATGACGAGGTCGTCGCAGAGCCGTTCGACGATGTCCAACTGGTGCGAGGAGAACAGCACGGGCGCGCCCTGGGCGGCGTAGCCGGCGAGCACGCTCATCACCACCTCCACCGCGAGTGGGTCGAGGCCAGAAAATGGCTCATCGAGCACGAGAAACTCGGGATCGTGCACGAGCGCGGCCGCGATCTGCGCGCGTTGCTGGTTGCCGAGCGAGAGTGACTCGACGGTGTCGCCGGCGCGTTCGGTGAGCCCGAGACGCTCGAGCAGGTCGGCAGTATTGCGGCGAGCGGATGCCGGCGTCAGCCCGTGCAGGCGCGCCAGGTACACCAGCTGTTCGGCGACCTTCATCTTCGGGTAGAGGCCGCGCTCTTCGGGCATGTAGCCGAACCGGCGGCGGTCGCTCGCGGTGACCGGCACGCCGTCGATGAAAACGGTGCCCGTATCCGGCGAGAGTACGCCGAGAATGATTCGCATTGTCGTGGTTTTACCGGCGCCGTTGGCGCCGACGAAGCCGGTCATGCGGCCGTCCCCGACAGTGAAGCTCACGTCGGTGAGTACCTCTCTGATGCCGTAGCTCTTGGTGACTCCCCTGATGTCGAGCATGCTCGCCCTTTCGTTGCGTGTGCCTTCACGGTAGCGCGGGGCCTTCAGGCGGCGCATCCGCCTGGCGGGTGAACCGGTCTCCACCGGGCGGCGGAGCTACGCCTCGAGCGCGCCTCCGGGCACGATCACGCGGTGCTCGTAGGCGTAGACAACGGCCTGGATGCGGTCGCGCAGCCCGAGCTTCATCAGCACCTTGGAGACGTGTGATTTCACGGTGGCCTCGCCGAGAAAGAGCTGCGCGGCAATCTCGGCGTTGGCCAGGCCCTGGGCAAGCAGCGCGAAGACCTCGGACTCGCGCTCGGTCAGCTCCTGCAGCTCGCTCGGCACCGCTGCAACCGGTGAAACGGATGCCCCACCCGGGTTCACACACCGCTCAATCACGCGCCGGGTCACGTCCGGGGCCAGCAGGGCATCGCCGCGGGCGAGCACCTGAACGGCCTCGATCAGCGCCTCGGGCGTGGAATTCTTCAGGATGAAACCGCTCGCGCCGTGTTGCAGTGCGGAAAAAAGGTAGTCCTCGCGGTCGAAGGTCGTGAGCATGAGCACCGCGGCGTGGATCGACGGGTCGTCGACGATGGATTGGGTGGCGGTGAGGCCGTCGACGCCGGGCATCTGCACATCCATGCAGATGACGTCGGGCTGAAGCGTTCGGGCCAAAACGAGAGCGGCGGCGCCGTCGACGGCCTCGCCCACGACGAGAATGCCCGGCTCGGACTGCAGAATGATACGAAACCCAGCGCGTACGAGAGCCTGGTCGTCGACGAGCAGCACGCGGATGCCGGCCGGCTCGCTCATGCGTTCTCTCGTTTTATGAGTGGAAACCGGGCACGCACGAGGTAGCCGCCGCGCGGTCGTCCGCCGAGGTGCAGTTCGCCGCCGACGGCAGCGACCCGTTCGCGCATGCCCCGCTGTCCGAGCCCGGTGGTCTTGGCGCTCGCGCCGCCGGGCAGCGCCGTGGCGAATTGTCGCGGCGGGCCGACGCCGTCGTCGGTGATCTCGAGCTCGACGGCATCCGTTTCGTAGCGCAGGCGGAGGTCGGTGCTGACGCCGGGGCCGGCGTGTTTGCGGGTGTTGGTCAGCGCTTCCTGGGCGATGCGATAGATGCTCAGGCCGATCGTCGCGGGAATCGCGCGTTCATCGCCCACGATCGACAAGTGCACGGGAACGCCGGCGGTGCGGCTTTCGTCGGCGAGTTCGCCGAGCTGGGCGATGCCGCGCGTGCTGCTGCTCTGGCTGGTGGGTTCACTACCCGGCGCATCGTCGCCACGCAGGGCTCCGAGCATGGTGTGCAGCTCGTCGACCGCGCTGCGCGCGCTCTGTTCGATGATGGTGAGCGCGTCGGCCGCCTGCCCGGGGTCACTCAAGAGGATGCGTCGGGCCGCGCCGGCCTGCACGCCCATGACCGAGACGTGGTGGGCGACGACGTCGTGCAGCTCGCGGGCGATGCGCACCCGTTCCAGGGTGATGGCCTGGGCGGCCGTGCGCTCGCGTTCGGCTACGAGCTCGGCGGTGCTGCTTTTCAGGGCGGCGCCGTTGCGCGCGGAGGTCCACGCGGATTCGCCGAAATACCAGGCCGCACCGAAATAGACCAGATTGATCAAGACCTGCAGAACGCCGAACGCCGCGTAGGGGGAGAAGAACCCGTCGCGCGAGAGGTCGGGCATCATGGTGAGCTGGTTGGCCTGCACGATCAGCTGCGCGAACAGCCAGATGAACATGCCGGCCACGATCGCGACCCGCACCCACTTGGCGGCGATGCGGTGGCGGCTCCAGGCACCGACCGAATAGAGAGCAATATAGAGGCAGATATTGGAGAACAGCATGTCGCTGGCTTCGAGCATGGCGCCGGCGGCGAAAACCACCGAGGCCGTCAGAGCCACGACTTCGGGCCAGCGACGCCGCAGCGCGAGCGGCAGGGCGATGAGCGCGACCCAGAGCACCACGTGCCAGACCGGCGATTCGTCGAAGATGCCGGAGGTACGGGTGAGCGACACGCTCAGGGCGGTCGCGGCGGCCAGAACCAGCGCGACCCACAGGTCCTTACGCAGGCTCGGCCCGCTCGGGGTGGGCCTCCGCCACTCGTCGTAGGGGTGGGAGTCGGCGGTGCTCATGACTACACGCTAGCGGGATCCTCCGACGCGAGCAGCACACGGCTGCCGTTAGCGGATGCCGCCGCCTCGTCCCACAAGCCGGTCACCCGCGCCGCAAGCTCGGTCTCGAGCCCGTCCAGCGAACGCACGACGAAAATCACGGCCGCCGCCCGGTCGCCGGCTTTCGCAAATCCTTGACCGACCGCACGTACCCAGGTTTCGGCCGCGGACTTCGCGGCCGCATAGTTTGCGCCGCCAGCTAGAGGCCGGTCGACCGACACGCTCGAGACAATGGCGAGCCGCCCGGCCGACGAGGCCAGCAGGTCGGCATTGAAAGCCCGCGTGGTATTGCGCAGCGTGGTGACCACGTGCGAGTGCAGAAAATCCCAGTCCTCATCAGTCTGGCCGGCGAGGCCCCCGCCGCCGCGCCAGCCGCCGACGAGGTGGATGAGACCGTCGATGGGGGAGAGCTGGGCCGCCAGAGCGGTCACTGCGGCAAAATCAGTCAGGTCGCACTCATACAACGCGGCGTCCGGCGCGACGTCGAGCACCGACTGGAGGCGTGCTCGAGCGGAGCCGACGGCAATCACGTGCGCGCCGGCATCCGCGAGTGAGCGCGCGACGGCCAGCCCGGCCGTGCTGGTCGCGCCGGCGATCAGCACGGTGCGACCAGCGACGGCCGGACTGGCGCTCATCAGTCGACCGCGCTGCCGGTGATGCCGGCCGTGGATTCGATGACCGTGCGCATCTTCTTCTCGAGCGCTTCGAAGAACATCGACAGCGGAAATTCGTCGTCGAGAACCTGGTCGGTGTAGCCCTTGGGTGCGCCGGCGAGCACGTCGAGCGGCAGCCCGCGCGCCCAGGTCGACGCGGGGTTGGGCGTGAGGGTCTTCGAGATCATCTCGTAGGCCGCGAGCCAGTGTGCCTTCTTCGGCCGGTCGATCGACGACCAATAGAGCTCGTCGATTTGCGCTCCGAGTGCAATGACCACCTCGGGAACGGCGTCCCAATCGAAGGTGAGCCGGGTGTCGGTCCAGTGCAGCACACCGTGCTGGTGCATCCAAGCGAACAATAACTGACCGCCGAGGCCGTCATAGTTGCGCACCCGGTTGCCGGTGATCGCGAACCGAAAGATGCGGTCGAAGATGACCGCGTACTGCACCAGTTTCGCGTGCCGACGCGCCTCGGGGCTTGCCAGCTCACTGCCTTCGATCGTGACCGATTCACGAAACGCGGTCAGGTCGCAGCGCAACTCCTCGAGCGAATACAAAAAGAACGGCATGCGCTGCTTGATCATGAACGGGTCGAACGGCAGATCCCCGCGCATGTGCGTGCGGTCGTGGATGAGGTCCCACATCACGAAGGTTTCTTCAGTAAGGTGCTGGTCGCCCAGTAGCGCGGCGGCGTCGGCGGGTAGCTCGAGCCGGGTGATGTCGGCTGCCGCGCGCACGACGCGGCGAAAACGGGCGGCTTCACGGTCGGCGAAGATCGCCCCCCAGGTGAACGTGGGAATTTCGCGCATGGCGACCGTCTCGGGAAACAGCACGGCTGAGTTGGTGTCGTAGCCAGGGGTGAAGTCGAGAAAACGAATCGGCACGAACAGTTTGTTCGTGTACCCGGCCTCGAGTTCGCCGACGAATTCCGGCCAGATGACCTCGATCAGCACGGCTTCAACCAGGCGGTTGGCGCTGCCGTTTTGCGTGTACATCGGGAACACCACGAGGTGGCGCAGCCCGTTTACGCGGTGCTGCTGCGGTTGAAAGGCCATCAGGGAGTCGTAGAAGTCGGGCACGCCGAATTCCTCCGACACCCAGCGATCGAAGTCCGTGACCAGGGCTGCCAGGTACGCGGCGTCGTGCGCAAAGTGCGGCGCGAGGTCGGTGATGGCTGCGGTGATGCGCGAAACGGATGCTGCGGCATCCGTGTGCCGTTCGGCGTCGGTGATCGACCCGTTCTGCGACTGCACACCCTGCAGTGCCGTCGCGGCTGCCTTGAGGCTGAGCCAGGAGGGGTGCTTGGCGAAGTTGTCTTCGAGAACCTCGGGCTCTCCGACCAGAGCGTTAGCTACGTGTGTTTTTTCAACAGATATCGACATGGGAACCTCCGATTCGAGTGTGTGCCGCGGTTGCGGCGGGCGTGCGCGCCGAAAATAGACGTTACTTCAGAATATCGGGCGCCGCGCGGCGTTTTCTTGCGATTTTTCGCAACGAATAACGTGCCTGGCCGGGTTTTCGCGCTGAGAATCGCCGCATTGGCCCCGTTCGCGCACTTCTTACCGGAGTGGCGGTACACAACTGCGGATATTGCTCGCCGTCGTCGTGCACCGCACCCTTCGATACGCGCTCTGTGCAGCAGGTGCGCCCGCACCGATCGAGAATGTCCGCAGTTCTGCACGAGCACCGCATGACTGGACTGCTGATTCTGGTTGCCCAATTCAAGCGGGCGAGCAAGCCCGCCTCCCGCGGCGATGCGGCCTGCACGCGTTTGGCCGAGGCCTACCTCAGGGCCCTTGGCCGCGGCCGGGTCAACAACTGGGATCTGGTCGACTGCTCAGCTCCGACCTTGCTCGGTGAGTACCGGTTTGATCTCTCGCGCGACGTGTTCACCGAGCTGGCACAGAGCGACATTCTGTGGGAGCGCCGCGTGGCGATGGTCGGCACGCTCGGCCTGATCATGCGTGGCGACGCGAGCACCACGCTCGAGCTCGCCGCGCTCCTGCTGAACGACAAGCAGCCGCTGATGCACAAAGCCGTCGGCTGGATGCTGCGCGAGGTCGGCAAGCGCATCGACCGAAACCTGCTGCTCGCATTTCTCGACCAGCACGCCGCGCAGATGCCGCGCACGGCCCTCAGCTACGCCACCGAGCACCTCAGTCCCGAGCAGCGCGCCGGTTACCGCGCCGCACGGTAGCGGGGGGACGGGTATTACGTCGTGGGTTGTCATTCGGTCTGAGCGGTTTTCTACTCCCCGCCACTGACTGGAATGCAGACAACTGCCACCCGCAGCTGCGTCGGTGATAGCATGTGCTATATGTCAGACGATCAAGACACCGTCACTCGGCTACGCGCACAAGCCCACGCAGCCGACGAGCTACACGAACGCTCGCGACGCCTGCTAGTGGATGCGGTTCGGTCGGGTCTTGCTGCGGGACTCACACAACGCGAGGTCGCAGCAGCCATCGGCCGTAGCCAGCCCGAGGTCTCTCGACTTCAGCGGTTTCAGGGCAGGTCTGGCCGCGGGCGGGTGGTGGTACGAAATCGCAGCAAGATAGTGGCTTTGGCCGCCGCTCGCGGAGCTACGAACCTCCGCGTCTTCGGGAGTGTTGCCCTCGGCACCGATACCTCGGAGTCCGATATCGATCTGATGGCCGACATTGCGCCAGGAACAGGACTGTTCGCGTTGGCTCGATTGGAACGCGAGCTTGGCGATCTGCTCGGATCCAAAGTCGATGTCGTGCCGGCCAGAGGTCTTCGCGAACACCTCGCCGAACGCGTGCTGACGGAGGCCGTACCGCTATGAGCAGGTCCGATGACGAGCTCGTGCGGGACGCACTCGATCATATTGACGTACTCAAACGACACCTCGCCAGGGGCGACCTCGCCGATGAGACCATCGCCGATGCCGTCAGCCTTCGATTGGCCTTCGCCATCGAAGCGGTCTCTGAAACCGGTAGTGAGTTCCGCGAGCGACACTTCGGAGACGACTGGAAGATCATTTGGGCGACCCGGAATCGCATCGCGCACGGGTATGCCTACATCGATCTGGCCATGATTCGCGACACCGTCGAGAACGACCTCCCCGAGTTCGAACGGGTGCTGAGGGTCGCCCTCACATAGGGGCACCCGCCGATCGCGATCGCTTCAGAGCAGGGCGGGCATGACCTCGCGCTCGAACAGATCGATGCCCGACCGATCGTAGGGTGCCTCGGGAAATAGTGAGTCGCGTAGTTGAGGCCACGCTTCTTCATCGCGGTCAGTCGTTCCACCATCTGTTTCGGCGTGCCGACGCCGCGCGAGATGGTCAGAGTGGACGGCACCGAGGTCTGGCCCCCAAATAAATCAGCGCAACGGGCCACTTGCCCAAGCTCCACCCCAGCGCAAGGTTTCCACAAGGCCGCCACGGCATTCTTCATCGTGAACATCTCGACGCACCACTCTGGAGTGTTTATGACGACACGTAGGGAAGTACTGCAGTTTGGCGCAGTGGGCGCCGTCGGTGCGATGAGTGCCCTCGGCATGGCCAGGATGTCGGACCCGGTCCCCACCCCCAGCCTGCTCGCGCCCGCGAACATGCCGGTCCCGTATCGGGGCGTGTTCCGCCGCCCGCCCGAGCTCGTGCCTTACGCCACGGGCTTCGATGATGGCGACCCGGCTCGGCCATTCGCTAAATTCGCCCTCACCGAGAAGCTCGCGCAGGCGCAGATCCTTCCGGGGCTCTCCACCACGCTGGCGGGGTACAACGGTGTTTTTCCGGGCCCGACCATTCGGGTGCGACAGGGCACGCGAACCGAGATACGCATCCGTAACGCTTTGCCGGCAACGGGGCTCCTGCACCCGGCGGCGTTCAACACCGTCACCCACATGCACGGCTCGGCGTCGTTGCCCCAGTACGACGGGTACGCCAACGACTTCACTGCCCCGGGCAAAGTCAAGAACTATATGTACCCCAACTGGCAGTCGGCGCGCACGCTCTGGTACCACGACCACAACCACCTGGTCACGAGCCAGAACGTGTATTCAGGGCTCGCGGGTTTCTACCCGCTGTCGGACCAGTACGAGCAGGCGCAGCTGCCTCAGGGCGAGTTCGATGTGCCGTTGATGATCTCGGACGCAATGTTCAACGCCGACGGCTCTCTGGGATTCAACGACAACGGCCACGCGGGTCTGTGGGGTGACGTGATCATGGTCAATGGGGTACCGTGGCCGACGATGAAGGTCAAGCCGCGCATCTACCGCTTTCGAGTGCTCGTGGCCTCGATCACACGTTCCTATCGACCGACACTGTCCACCGGTGACCCGTTCTACGTCGTGGGCACCGACGGCGGCATGACGCCCAAGGTGGAGGCGGTGCAGTCCTGGCGGCAGGGCACGGCGGAGCGCTACGAGATCCTGATCGACTTCCGCAAGTACAGGGTTGGCCAGATGATCGAGATGCGCAACCTGAGTAACAAGAACAACGTCAGCTACGCCAACACGAACAAGATCATGCGGTTCCAGGTGGTGGCCGACTCGGGTTCCACGGCCGGGTCGATCTCCGCCACCCCCACAACGCTCGACGACGGCGGCTCGGCAAACCCGCAGCGCGGCGGCCTCGACGTGATGAAGCTGAGCCCGGAGATGGCGGTGGCGAAGCGGGTACTTCGAGTGCAGCGCCAGGGCGGAGAATGGACCATCAACGGGGAGACCTGGGAGGACGTGGCGGCATCCGGGTTCTCCCGGTGCTTCGCCAGCCCCCAGCCGTACTCCGTTGAGCAGTGGACCATCACGAACGAGTCAGGAGGCTGGTTCCACCCGGTGCACATTCACCTGATCGACGCCAAGATCATCGCCCGAAACACCAACGGCGGCAAGCCGTTCCCCTGGGAGGGCGGGCCAAAAGACGTCTTCTATGCGGGAGAGAACGAGTCCATCACCTTGCTGATGCAGTTCAACACCGGTGCCCACACCGGCGGGCGGTACATGGTGCACTGCCACAACCTGGTGCACGAAGATCACGACATGATGGTGCAGTTCTCGGTGGGGGATTGGCGAAACAACGACCCCGTCAGCTCGGACTATCCGGTCGTGGACACCACCCCCATGAATTCGTATCCGCCGGTGTATCGGCCGGGGTTTGCGGCGGGAACCTGAGATGAACAACGTCACCAAGATGGTTACGGCGGTGCTGATCGCGTTCGCACTGAGCGGATGCACCGCCGTGGCGACGCCTCCTACAACCACTCCCGTTTCGGCCGGACTGATCGGCTCCGCTGAGACGGGTACCGATGCGGGCAACGACCGACCTACCGTGACCTACGACGGGCTGATGGTTCGACGCCGGGTGGTGATCGCAATCCACTCGACTCCCGACGCCGATCTCGCCGCCCTCCGCATAGTGCTCGATAATGCGTCGAACGAGAGCCAGATAAACCTGTCCGACATCTCTCCCGACGTGCTCGACCCCGCCTCGCTCGAGCACCTGGTGCCGGAGCTGATCGTGGCCCTGCCGATGGGGGGTACCGTTGCCGAAGCCGGGGAACTGGTCAACCGTGCGTACTTCCAGGACCCGGTGGTTTCCGGGGTGGACCATTACCACGTCGCCGAGGTCTTGGTACACGATCTCCGGTTCGCGGTTCGGGCGACCAGCCCTGCCGCACTGGAGGAGTCCATCGCCCGGGAAGGCATTCTGTCGGACGCGCTCGGCAACTACACCACCACCCTCCGCGCCGGTGAGCTCGACGTGACCTACACCGGCCCGCTCCTCAGCGATGAACTTATTAAGTCGGTTCAAAACGGCATCGCGCGCGCGGCGCATACCAAGCTGGAAGCAGTCACCGTTTCCCCCCGCTCGACTGCGGGGGTCGGTGTGGACATGGCCAACGAGCCGGCGCCCGCGCCAGCAGCCACCGAAGCTGCTTCGGACCATAACCACGACGCCGCGCCCCACGACAGCGACGGACGCATCGGATCGGGCAACGGCAGTGACGACGTCACCGACGCTCCCGATGACAGCGACGGACGACCGGAAGGCAGCAACTCCGGCGTCGACGATACTGTCGACGACAGCGGAAGCTCGGGCCACGGGACAAATTCCGGCCCCGAGGCAGACGAGAACAGCGGCCAGGACGACTCCGATAGTGGCGACTCCGACTCCGACTCCGGCAACGGCAACGGAAGCAACGACGGCTAGCGACGGGATACTCTCAGCCAGGGTATCGACTCAGACGAGTCGGTAGCCCGCTCCGCGTACCTCTTGGGGCGCCTGTCCCGCGCTGGATCCGCAGATCTCCCACATAAACAATCACCTTCTTGACCGGGCAGACCATTGTGGATGTTCATGCTCACCCTCGGATGGTCACGAACCGGCGAGCACGACGCCGCCGGCGACGCGCACCGCAATCTTTTCCAGCGGCGAGGGCGCGGGGCCATCAATCACCTCTCCGGTTGCCCCGTTGAAGCGTGACTGATGGCACGGGCAATCGAATTCGCCGCCCCCGGGTTTGACGACACAACCCTGGTGCGTGCAGATGGCGCTAAAGGCAATGACGCTACCGTCGGTCGGCTGAGAAACCAGAATCGGCTTCCCGTCCAGGGTGGCCGAAATGGAGCCGCCGACCGGGATGTCGGCAAGTTTGGCAAGCTCCTGGGGCGCGCTCCCGCCCGTGGGCGCCGTCGACGGGCCACCAGCCTCCAGCCCGGTGGACGATACGGTCGAGCAGCCGGCAAGCGCAGCAGCGGTGCCCGCGCTCCCGATCAAGATAACGGCGCGGCGGGAGAGATCGGCGGTCGGTGTCATGGTCGTCCTCGAATTCGGCGTAGTGAGTAGATGGGCAGTGCTCGTCATAACCACAAGACGGATCCTATGGCTGGTAACGGCAATATTGCACAGGGACGCCAAAATACGGCTTGGTCCTGCTCCTGAGTGAGGAGCTGGACCAAACCCTATCCCTCTAAAGCGGTCTGGTGGATCTTGTCACGCTATGAGGGAGGACTTGCAGAAACCTTGGGGTCTCGGGCCCATCGTTCGGGCCGGTCAGACCTTTCAGAACGTGTCCTGATTGAGGCACTGCCCGAGGTGCGCGGCGCCCTATTCGCCGATCAGCCGCAAGCCGTTGTACCAGCAGACGGCGCGCAGCCAGTCGTCGTCGAGCCGCGGTTCCCGGTCGCGCAGGCGTTCGAGGGACTCGAGCTGGTGGGCATACGGGTACGGAATGTTGGGAAAGTCGCTGCCGAGCACCACCCGGTCGGGCAGGTCGGCCAGCCGTGGAAGCAGGGCCGGGTCGAACGGTGCGAACTGCTCGAAGAAATCGGTGAAGACCATGGTGGTGTCCAGGTGCACCCACGGGTAGCGTTCGGCGAGATCGAGAAACTCGCCGTATTCCGGGGCGCCGAGATGGGCGACGACGGCTGTCAACAGCGGATGCCGCGCCAAAACTCCCGCAAGTTTGTCCGGCCCGGTGATCCCCGGCCGGGACACCGGCCCGCTGCCGACGTGGATCACGACCGGAATCCCGGCATCGGCGAGCAGCCCCCAGACCGGGTCGAGCACGGGCTCGCGCAGGTCGAATGCTCCGATCTGGGCGTGAATCTTGAACACCCGAGCGCCCCGATCGAGGGCGGACTGCACCTGCTCGAGCACGCCGTCCTCCGGATAGAACGTGGCGCTCGGCACGCAATCGGCATGCTCCGCTGCCAGTTCGAGGGAGAAATCGCTCAGGGAAGCCGCCATTCCCGGGCGATGCGCGTAGGACAGCGCGGTGAAGCGCCGCACGCCCAGGCGCCGCATCGTCGCCAGGCGCGAATCCTGATCGTCGCGGTAGTGGATCGGCCACTCGTGGCCGATCAGCGGTTCGATCTCGTCGAAGTGCGCCCAGACGCGCCGCAGCATTCGCTCTGGCAGAAAATGGGTGTGCAGGTCGACCAGTCCGGGCAGGCCGAGGCCTCGCCACCAAGCTGGTACCTCGTTGTCGGTCAGCATGATTGCTTCAGGGCGGGCATGACCTCGCGCTCGAACAGTTCGATGCCGGAACGGTCGTAGGCTGCCTCGGGAAAGTAGTGGATCGCATAGCCGAGGCCGCGCTTCTTCATGGCGGTCAAACGCTCAACGACCTGTTCCGGCGTGCCAACGCCCTGCGCCTTGCCGCTTCGATACTCGGCCATGAACTTCTCGGCTCCCTCGGTGCCGAGATAGGGGGCCACCCGGGCCTCGATCGCGTTCAGCCGTTCGGCAACTTCGGCCTCGGTCGCGCCGATCACGGTGTTGTAGTTCGCCGAGCGCACGATGCGCCCAAAGTCGGTTCCCTGAGCCACGCAGTGCTCGGCCAGGAGCGCGCTCTTCTGCGAAAAGCCGTCCGGTGAGCCGTCGAAGTTGGTGTAATCGGCGTACTGCGCGGCGATGCGGAGGGTCACTTTTTCGCCGCCGCCGGCGATCCAGATGGGAAGACCTCCGGCTTGCAACGGAAGCGGCCGAAAGATCGCGCCATCCATTTGATAGTGCACACCGTCGAGGGTCGCCGTGCCCGTGGTCCAGGCCTGCTTCATGATCTGCACACCCTCGTCGAGCCGAGCGAGGCGCTCGCCGGGGCCGGGAAACCCGTAGCCGTAGGCGCGCCACTCATGCTCATACCAGCCGGCCCCAATGCCCATCTCGATGCGGCCGCCGGAGATGATGTCAGCGGTCGAGGCGACCTTGGCCAGGTAGCCGGGGTTGCGATAGCTCATGCAGGTGCACATCTGCCCGAGGCGCACCCGTTTCGTGGTCGCAGCGAAAGCGGAGATGAGCGACCAGGCCTCGTGGGTGGCCTGCTCGCTCGGCACCGGAACGGTGTGAAAGTGGTCGTACACCCAGATCGACTCCCAGGCGCCCGCATCAGCGTGCGCGGCCAGGCCGCTCATGGTGGCCCACTGCGCCGCCGGTTCGATTCCGACCAGATCGTGTCGCCAGCCCTGGGGTACAAAGAGTCCAAATCGCATGGATTCAGCCTAGACGGGCCTGCTGGCCTGACCTGAAACGATACGATTTAGCCAGTGGTGCTTGCGCCGCCAGGGAACCTCGATATATACGACTCACGTGACAACGGATGGCGGTGGCAGTGCACGCGCTCGACTTCGCCGGAATCATGAGCGAGATTCTCACACTCGTCGGCCTCATCATCGGTGCAGTCCTCTATATCGTCGGGCTGTCTGTGCGCGGCATCAGTGGCCGCTGGACGCGCACGACCGCCGTGATCGCAGCGTGGGGAACAACAGCGTCGGGAACAGCGCAGGCGGGCCCGGCCACGGTCATCCGCTGGTTTGATAACGACGGCGATGTGCACGAGCGTTCAGCCGACACCCAGGAGACGCACCACCTGGCGCCCGGAGATGACGTACGCGTTTGGTTTCGCAATCGCCAGCCCGAGAAGTGCCGCACGCACGACCCCGACCTCGACGGCAAGGGTCTGCGCCTGATCGGCCTGGTGCTGCTCGGCATCGGTGTTCTCGCCGGTGTGGCCGGCATCGTGCTGATGTTCGTCTGAGGCCCACAAACGCGAATGGGCATTTCCCAGGCCTGCTATCTACGCCCAGGACGATCGTGTGCAGCAAAGCGGATGCTGGCCCGAGATGCGCGCGCATTCTCGGTAGGCTGTGAAGGACTATACGGGGGACGCGTGATGGTGAGTGAATCATTGGGGGCGGGGGCGGCAATGCCTCGGTTCCTGTTGACCGCTGACGAGTTGCACCTCGTGCAGGACCACGTGCCCACCCTGCGGTTACCCCCGCGATTCCGTCAGGAATGGGCCAGCGATCGTGACCCGGCCGAGTCCGCGGAGCGGGCGCAGGCGGCGATTGCCGGTCTGGTCGCCAAAGGCCTGGTCACAGCGGAGGTCCCGCGCGACCCGATTCCCGCGAATCTGGGCGACTGGCTTCTTCCGTCGTTCATGGTTTTCCTGTCGCTGCACATGGCGCCGGCCTGGGTGTTCGAGGTTTCGGCGTGGACACGAGAGTCGACCCTCCTGCTCGTCGCCTCGGCGCGCGGCGGTTACGGCTCGCTGCTCGCGCGGGCACAGAACGTGGAGATCGCCGACGGTCGCGGAACGACCGGCGACCTGGCCGGCCTCGAGTTCGCAGTCGTGCCGTTTCCGGACCTTGCCGACAAGCTGGCCCTGGCCGTCCCTTCCGGTGGGGAGGCCGGCGACAATGGACCGTTCGTGACGATGTCCCTCACGGAGAGCCGTGGCGGCATCGAGGTTCTCCGCGCCCATGACCCGCTCCTGCTGGAGGAGCTGTCCCGCCGAGTCGGTGGTCCGGGTGCCGTGCAGGCACTCGCGGGTCTCGCTGGCGATCTCGACGCCGGTTTCGACCTTCGGCTCTCGCGAGCGGATGGCATCCCCGTGCGAGTGCTCAACTATGTGCGCGGTGCCGCCGGCTGGCGAAGTGTGGAAGTGCGGCTTCCGGCAGGCGACGACGGCCTGCCGACGGCGGAACAGGTGGTCGACTCCGGAACCATCACGATTGCCGCCGTGACGTACGCCGCTATTCGGGCTGAAGTCGCCTCCCTCTGTGCAGAAATCACTGTTACGGAG
Source organism: Cryobacterium sp. TMT1-2-2 (assembly GCF_004403505.1). Lineage (NCBI taxonomy): Bacteria > Bacillati > Actinomycetota > Actinomycetes > Micrococcales > Microbacteriaceae > Cryobacterium > Cryobacterium sp. TMT1-2-2. The sequence continues at coordinate 138,902 of NZ_SOGS01000003.1, read as the reverse complement.
ATGGCCCATGAGTGACTTCACGGTCAGCGGCGGTACCAATACCTCGCCCCTCGTCGCGACCTTCGAGGACATGCGTACATTCTCGACGGAGCTCGGGCAGGTGCAGGACTATCTCGCAACCGAGAGTCTGCAGATCGCGGCCGTGGCCGCCGGCGGTGACCTGCTCGAATCGGCGATACTCTCGCCCGCCACCTTCGCGGATGCTGAGACCAAGATCCTGCAGGCCGCAGCCGTGTACCTCCTGCAGACGGCCAGGGTCGCGGTGCTGCACCTCTTCATCGACGGCGCCATCGTCACCTATGAGACGGTGGAATCCGCGCTGGCCACGGCCGCAGACGGCCTCTACTTTGTGGGCGGTTTCGCGGTTGGCGTCGTGGTCGTCACCGGGGCGACGGTCGTGGCGGGTGGGGTAGCGCTCTACGCGGCCGGCGTCGAAATGGGCTATCAGCTCACCGAGGTGGCGGACTCGACCGGGGCCGCCGTGGATGCGATCGGCGACCAGGTGCAGAAGAACCCGTGGCTGCTCGCTACCGTGATGGTGCCGGGCGGTGCGGGTGCGCTCATCACCTCTGGAGCGAATGCTTTTGCGTCTGCCTACTCACCAACGGATGCCGCGACCGCCGCCAACCAGCGGCTCGCGGACGAGTTCGCGGCCTTGCTCGCGAGCGCCCCTGATCTGGAAGCGATCCAGGCCTGGGCTGGCGAGCACACCGACCTCGTGCAGACGATCATCAATTTTGCTCCCGGGTTCCTTGCCGGAGCTACCTATACCCTCGGCCCGCTGGCCATCGTCGGAACGACTTCCCTGACCGGCGCACCGTGGCCGCCCCTCAACTACGACCAGCTCGTTGAGGGCATCATCGCCGGCGGCGGCCGCTTCGGCGCCTTCGACGACGCGACCGGCGAGCCGACAGTGGCTCCCATTTCATTCACCGACTCCGACGGGTCCCCGATAATCCAGATCGTGCCGTCAGACCTGAAGTCGCTGTTCGAGGGAGCCGACGAGATCGACACGAACGGGGACGCTCCAGCTGGCTCGCCCGAAGGTACTCCGGATGACTTCTCTGACATTCGGCTTGTGGAGCGTGTTGGACCCGACGGCGTGCACCACTGGATTGTCCAGATCCCCAGCACGCAGAACTGGGGGCTGGCCCCCGGCACCGCCACGAACGATTTGCCGAGCGACCTGGCGTCCATGGCGCAGCATCAAACCGTGCTCATGGCGGCCGTCAAGGAAGCCATGGAGCAGGCGGGTGTGAAAGCCCACGATCCGGTCATGCTCGCCGGTTTCAGCCTCGGCGGAATCACCGCGGGCCTGATGAGCTCCGACCCCTGGATGAACCAGCACTACAACATCACGAATGTCGTCACCGCCGGAGCGTCGATCGGCAACTTCGACATTCCCTCCGGAGTCAACGTGCTCTCCTTCGAACACACGGGGGACCTGGTCCCGGCAGGAGACGGGTCAGACAACCCCGCAACGACCAATCAGGTCACCGTGCACGCTGACCCCCCGGGGATGGGCGACCATACGGAACCGCACGATGCTGCCAAGTACGCGGTGACTGCGGGAGAGTTCCAAGGTTCGGGCAATCCGAATGCCGACACGTTCACGGGGTCTGCGAAGGATTTTTTTATCGGCGACGACGTGACCGTGCATGACTACGCAGCAACTCGATGAGGACCCCAGTATGAGTATCCGAAACCGTTTGATTGGCGCCACGATCGCCGTCGTGGCTACGGCAGTTGTGCTCAGCGGTTGCTCGAGCCCAACGTTCGCCCCCTTCAGCTCCACATCCACCGCTACGCCGGTTCCGTCGGGCACAGCCGCCGGGATCAGCCGTGATGAAGCCGTCGCATTCCTGAATGCCGTTCCCGGTCTGCGCGACGCCACGGTTCGAAGCTCAACCTCGGGCTTGTCCACGTCGATGATCATCGAGGTCTACGTCGATGATGACGCCGCGGCGACGGCACCCGGGGTTCTCGACTACGTTCTGCGGCTCGGTTGGGCGACGGCCTTGGACCGTCAGCCCTCGAGCCTGAGATTGATCGTGTACAACCACGGTCGAACCGTCGACCTGCAAGCCGAGGCGAACGTGCTCGCTGGGGTCGAGTACCCCATGTTTCAAAAATACAGCGTTTATTTCGATGGTCCGGAGTATTTGGGTGCCTGGCCGGGCGCCGTTCCCACCCTGTCGGTCGGCTGAGTTCGAGCAGGGCGTTGGCACCCGGCAGGGCGGAGACCGAAGCCCGACGACTGGCCTAGCGCCGAGCACCGCCCAGGGTGCACTGCACGTCGAGCCACTCCCTGGCACCGTCAACCGGCCGGTTCGGAACGGCCCGAACGATGTCCTCGGCGCGGGCTACGGTCTGCGGCGCGACGTCAACGCCGAACACTTGCAAAACGGAAACCTTGACGTTTTTCACCTGGTCGGGAATGGACGCGAGCACCGTCATGAAGCCGGTGACGGCATTCTCGGCGACATCCTGCACCACCTTCACGACGTTGCCGACGATCGAGCGTGCCTCGTCGAGCCGCTCACCCGCCCACACCTGGGCTTGGTGGATGAGCGCCTTGACCTCATCGACGGACCTCGCGTGGTTCGACAGGGCATCCGCTGCTGTGTCAAGTGCGGCAGCCGACCGACCGAGAGCATCGGCCGTGGCGCCGATTTCGGCGCGGAACGCTGTTGCGGCAACGGAGTTCCAGTTCATCGACTCGGCACGGGCCTTGATCGCCAGCGCGCGGGCACGCACATCGTCGCCCCGGGCTCGCAGGCGCGCCGAGTCAGACCTGACGACGGACATGTCTCCGTACATTCGTTCCTCCAAACAATGGCAGCCGCCGCGAATCGCCGGCTGCCAGACATCGAGAGGTTAGCGGGAGAGGCGTGCGGCGAGCTGCGCGTCGACCTCGGACAGCGTGGTGGCCGTGGTGCGCAGGTAGTTGGAGAGGCCGTCGAGCCCGTTGATCGTGGCGCGGGCACCGTTCGTGAACTGCTCATAGGACGCGTTGAATGCGCCGGAAGATTTATCGGTGACGAAACCGGAGCTCACGAGAGAGCCGATCAAGCTCTGCAACTCGGCGAGCTTGGTGTTGATAGCGTCGCGGCCCGACACAAGGCGGTCAGCAGATGAGTTAAGTTCCTGGTACGAGACGTTCATGTTAGCCATTTGACACTCCCCCATAAGAGCTGCATTGTGCAGTGGGGCCAACGCTACCAGCCGGGACGCCTCGTCGCTGGACGGCGCTCGTGTGCGCGGTCGCCTTGGGTGCGGTGGCCCTGAGCCGGTGCGCCGGACTCTGCGGGGGCAGTCGGCGGAAGTACAGAGATTGGCCACAGCCTCGGCTCGTGGCCGGGGGACGTGCCCGAGCTCGCCGATGGCGTGATCGTCGCCGACTGACCCCGCCACTACTCGGGCAAGGCCACCTGCAGTTTCGTCGCCCGGCCCGCCTCGACGAGGTAGCCGCGCCCTTCCGGAAAATCTGCCCGATTGCCGCGCGGAAAGGCAACCCGGAACAGGGCGATGCCGTCGCCCTCATCGGGCTGCAGCACAATCCCCACGCGGGCGGTTTTGAGCTCGGAGTGAATCTGCCAGGCGGATGGCCCGGTCGCCAGGTCGGTCTCGACCACGATCAACACGTTGGCTTTTCGCGCCGCTTTGATGAGCGATGCGACGACGGGCTCGGCGGTCGATCCCTCGAAATCACCCGCGGTTTCGACGACGATCAAGCCGGGCGCGCCGCCGGTCGGCCAGGTTCCGGTGCCATCCCGCAGCACGGTACCGAGGTCGCGCGCGAGCGTCTCGGCTTCGGTGATCCCGAGGGCGCGGGCTCCCCACGGGCGGAATTCGGCCAGCTCGCTCGCCGGTCGCGGGCTGATCAGCACGGTATTGACGCCCGGCAGCGCACCGACAAAACTGCGCACAAGAGTCTTGATCGTGGTGGTCTTGCCGCTCCGAAACGGGCCGGTGACCACGACCAGTCCTTCCGGCGCGATGCCGACCGGCAGCAGGTCGGCATCCGCTACCCCAATCGCCGCCCGGCTGCCGTGCACGCCGAGTTGCGACAGCAGAATGCGCTCGGCCAGGCGCTCGATCGAGGGTGCCGCGGCGACACCGCTTTGACGCAGCCGATCCCCGAGCTGCTGGGCCGCCACCGACTGCTCGCCGAGGCTTGACGAACCGCCGAGCACCGCAATCTGCACCTCATCGCCGTCGATGACGGCGCGTCCGGCCGGTGCGTCTTCGAGAATGTCCGCGGGCACTCCGAGAATGCCATAATCGCTCGACGAAGCCAGGCGCAGCACGATGTTCTGCTGAATATTGGCGTTGAGCGCCGTGGGGATCACCCCGGAGCGATCCGCGCTCAGAATAAAGTGGATGCCCACCTGCCGTCCCACACTCATCAGCTGGGCGAGCGCGGCAAACGTCGTGTCGCCGCTTCGAAACTCGTAGCTGCTGCGAAAGTTCGCCATGCCGTCGATGACGACGAAGATGCGTGGTTCCGCGACGTCGCCGCTCACCTGTCGGTAGTCAGACAGGGTAGACGCCGGCAGTGCGGAGTAGCGGACCGCGCGTTCGGTTGCGGTGGCGACGAGTTGCCGCATCAGGCGTTCGACCCGTTCGCTGTCCTCGCCCGAAATTATGCCGCCAACGGTGGGCAGCGCGGCGAGCATGCTCAGGGCGCCCCCGGCGCAGTCGATCGCGTAGATGTGCACGGGGTACCGCTCGGATTCGCGCGAGGCCGACAGCAGCAGCGTTCGCAGCGCGGTGCTCTTGCCTGAGCCGCTGGTGCCGAGAACGGCCAGGTTTCCCTGATTGTCCGGGTCGAACCGAAACGAACTCTGCCGCTGCTGGCTGGGTTCGTCCTGCATGCCGAGTGCGATCGACGGCCCATCAGCGGATGCGATCTGCGCCAAATCCAGCACCGCCTCCAGTGGCGAGAGCCAGGGTTTGCGCGGCGTTGCCAACCCGAGCGTTGCTCCGGCCGTGCGAATGGAATTCAACATGTTTTCAATGTCGCGAGGTGCTTCCCGGCGAGTGGGCGGTGCGGCCAGGTCGATGGACCAGGTCTGACCGACCTCGAACGGAAAGTCGGCAATGTCGATATCGGGGAGTTTTGCCGTGCCCTTGCTGCGGCCGCCGAGATAAGCGGTCTGAAAATGAATGAGCTTGCCAGGGCCGAGCTTTGCCGCACCGCGGCCCGGTGTCGCCGGGTCGAACCCGGCGGCGTCCTTGCCGCCGATCACGTCCTGGCTGTCCGACTCGTCGGCGACGCGGAGGGCGATCCTCAGGTTGGTGTTGGCGCGCAGGTTGTCCTTGATCACGCCGGCCGGCCGCTGGGTGGCCATGATCAGGTGCAGCCCGAGGGAGCGCCCGCGTTGGGCCACGTCCACGATTCCGTCGACGAATTCCGGAACTTCACCGACCAGCGCGGCGAACTCGTCGATGACGATGATCAGCGACGGCGGGGCGTCCGCGTCGCCACGTTTCTCCAGGCTCACGAGATCCTTGGCGCCCTTCTCGTTGAGCAGGGTCTCCCGGTAATGCAACTCCGCTCGCAGCGAGGTGAGTGCTCTGCGTACCAGGTGGGTGTTCAGATCGGTAACGAGGCCCACGGTGTGCGGCAGCTGGGTGCATTCTGCGAACGCAGCGCCACCCTTGTAGTCGATCAGCAGAAAAGTCACGCGATCCGGGCTGTGTTCGCTCGCCATGCTCATGATCCAGGTTTGCAGAAACTCGCTTTTGCCCGACCCTGTCGTGCCGCCCACGAGGGCGTGCGGACCGTGCTCGCGCAGGTCCAGCCGCAGCACGCCGGTGGCGCCCTGGCCGACGATGCCGCTGAGTGTGCCGGCTTCGGTCGGTGGGTGGTCGCGCCAGCGCGCGGTAATGCTGTCGCTGCGTTCCCACAACGCGGCGACGGCCTCCGGCGACGAGATCACATTCTCGGTGCGCAGTTCCTGGTAGGGCACCGACGTGGGCAGGTCGCTCTCATCGAGAACTCGTGCGCCACTGTCGGTGACCGACGAGATCAGTCGGGCGGCCACGGCGGCATCCTGGCCCGAAATAGCCTCGAGCGGGCTGACGTCGGCCCGGGTGCCGGTGCGCACGAATCCGACCACCCCGATTCCGTCGGGCTGAACCTCAATATAGGTGCGGCAGGCGGCGGGAAGGTCGGAGACCGTGGCAGCGTGCCAGAGCAGGTGCACGCCCACATCGGGGCCGTCCTCGGCCAGTGCGACGAGCCGTCCACGATCCACCTGGCTGTCGCTCGTGACGATAACGATGACGACCGGGGTGACCGGCAGGGCCTGCACCGCCTGTCCGTGCAGTTCATCGATGTCGGCGTCTTCGCGCAGATGAGAACGGATGCCCGCCCTGCCCGGTCGCGCGGCCCGGCGTTCAGCCACGAGCTCTTCGAGCTGGGCGAGCAGGTGGCCGCTCGAGGCCGGATCGGCCGCGAGATGACTCGTCGTGAGTGGGCTGTAGACCGAGCCGATGTGCGGCATCCACTTGAGCCATTGCCATTCGTACTGGTTGTCCGGGTTGGCGAAGCAGGTCAGCACCAGGTCGGCCGGCGAGTGCAGGCCACACAGCTGCACAATGATGGAACGCAGCACGCCTTCAGACCAGAGCTCACTGCCGGAGACCCCGATGCTGCCGGCCCGGGCGAAGGTCTCGAGCACCGGCACCCGCGGCACGGTCAGGTTGGCGTCGTTGATCTCGTCGAGCTCGGTCCAAAAGCGCTCGTCCGAGTCATTGCGGCTGGGCACATCCACGGTGATGCGACTCGATTGGGTACCGAGACCGAGCCGCACTTCCAGAAATGTCTGGTGTTCTGGGCGACGCGTCCACAGCACGGCATTGCGTGCCACCATGGCCTCGTAAATCTCGGTGGTGCTCGGTGATTCCGCGTTGCGAATCAACACTTCGCGCTCGCGCTGGGTGACGAGTTTGGCTTTCAGCGCCACAATCGCTGCGTCAAACTGCGCCGTCTGGTCTTTCTTCTTGCGATGGTTGGTGATCTTGGTGTCGACCCAGGTGCCGATCATGATCAGGGGGGACAGCGCGATGAAGACGAGGCTGAGCGGTGATCGGGTGACCGCGAACAGAACACCGCCCATGACGAGCGGGGCGATCACGGCGAGAATCGGAAATTTCTGCGGTTCCAGGCGCTGAGGTGGTACCGGCGCGGCAAGCTTCTGGGCGACAAAACGCACGTCAACGCGCGGTGAGCGTGCAAATTCGACCACGGCTTCCGGTCGGGCCGATGGCGCCAGGCCTCGAAAGCTCGGCTCCAGGGCGACGGCGAGAACCGTGTCGCCCATCGAGATGACGTTTGCTGCGGTCACCGTGCCCGACCCGGCCCGACGCTCGTCGATATAGACGCCGTTGCCCGAATCAAGATCGGTGACGGTGATGGTCGTGCCGATGTCGATCGTGGCGTGCGTGCGAGAGACCGTCTCGTCGATCAACTGGATTCGACAGCCGCGGCCACGTCCCACGACGTTGCGTCCGGCTACGAGGGCGAACTGCGAGCCGGCTTGCGGGCCGCGCAGGATCGACGCGGTGGCAGCACGCTGGTACAGGAAGATGTCGCTCGGATCGGCCTCGCTGGGCTGGATCGGTTCCACCCAGCAGCCCGAGCTGAGACCGGCATCGCTCACCGTCGCCAAGGGATCGAGCACGTGCAGCACCGGGTTGTTGGGGTACCGCACGCGCAGGGTGAGTGGGGCGCTGTTGCGCCGGGCTGCGTCGTCGTTCGGGGAGATTCCGGGCTGGCCGAGTACCAGATTTCGGGCGACTTCGCCGATCGTCGCCATCACATCGGCAGTGACGAGCACGTCGGTGTCGCCGTCCGGCAGTCTGCCAACGGTCAGCTTCAGTTTCACTGTGTCCCCCACGTTGAGCCGTCAGTAGGCTCACAGCGAGGTTATCGGAGATTGCCTCGCGCTGGTCGGCTGCCGGTCAGGCCGGCGAAACGGATGCCGCGCGCGGCTTGGCCCATCCGCTCGCCACCGCGGTCACCGCGATGGTCACGAGCGCGCCCAGCAGCAGGGCCGCTGCCTCCCCGGGGGCGAGCACGCGCAACTGGGTGCCGATCGTTGCCGCTGCGATCGGAATGCCGAGCTGGGCCGCCGACAGCAGACCGAACGACAGGGGGAGTCCGAGCACACGGGTGGTCGCGTGGGTGAGCAGGGTGGCGACACCGAGCACGAGGCCGAGCACGATCATCTCTGGGTGGTCCGCGAGGTCGCGCAGCGCGAGCGAGGCGCCGAGCCAGACGAAGAACAGCGGCCCGAAGAATCCGTCGGCGAGGGCGAACAGCTGGCGGGCCAGTCGGCGCGGTTCGCCGACCGCAGCGACGGCGAGGCCGAAAGCGAAGCCTGCGAGCATGACCGAGACGTGGCTGAACACGGCCACGGCCGACAGGGCGAACAGAATGGCCAGCTGGATGCGCAGCTCGAGAGCGAACTTGCGATTGGCCGACAGCTTGTGCAGCTTTACGCGAGAGCCGTTGCGTTCCAGCCTGGCCAACACAGAGTAGATGACCACGGCCAGAAGCGCGACAGCGGCAGCGCCGAGGGCGGCGCGGCCGGCATTGGGCGGGTCGATGGCCAGCGGCAGGGCCACGATCGCTGCGATGTCGGCAATCGCGACCTGCGCGGTCAGCTCGAGCATCGATCGGCCGCGCAGCCCCAGCGAGTGAATGAGGGGCAGCACGAGCGCGGCGGACGAGGAGGCGAGCAACACTATATAAAGCGGTGCATGCTGAGTTCCGAAGACTATCGCGATCGCCACGCCGAGGGCGGTCGCCGAGACGGTCACGAGAATTGCCCTTACCAGGCCGGTCGCGAGGGCGGCGCGAATCGCCCCGGCGCGAACCGGCACGTGCGTGCCGGCCACGAACATGATCAACGCGAATCCGACATCCGCTAGAAGAGTCAGCGTGGGGTCGGTCGCGTCGATGAGGCCGAAACCCGTGCGGCCGACGATCACGCCGGCGGCGAGCTGGCCGATCACGACGGGAATGTTCCAGCGGCGCGGTGTAGCCAAAAGCGGCCCGAGCAGGGCGATCACGGAGATGATCGCGAGGGTTCGAAAGTCCATACGCACCTTCCCCCGGTCTGCCGCAATCGCGCGCTGCATCGAGCGTAGTCCCGCCAGGCCGCCGCAGGCGGCATGATGGGAGTATGAGTCGAACCGTCGCCGGAGCCCGCGTGCTGATTACCGGAGCAGCCATGGGAATGGGCCGCCTGTATGCCGAGCGCGCTGTCGCCGAGGGGGCGAAAACGGTCATTCTCTGGGATCGCGACGGTGCCGCGCTCGCGGCGACCACCGCCATCCTGAACGATCGGTCTAACGGGCGCACGACGATCGCGCCCTACGTTGTCGATATCGCCGATCTGGGGGCCATCGCGCAGACGGCGCAGCGGGTGCGCACCGAGGTCGGCGACCCCGACGTGGTCATCAACAACGCCGGAATCGTGCGCGGCAAGTATTTCTGGGAGCACGACAACGGCGCGGACACCCGCCCGACGATGCAGATCAATGCGCTCGCGCCCATGTACATCGCCCGCGAGTTTCTGCCGGCGATGATTGCGAGCGGATACCGCGAATCACGCATCGTAAACATCGCGTCGGCCGCCGGCACCCTCAGCACCCCCCGCATGAGTGTCTATGCCGCCTCGAAAGCGGCCCTGATCGGCTGGAGCGATTCCCTGCGGCTCGAACTGGTGCAGCAGGGCCACGGGCAGGTCAAGGTGACCACGGTGTGCCCGAGCTACATCGACACCGGCATGTTCACGGGGGCTCGCGGGCCGTTGCTCACCCCACTGATGACGCCGGAATACGTGGTGGATCGGGTCTGGCGGGCGATGCTCGCCGGCAAGCCGCAGCTGTTACTGCCGTGGACGGTGAACCTGTCGAAGGTGCTCCGCGGCGTGTTGCCGCTGACCGCGTGGGACGCCGTCGCCGGCCGTGTTTTCGGCGTTTACCGGTCAATGGATCGCTGGGTCGGCCGCGGATAACGTTCTGCGGCACCGCCGGGGTGACAGAATCAAGGCAGACAAGCGCTCGCGGCGGGCCGACCGATTCGCGGCCAGCACACCATCTGCGTCGCATCAGCGTTGACGTGAGCCGAAACAATCGGGGACACCATCACTACCACGCACCATCACCACACGCCGGATTCTCTGCTCAAAGTCCTTGGAAATCGAGACGCGCTCGCTCTCGGCTTCGGAGCCATGATCGGCTTCGGCTGGGTCGTGCTGACCGGCGGCTGGATCAACGACGCCGGCACGCTGGGTGCCGTCACGGCCATGATCGCCGGCGGCATCATCATGGGCATCGTCGGCCTCACCTACGCCGAGCTGACCGCGGCCATGCCCAAGGCCGGCGGCGAACACAACTTTTTGCTGCGAGCCATGGGGCCGCGCTGGTCGTTCGTCGGATCCTGGGCAATCACCGGCGGCTACGTCACCATCGTGGCGTTCGAAGCCGTGGCACTGCCACGCACGGCCGGGTACCTCTTTCCCGACCTGAGTCAGATTCCGCTCTGGCAGATCGCCGGCGAGCAGGTGTATTTGACTTGGGCGCTGGTGGGAGCGGTGGCCGCCGTCGTGATCACGGGCATCAACATCCGTGGTGTGAAACTGGCCGGTGTCGTGCAGACCTTCGTCGTATTGTTCCTGCTGATCGTCGGCGCGATGCTCGTGCTCGGGTCGTTCACCGGTGGTTCGACCGTGCACATGGAACCGTTCTTCACCAATGGCATGGGAGGATTCTTCGCCGTGCTCGTCGTGGTGCCGTTTCTCTTCGTGGGTTTCGATGTCATTCCGCAGTCGGCCGAAGAGGTCAATGTGGCGCCGCGACAGATCGGCAAGCTTGTCGTCGTCGCCGTGATTCTTGCGACCATCTGGTACGTCATGATCGTGCTCACCACCTCGTCGTCGATGCCGGCTGCCGCCATCGGCCAGGCCGATATCGCCACAGCGGATGCCATGGGCGCCTTGTTCGGCAGCGATGTCATGGCGAAGGTGCTCATCGCCGGCGGAATCGCCGGAATTCTCACCTCGTGGAACTCCCTGCTGCTCGGCGCTTCACGCCTGATGTTCTCCATGGCGCGTTCGGGCATGCTGCCGGCCTGGTTTGGCAGGCTGCACCCCAAGTTTCGTACCCCCACCAACGCGCTCTACTTCATCGGTGCCCTGTCGTTTGTGGCGCCGTTCTTCGGCACGCAGATGCTCGGCTGGCTCGTGGATTCCGGTGCCCCGAGCATCGTCATGGCCTACATTCTGGTGGCCGTCGCCTTCGTGGTGCTGCGGCGCCGCGAACCGAAAATGGACCGCCCGCTGCGCGTGGGCGGCAAGGGTAATGGCGGAGTCGTGATCGGCGTCGCCGCTGCCGCCCTGTGCCTGGGCCTGCTCAGCCTGTATATGCCCGGGATGCCGGCGGCGCTGTCGTTCGAGCCTTGGGTGTTATTCGGGCTGTGGTGGGTCGGCGGCGTCTTCTTCTACCTGCGCATTCCGGCCGGAATCGCGCCCGGTCACGATGCCGAGGAGCGCCTGCTGGAGCGCCTGGGCGCGCGCTGCTCCTGACTCGGGTCGCCCGGTTCGGGTGTGGGAGAACCGGGCAGCGGTTTGTTTCTGCCCGGAGCAGGAGAGGAAGAGGGATCAGAGACTGTTGGTCGCGAGCCAGCTGATCAGTACGCGCTGAAACTCCAGCGGATGCTCGACGCTCGGCAGGTGCGCGGTGTCGCGGAACGTGCATCCGCTGGCCTGCGGCAACATCTCCAACAAGAACTCGTACTGCGCCAGCGATGACGTGACGTCGAGCTCACCCACAGTGACCAGCGCGGGAACGTCGATGTCACTCACCCGGTCGAGCGCCGGCGGCTCCAACGGAATCAGGATCGGCGCTTCCGTGGCGTGGATGACGTTGCGCAGATTCAGCTCCTGCGCGAGGGCCAGAAAAGCGGGATCTACGTCGGCCGCCTTGCGCGTGGGTCCAACCGCCCACAGCGCAACCTCGAGCCGCGCCAGCCGCGGCCACTGGCGGGCTTCGAAGGCCGCATCCAGCTTGTCGAACAGGGCGTCTTCCTTCTCGGTGAGTTCCACATCGGGAAACCCGCTGGGCCCTGACCCGATCGTCACGAGGCCGGCGACTCGCTCGGGCCTCGCCACGGCGAGGTCGATCGCGATCGTGCCTCCGCGTGAGCAGCCGATCAGGGTGGCGCGAGCGACGCCGAGATGATCGAGCAGCGCCGTGGCATCCGCTCGGTTGGAGAATTCCACATTCTGGGTCGTGGTCTGACCGAAACCACGGGTGTCGAAGCGGATGACGTAGTGGTGCGCTGCGAGGGCGGCTACCTGCGGATCCCACATGCGCAGGGTCGCGATGCCCGCGTGAATCAGCAGCAGGGCTGGCGAGGCGGGGTCTCCCTGAGTCTCGTAGTAGAGGAAAGCGCCAGGAACGTCGAGTCGGGGCATGCCTGGATCGTAGCAACGTCGATCGCACGACCGAAAGGGCCGCGCGGGAGATCAGCTGAGTGAACCCGTAGGCTCAACTAAATGGGCGGTGTTTTGGTCGGGTTTTCGATTATCGGATTTGTGATCCTGATCGGGTACTTCGTCGAACGATTCAGTCTGGTCGGGGCGGGCGCCGGCCGGGTGCTCAACCGCATGGCGTACTTCGTCGCGACCCCCGCACTGCTGTTCACCGTGCTCTCGCACGCTGACGTCTCGGTGCTGTTCTCCGAGTTTCTGGCCGCCATCGTCTGCACGGTCCTCGTGGGCGCTTTGCTCTATGTGGTGGCGTCCCGCTTGTTCTTTCGCACTCCGTTGGCCGAGACGGTGCTGGGTGCGTCGAGCGCGACCTATATCAATGTCAACAACATCGGATTGCCGGTGGCCATCTATGTGCTCGGCAGTGCCCAGTATGTGGCGCCAGTGGTGCTGCTGCAGCTGGTGATTCTGGCCCCGACCATTCTGGCGATTCTCGACCTGGCCACCCACGGCCGGGCATCCCTGCGATCGATCCTTACCCAACCGTTTCGCAATCCGATGATTCTCGCCTCACTCGCCGGTGTGGTCGTTGCGGTGTCCGGCATCACCCTGCCGGACCCGGTACTGGCACCGTTCGAGCTCATCGGCGGAGCAGCCATTCCCATGGTCTTGCTCTCGTTCGGCATGTCCCTGCACGGCCAGCGCCTGCTGCAGGCAGGCACCGGCCGCAAACAGGTCGTCGTGGCCACGGTGATCAAGGTCGTACTGGCACCGATCATCGCGTACCTGTTCGGTCATTTCGTGTTCGACCTCGACGGCGCCCAGCTGTTCGCGGTCGTCGCCGTGTCGGCCCTGCCGACCGCGCAGAACATTTTCAACTTCGCCTCGCGTTACGACCGGGCGATCGTCGTCACCCGCGACACCGTGTTACTCACGACGATCCTCTCGATGCCGGCCTTGATCGTCGTCGCGGCCCTGCTGGCGTGACTGCGCGTTAGCGCGACTGGTCCACAACGGGATTCTGCAGAACACCGATCCCCGGGATGCGACACTCCGCGACATCCCCCGGCCGAACCTGCACCGCACCGGGCGTTCCGGTCGAAATGATATCGCCGGGATAGAGCGGCATGACCTTGCTGTGAAAGCTGATGAGGAAAGCCGGGTCGTAGCGCATGTTTGAAACGGTGTTACTGCGGTGAACGGCACCGTTGATGACCGTTGACACCGTGACGTCGGCCAAAGAGTCGTAGAACGCAAACACTTCTGACAACGGCACGATGCTCGGCCCGAAGGAGAAGAACCCGGGAAAGTTCTTCGACCGCGTCAGAAACCGGGGATTTCTCTGCAGGATATCTTCGGCCGTCTGGTCGAGGAGCGGAACCACGCCGGCCACATAGCCCAACGCATCGTCCGGTTCAACGTTGCGGCAGTATCGTCCGATCACGATGCCCAGTTCGGCCTCAGCGGTGGTGCGGATGCTTTGCCAGGGGATCGGGATGTTCTCGCCCGGACCGATGATGGTGTGGTCGCCCTTGATAAACGAGGCCGGCTCGTCCGGTACGCCCTCGGCGAGATCCGACGCATGTTCCACATAGTTCAATCCGATGCCCCACAACATGCGGGGGTGCCGATACGGCGCACCGAAGGTCACGGAATCCGCCGGGCGAAAGACCGAAGCGTCAGCGGCGAGAGCTGCCGCCTCGATCGCATCCGCTGTGCCCGCAGTCAGGACCTCAAGCACGTCGCCCGTGAAGCCCGGCAGGAGATCGCGAATCAGCGCTACTCCGCGGTCAGGAAGGATGACGGCGGCGATTTCAAACGAACCGTCACGAACAGTACAGAGACGCATGGGCAGCCTTTCACGTAGCGCGAAATGTGGTCTACAGGGTGAAGCGGGGGGGGCGACCAACACGCTTGGTCACCCCGCGGATCAGGCCGTGGTGCTGTGTGAGACTGCCGGTTCGGCTGTCTCGGCGGCCCGACGCCGACGCCCGATCAGGTGCACGACGATTCCCAGCACGATCATGCCGACCCCGATGGCCATGGGGAGGAGGGACAGGGTGACGAGCGGCAAGGCACCGCCACCGATCAGGAGCCGCTCCGGCAACTTCGCCGGGCCCCAGAGCCAGCCGCCGGTTGCGACAGCGAGAGCGGCGACAGCCAGCACGGAAGTCACAGTCGCCAGCACGATTGACCAGACCCCACCCTGCAGGAGCAGGCCGATCCCGGCCTCGGACAGCACGAATACGAATGGCACCAGGAAGGCCGTGAGGGTGTACTTCCAGGTCAGCCACATCGTCGTGATGGGTTTGCCACCGGTAATAGCGGATGCTGCGAACGGCGACAGCGCCGTCGGCGGGGACACCTCGCTGAGCACCGAGTAGTAGAAGATGAACATTGCCGCGGCGAATGCCGGCACACCGACGTCCTGCAGGGCTGGACCGATGATGACCCAGGAGATGATGAAGCTCGCCGTGACCGGAACGGCCAGGCCGAGCAGGGTGACCGCGACAGCGGAGAGGATGGCCGTCAGCAGCAGGTTGCCGCCGGCGGCGGACACGATGATGCCCGCCAGCTTCAGCCCGAGGCCGGTGAGAGTGAGCACGCCGACGATGAGGCCGGCCGCGGCCATCACGGGGATGATCGACATGGCGCCGGCGGCTCCCGTGGCCAAGGCGTCCCAGATTCGACGTGGCGTCATCCACGACGAGCGATCAAAGAAGCTCAGCACGAGGGCAAGCACCGTGGCGTAGACAACGGCGCGGAACGGCGTCATTCCGAACGACATGAACACCACGATCGCAGCGAGCGAACTGAAGTGATAGCCGAATCGCAGCAGGAGCTTGCCGATCGGCTTCACCTCCATCTTCACGTCGGTCGTCTTGAAGCGGCGCGAGTCCATTTCAATGGAGAGGATGAGTCCGAAGTAGTACAGGATCGTCGGAATGATGGCCCAGATCAGCACCTGCAGGTAGGAGACGCCGAGCAGAGCAGCGATGATGAAGGCCGCAGCACCCATCATCGGCGGAGCCATGATCGCGCCGATACCGGCAGCCGCGAGTAGGGCGCCGCCGTGCTCGCGCGGGTAGCCGGCACGGCGCAGCAGTGGCCAGGAGATTCCACCGAGGGTCACCGTGGTGGCAACGCCGGAACCGGAAACTGTGCCGAGCAGGAAGCCGGCCAGGGTGACAGTGCGACCAGGGCCTGCGGCAGATCGTCCGAAAGCCGCGAACGAAAGATCGATGAAAAATTTGCTCGCCCCGGAACCGGTCAGGACGGCGCCGTACAGGGTGAACAGAATGACGAAGGTGGCCGCCACATTGGTGGGAACACCGAACAATCCCTGGGTGCCCATGATGTTGTGACCGACGAGGCGGGACCAGTCGAACGATGAGGTGCCGAACACGCCCGGAATATAGGAACCCCAGTGGGCGTAGGCGAAGAAGACGATGACGGCAATGGGGATCATCAGACCCACGGTGCGGCGCGCGGCTTCGAGAGTCACCAGAATGGCGAGCGTGCCCATGATGACGTCGAGGTCGGTGGGAATGATCGCCCGACGAAAGAATGCGTCCCAGTCGGAGATGATGTACGCAAAGGGCACAACCGCGACCACGGCGAGTAACCAGTCCGCGATGCGGGGGTTGTCTTTCGCGCCCGGGACCTTGGCCTTGTTCTTGCTGCCCCAACCCCGGTAGGCGAGAAAGGTGGCCGACAGGGCGAGCATCAGGAATGCGGGGAGGTAGAACTGCGAGGCCATCGGGTTGAAAACCCAGTACAGACCGAACAGGGAAAGAGCGACCCCCATGATCTTGACCACGAGCTGGGGAATACCGCTGAGCTTGCGCGCGGGTATTTCAGCATCGAACTCCGCGAGTAGCGCTTCCTCATCGATTTTGGGATCGGCCTCGTCGAGCAGGTCCGATGCGGTGCCGCCCGGTGCGCTCGGCGGTGATTTGGTGTTGACGGCTGCGCTGCGGCCCGTTTCCTGGGTCATGGTGTCTCCTCGATCTCAAGTACTAGGTAGGGGGCGGCATCGTCGACAAGCTGCCAGAGTGCGTAGGGCGACGACCCGGGAATGTGAATGGTTCGTTCGCCGAGGTCGGTTGCCGCGATCGAGAGTGCCTCGAACACGGCCGGATGCCTGGGGTCCGGCTCGACGACATAGGCGCGTCGGTCGCCGGGCGATGCGCGGCGCGGAGCGTCGGGCACGGCGTAATACTCTTCGATCACGGCCAGCTGATCGGCCGCTATTTCGACCAATTCGTATTTTCCGTCGGCGGCAACGACGTAGCGTTCCTCAGCCATGGTCTGGTAGATCGAATTGCGATAGCTGACGGAGAACGAGTCTCCGTTCAGCGGAAGGCTGGCCAGCACGTCGCCGTCCTGGTCACGGACCACGATCATCCGTTCGCCGCTCCCGTCGGCGCTGGCGTCGACCGGCCCGAAGGCGGTGACGAGGCCGAGAGCGCCGACGGTGAGCGTGACGAGCGCCGCCGCGATGGCAACGGCTGGCTTGCGCATCGCGGTTTAGCTGGCCTGGTCGAAGTACGTCTGGGCGCCCGCGCAGGTGGTGATGTAGGGAACGTTACCGGCCGTCGCGGCGTCCAGTTCCTCGGCTGCCGGGTGCACCTGGATCAGGGCTTCCTTATTGTCGAAGATGGCTGCCGTGATCTGCTCCTGCAGGGTCTCGTCCATGTCATTGCTGGCGACCAGCAGGTTCGGCGAGACGATCACCGACACTGCTTCGGTCTGGCCCTCGTAGGTGTTGGCCGGGATGTCCTGTTCGACGTAGTAGGCACCGAATTCGGTGGCGAGAGCATCGGCGTATTCGCCGAAGTTCACCAGCACCATGTCGCCGGTGCTGGCATAGTCGACCAGCGCACCGGTGGGGAGGCCGCCAGACCAGAAGCCGGCGTCAATCGTGCCGTCGCGCAGTGCGTCGGCGGTCTCGGCGGCGCCGAGCTGGCGGCGGTCGATGTCGGTCTCTACGTTGATGCCGGCGGCTTCGAGAATGCGGATGGCGCCGACTTCGGTGGCCGAGGACGGGGATCCGACGGAGACGCGCAAGCCCTTCATGTCTTCAACGCTTTCAATGCCGGTGCCGGACGAGGTGACCAGCTGCATGTAGTTGTTGTAGAGGTTACCGAGCGAGCAGATGTCGGCAGGATTGTCCGCGAAGGAACCGACACCATCCACGGCATCGGAGACCACATCGCCCACCACGAGGGCCAAGTCGGCCGCGCCTGTCTGGATCAGAAGCAGATTGTCGACGGATGCGTTCGTTTCCTGAACGGTGGCGCTGTACCCCTCGATGTCGTTGCCGATCATTGTGGCGATACCGCCACCCAGCGGGTAGTACACACCGCCGGTGCCCCCGGCCGCAATGGACAGGGCGGTGGAGCCGCCGGCCGCGCCGCCGCCGTCACTGCAGGCGGTGAGAAAGAGGGCCGGTACCGCGAGAGCGGCAATGGCAATGCGTACTGTGCGTCGTTGCGGGATTGAACGAGAGCGGATGGTCATGAGCTGTGTGCTCCAAACTTCATTGGTTCGAGCGGGCTTGGGAATGTGATCATCCCTCTGTACATTTATACATTCGTCGTACCATCTACGTCAACAAACCCGAATTATCGGCATGTAATTCCTCAACATTGACAGGATTGTCTAAATTTCGTACAGTCGGGATCAATGCAGTTAGTGCGAACCCAGTCAATTCGATGGACAGGAACCCAATGAAGCTGGCCATCATCGGTTGTGGCGAGGTCGGACGGCTCTATGCTGCCGCCGCGGCAGCGGCATTCGACGTGGTGCTGTGCGATTCGTTCCCCTCATCGCAAGCCCGGGAATGCGCCCGGCAACTCGACGTCGAGTTGAAGGAAACCATTGGCGAGTGGCTCGGCGAGGTAGATCGGGTCTGGGCCTGCGTGCCCGGCGATGTCGCAGACAGCGCGGCCGAAGCCGCCCTGCCTTTTCTTCGTGCCGACACGGTCTACGTCGATCTGAGTACCGCGACCACCGCGGGCAAGAAAGAAATGGGCCAGCGGATGTCCGCCAGGAACGTCGCGTATGTCGACGCCGCGATCATGGGCGCCATCGCACTCACCGGGTTGCAGACCCCGATCCTGCTCGCCGGGCCTCGAGCGGAAACCGCGCTGGCCGATTTCGCGACGATTCAGGCCCCGGCCCGTGCACTCGCCGATGGTGAACCGGGCGATGCTATGACGTTGAAGCTTTTGCGCACGGTGCTCACCAAGGGGCTGGAAGCCCTCGGAGTGGAATGCCTGATCGCGGCCGAGAGCCAGGGTGTTCGGGACGAGCTGTACCTGGTTCTCGACGACATCAACCAGGCCGGATTCACGCAATTTCTCAACGCCATCGTGCGCACGCACGTGGTGCACGCCGAGCGGCGATCCCACGAGGTTCATCGGGCCATTGCCCAGCTGAATGACATCGGCCTGCCGGCAACGGTACTCGCCGGCACCTCAGGGCGTTACGAGCAGACGATTCGTTCCCTGCGCGAGAACCCGGCAGCTCCGGGGACGGCAGATCACATTGACTCAGCGGTAGCTTGGCTGCTCGAATCCACGCTCGCGCGCAACGAGAACTGACCGCCGGCACGTCAACGAAAGGATCACCATGGACCTAGGAATCGGAACGAAAACGGCACTCGTGCTGGGTGCCGGCGGTGGCCTGGGAGGAGCCATCGCCCGCGCCCTGGCCGCCGAGGGCGTTTCTGTCGCTGTCGCCAGCAGAACCCTGGCGGGGGCCGCTGCCACCGTCAGCGCCATCACCGACGCCGGAGGCCGAGCCGAAGCCTTCGCCTGGGACCTCGCCGATCTCGTCGAGATGGACCGACAGGTCAGCCTGATTGAACAGCGCCTGGGCGGAATCGACATCCTCATCAATATGACCGGCGGACCCAAACCAACGCCGGTCAGCGGAGTACCCGCCGCAGAGTGGACCAGCTACTTCCAATCGATGGTCCTTCCGGTGATCGCACTGACCGATCGAGTGCTTCCCGGAATGCGCGAACGACAGTGGGGTCGCATCATCACGAACACGAGTTCGGGAGTGATCGCCCCCATCCCGAATCTGGGATTGTCGAATGCCCTGCGGTCGACCCTGGTCGGGTGGTCAAAGACCCTGGCACGCGAAGTCGGTGGCGATGGCATCACCGCGAACACCGTGCTGCCCGGCCGCATCCTTACTGGCCGCATCGCCTTTCTCGACGAAGCGAAGGCGACACGCGAGAATCGTGCGGTGGCCGACGTGACCGCCGAGAGCGAAGCCACTATTCCGCTCGGCCGCTACGGCACCCCCGATGAGTACGGCAAAACGGTCGCGTTCCTGGCCAGCGAGGCGGCTTCCTACATCACTGGGTCGACCATTCGTATTGATGGAGGATTGATCGCCAGTGTCTGAGCGGATGACTGCGCACACGGCTAGCACGATGGTGACGGCGGGAGCATTTTCGCGTTCTACCGCCGGGGTCTACGCCATCGCCCCCACCCCCTTCCTCGAGGACGGGGCGGTGGACTACGTCTCGCTCGACCGCCTGATCGAGTTCTACAACGAGTCCGGTGTCGATGGGCTGACCGTTCTGGGACAGCTCGGCGAAGCACCGAAGCTCTCGGCCGAGGAAGCCGTGCGGATCGCCACGCGGTTCGTGGAACGCACGACCTTTCCCATCATCGTCGGAGCGTCCGCACCGGGCTTTGCGGCGATGCAGGCCCTAACGGCGGCCGTGATGGACGCCGGAGCGGCGGGCGTCATGATTGCCCCACCCGTTTCGCTGCGCACCGACGATCAAATCGTGGGTTACTACGCGGGTGCCAGTGCGGCCATCGGCGCCGAAACACCGTTCGTTATCCAGGATTACCCGCTGACCTTCTCGGTGGTGATGACGCCCCAGGTGATTCGACGGATTGCCCTCGAGAACGACAACGCCCTCATGCTTAAGCACGAGGATTGGCCGGGGCTCGAGAAGATCACCACCCTGCGCGGCTATGAAGCTGACGGCAGCATGCCTCGGCTGTCGATCCTCTGCGGCAATGGCGGCCTCTTTCTGGACTTCGAAACGGAACGTGGTGCCGACGGCGCCATGACCGGCTATTGCTTTCCGGAAATGCTCGTCGACACGGTGGCGTTGGCCGCTGCGGGGAACCGCGAGGCGGCCCACGACCTGTTCGACGCCCACCTGCCGTTAATTCGTTACGAGCAGCAGCCGGGAATCGGTCTGGCGGTTCGCAAGTACGTCTTCGCGCGCCGTGGTGTTATCGCTTCCGCAGCCCAACGGTCACCGTCCGGCCGAATGACAGAAACAACCAGGGCCGAGGTCGATTACCTGCTGGAACGTTTGTCGCACCACGACCCCCGGGCGAAAATGTCGCGAGAACACTGACGCTAAGCTACAGCTGCTGTACAGCAGCCGAGTCAACTGAGAACGGGAAGAACAATGGCAGGTGCAGACGACAGCGTTTACGCGGTGGTGCGGGGCCGCATCGTGTCGGGTGCCTATCCACCAGGCCAGCACCTGCTCGAGTCCGTTCTCACCGCTGAGCTCGGCGTCAGCCGTTCTCCCGTGCGTGCGGCCTTGCGCCGGTTGACCGAGGAAAGTCTGGTCATCACGGAACCCCATCGGGGTGCTTTCGTGGCGCAGCTGACCCGCTCGGACATCGACGAAGTCTTTGACCTGCGACAAAATTTGGAGTCCAAAGCGGCGGGGCTGGCCGCGCTCATCCGCTCGGACGATGAAGCCGATGCGTTGTTTGAATCGGTGCGGGCGATGGAGGCGATCATTGAAGCGCGGTCGCCGAGCTATCGCGCGGAACTCCTGGCGAACAACCAGGAGTTCCACGATCTCATTCTGGCGGCGGCCAGAGCCCCCCGACTGGTTCAGATCGTGCGCACGCTCACGGCGTCGTCACTGTCTCTGGGTGCCTTCTATTACTACTCCGACGAGGATATCGCCCGCAGCGTGGCGTTTCACCGTGATCTCGCCGTCGCCATCCTGAAACAGCACCCCGAGGTGGCGGCCGCGCTCATGGCCGCCCACCTCGGCATCGCCCATCACGCTTTCGTCGACCGCAGATTCGGCGACGCGCGCGCCTAGCGCCGTTCAACAGGAAGGGGTCTAACCGTGGTCTTCGCCGTCGATTCGGCCCGTGACACCGGTGTCCACCATCGTGCGGGTCGCATCGGCTGACCCGTAGGTCCAGAGGATGCGCATGGGGTTGACCAGCGACGCATTGCGAAAGTGATGCGGAATATCGGCGGGAACAAAGGTGGTGTCGAAGGTCGACAACCGTGTTTCAACGCCGTCGATGTTCACGACTGCTTCACCCTGAACGACGACCACGCTCTCGATGCAGTTGTGGCTGTGGTGGCCGATCGCTGCCCCAGGTTCGAAGGTCGTCAGGCCATTGAGAAAAGTGTCTGCGCCAATCGCTTTGGTGACGAGAGCAACAGTGGATGCGCCGTTGCCGCGATCCCGCGCCGGCAGCGCGGCCGGAACCAGAATGCGCGGCAGCACCACGCGCGTCGGCTCGGTCATCGTAGGGCTGCCAATTCATCGGCAACAGCCCGGCCGATTTCCAGCCCGGCCGTCGCGGCGGGGGATGGCGCATTCAGCACGTGAATTTGCCGGGGGGCGCGTTCAAAATAGAAATCGTCGACCAGGCTGCCGTCTCGTCGCATGGCCTGAGCGCGTACTCCGGCGTGGGTGGGCACCAGACTGTCGTCGGCCAGTGCGGGAACGAGCTCGCGCAGGCTCGCCAGAAAGCGCTTCTGCGACAGGGAACGGGCGACCTCATCGAGTCCGTTTCGCCAGAACTTCTTGCCCAACTTCCACAAACCTGGCCATCTGGCACTTTCCCAGGTATCCCGGGGGTTGATCTGAAGCCAGGTATAGCCTTCGCGGGCGAGGGCGAAGACGGCATTGGGTCCGGCGTGAACGCCCCCCTTGACCATTTTGGTCAGGTGCACTCCGAGGAACGGAAACGCCGGGTTCGGCACCGGATAGATGAGGCCGTTCACCAGGTGCGTCGACTCGGGCGTGAGCTCAAAGTATTCGCCCCGAAACGGAATGATCCGCACGTCGGGTTTCAGGCCGGCCAGACTGGCGACCCGGTCGCTGTGCAGTCCGGCACAGTTCACGAACTCGTCGGCGCGATATTCCGCCACTTTCGTGGTGACCGTCACCGCGTCCGGATGGGTCGTCACGCCGACGATCTTCTGGTCGAAGAGAACTTCACCTCCGCTTTGCTCGATCAGCCGACACAGTGCGGCGCACACGCCGCGATAGTCCACGATGCCGGTGGATGGCACCTTCAACGCGGCCACGGCGTTGACGTGAGGCTCAACCTCGCGCGCCTCGGACGCGCTGACGATGCTGCAGCCCACTCCGTTGGCCTGGCCGCGTTCGTAGAGTCGTTCCAGCGCGGGTATCTGAGACGCACTCGTGGCGACAACGAGTTTTCCGCAGATATCAATGGCGACTCCGTTGTCTTTCGCGAAGCGCTCCATTGAAATGGCCCCGGCCTGGCCCAGCGTCGCCTTCAGGCTTCCGGGGGTGTAGTACAGGCCGGAGTGGATGACGCCGGAATTGTTGCCGGTCTGGTGCGCCGCAACGCCGCGTTCCTTCTCCAGCACGGTCACGCGGTGGCCTCGGCGCGTGAGCTCGTACGCGGTGGAAAGTCCGACGATGCCCGCTCCGGCGACGATGACGTGAGTCTTCATTGATTCGATCCCGCCTATAGTTTGCTTACTGAGAGCATACTATAGTGAAATAATGCACCCGATCAATCCACTGTCTGCCGTCTCCTCGCCGCCGACCGCGCCCAGCCTTCCGATCATCGACTCGGATGATCGCTACTACCTGCGCCGGGTGTTCTGCGTGGGGCGCAACTATGCCGATCACGCGCGCGAACTGGGTAACGACCCCGATCGGGAGCCCCCCTTCTTCTTCGCCAAGCCGGCCGATGCCGTGTTCGCCGTCGACGAGGGTGTTCCGGAGTTCGGGATCGCCCCGCACGAGGTGCCCTACCCGCCGCAGACCGCCAATCTGCACTACGAGATGGAACTCGTCGTGGCGATCGGCGCCGGCGGCAGCGATATCACGGTAGCGGATGCCCTCAGCCACGTTTGGGGCTACGGCGCCGGGATCGACCTGACGCGCCGCGATCTCCAGGACGAGGCCAAGGCGCTGAAGCGGCCGTGGGATCTCTCCAAGGGGTTCGACTTCTCAGGCCCCTGCACCCCGCTTGTGGCAGCAGCCCGGATCGGTCATCCGGCTGCCGGAACCGTGTGGCTGAGCGTGGATGGCGACAGTCGCCAGCACGGCGATCTCGCCGACCAGATCTGGTCCGTTCCGGAGGTGGTCGCGTCGCTGTCGAGCTTCGTCACCCTCCGGCCGGGCGATCTGATCTTCACCGGCACGCCGGCCGGAGTGGGCGCCATCGTGACCGGCAACGAGGTTCGTGGTGGTGTCGACGGAATCGGCGAGCTGAGCTTTCGCGTCGTCTGACCCGGCGAATCGCCGCTATTCGTTCGCGAGGATGGTTTTGCGATCACTGAGAGCGCGCAACCGGGCGCTCTCGATGTGGTGGCGCATCAGGTCGGCAGCGGCTTCGGGCGAACGCGCCACGAAAGCATCGTAGATCTGCCGGTGTTCTGCGGCGGCGAATCGGGCATCCGCTGAACCGAGTTTCACGAACAGGCGAAAGCGCTGCACCTGACCGCCGAGGGACCGATAGGCCCCCTCGAGAAAGGGGTTCGCCGACTGTTCGGCGATGAGAGAGTGAAAATCCTCGTCGGCCGACCAGTACTCCCGAAAGGAACGCACCACCTGGGACTCCGAGAGGCGCAGCAGGTCATCGATCGGCACCAGGAGTTTTGCGAGGAACTCCGGCGTCACCCGCCGGCCAGCCTCCAGCGCCAGGGCCGGCTCGAGCACGAGCCGGGCTTCCATGAGCTTGTCCAGCTCGACTTCGCTGAACAGCGGCGCCACGAAGTAGCCCCGAAGAGCTTCGCGATGCACGAGCCCGGTGTGTTCGAGACGGGCGAGCGCCTCGCGGATCGGCGTCTGGCTCACCTCGAACTCGCGCGACAGCGTGGGAATGTTCAGCGCAGCACCCGGATCGAACGTGCCGTTCATCAACTGGCCGAACAAGAGGGCGTAGACCTTGTCAGCGTGCGTTGTGCGTTCCGGTGCGTCGTCTCGTGCCATAGTAAAATCCTACCGGCTATAGTTTGGACGAGTTTGGTGCTCTAAGTCAGCAGGGCGCGGAGCGCGTTCGTGGCGTGTCGCCGGTGATCGTCCAGGAGCTGGATCAGCCGGTCGGTGTCGCCGGCGGCGAATGCCTCCACCATTTGCGAGTGTTCACTCTCCACGCGCTCCCGGTTGCTGGGGGTTTCGTAGTACAGCAGCCGGTAGGCCTCGGTCGAGTCCCACAGGGCTCCGACAATACGTTCCAGCCGCGGCAGCCCGGCTGCCGCCACCAGCACGAAGTGAAACCGTCGATTGGCTTCGGTCATCGCCAGGAGGTCGCCACCGTCGCTGGCGATTTCGACCGCGCGGGCAGCGTCGCGAAAATCGCTCAGCACGCCGGCCGGCGGATTGGCCATGGTCGTGCGCACGGCTTCGGTCTCGAGCAGCTGCCGAAGTCGGTAGACCTCCAGCAGGTCGTCCAACGACAACCGCGCCACCCGGTAGCCACGGTGCGGCTCGTGCACCACCCGACCCTCGGCGGCCAGCGTGTTCAAGGCTTCGCGAACCGGCACCCGGCTCACCCCGAGGCGTTCGGCGAGCGTGTCCTGGCGAAGCGGCTGGTCGGGAACCAGCTCGCCGACGACGATCAGCCGCCGCAGCTCCTTGAGGACGAATTCCGGGGCCGTCGATGGCCGGGGGCCGGTCACCGAGGGGGGAGTTAGTCGTGTCACGGTCATGACTCTAACCCACCCCTCACTCACTCCTACTCAGCGGAAGGCCGCGATGCCGGTGATGTGCTGCCCGAGAATGAGGGTGTGAACCTCGTCGGTACCTTCATAGGTGCGCACGCTTTCCAGGTTGTTCGCGTGGCGCATCGGGGAATAGTCCAGGGTGATGCCGTTCCCGCCGAGCATGGCCCGCGCTTCCCGGCAGACTTCGATGGCCTCCCGGCAGTTGTTCAACTTGCCCACCGAGATTTGGTGGGTCGACAGCGTTCCGAGGTCCTTGAGCCGCCCGATCTGCAGGGCCAGCAGGGTTCCCTTGTTGATTTCGAGTGCCATGTTGACGAGTTTCTGCTGGGTCAGCTGGTAGCCGGCGAGCGGCTTGCCGAACTGCATCCGCTCGCGAGAGAAGTCGAGAACGGTCAGGTAGCTGTCTCGGGCAGCGCCCATCGCGCCCCAGATGATGCCGTAGCGCGCCTCGTTGAGGCACTCGAATGGTCCGCGCAGACCGCGAGCCTTCGGCAGCATCGCTGACTCCGGCAGTCGCAGGTCGGTGAGCTGGATTTCGCACTGGATCGACGCCCGCATCGACAGCTTCGGCTCGATCGGGGTCGCGACGAAGCCGGGAGTGTCGGTGGGCACGATGAACCCGCGGATACCGTCTCCGGTCATCGCCCAAATGATGGCCACCTGGGCCACCGAGGCGAGTCCGATCCACCGTTTCGTGCCGTTCAGCACCCAGTCGGAGCCATCACGATGGGCGAAGGTGGTCATGCTTCCCGGGTCGGACCCGGCCGTCGGCTCGGTCAGGCCGAAGCAGCCGATGATCTCACCGGCGGCCATGCGGGGCAGCCACTCGTTCTTCTGCTCCTCGGAGCCGTGCTTGTGAATCGCGCTCATGGCGAGGGAGCCCTGCACGCTCACGAAGGTGCGCAGCCCGGAATCGCCTGCCTCCAGTTCCATCGCCGCGAGGCCATACTCCACCGACGTGCGCCCGGGGCAGCCGTAGCCCTTGAGGTGCATGCCGAGAAGACCGAGCTTGGCCATTTCCGGCACGATTTCGAGCGGAAAAATCGCCTTTTCGTACCAATTCGCAATGTTTGGTTTGATCGACGAGTCGACGAAGGAACGAACTTCTCCGCGCAGGGCGATCTCGGTGTCGGTGAGCAGGGATTCAATGCCGATGAGATCTGAGGTGTCAAGCATGGGCTGTCCTTCTGGTCGTGGTGGTTACTGTGGTATTCAGTGCTGTGGTGTTGAACGTGGCTCCGGCGTGTTCGCCGAGCAACGGTGGCGGTCGCAGATAGCGCGCGGGGGTATGGGAGAGGCGAATCGGGTTAGCGATCTGCCGACTGGTACGGGAGCCGTCTGTCACGTCCACGACGGGAGCAAGGCCGAGCGTCGTGGCAAGCTCGAGCGCTTCGAGAATCGAGTTCACCTTGCCGGCCGGTACTCCGGCCAAGAGCAGAGCGGCCGACCACTCTGCGGCTGGCCGATGCTGCAAGCGCTCCTCGAGCAGTTCCTTGAGCGCAGCCCGGTGGGCCAGACGCTCGGTATTGCTGCCGAAACGGTCGTCGTCGGCCAGCTCGGGCAGACCGAGTACGCGCACCAGGTTGACGAATTGTTTGTCGGTGCCGACCGCTACGGCGATCGGGCCATCCTGGGTGCTGAAGGTTTCGTAGGGCGCAATGCTCGGGTGTGCGTTTCCCATTCGGCGCGGAGCCGTTCCGGTGGCGAGCGTGCTCGACGACTGGTTGACCATGCCGGCCAGCAGCGAGGAGAGCAGGTTCACCTCCACGCGTTGCCCCTGCCCGGTGCGATCGCGCACCCGCAGGGAGGCGAGGATTCCCACGACGGCGTTTTGGCCGGTGATCACATCGACGAGCGCGACGCCCACCTTGCTGGGCTCGGAATCGGGGGATCCGGTCACACTCATGAGACCACCGACGGCCTGCACCAGCAGGTCATACCCGGGAAGGTGAGCCCCGGCATCCGTACCGAAACCGGTGATCGAACAGTAGACCAGATCCGGTCGCTCTAGTCGGAGCGAAGCATCGTCGAGTCCGTACTTTTCCATCACGCCCGGACGAAAATTCTCGATCACCACGTCGGCGGTGAGGGCGATGCTGCGGGCTTCGGCCAACCCGGCTTCGGTGCGCAGGTCGCAGACGACGGATCTCTTGTTGCGGTTCACGCTGGCAAAGTAGGAGCCCATGCCGTTCGCGTCGACCGGCGGAACCCAGGCCCGGGTGTCGTCCCCGGCCGGGTGCTCGATCTTGATGACGTCGGCTCCAAAGTCGGCGAGCATCATGGAGGCGAACGGACCGGCCAATACCCGGGAGAAATCGGCGACCTTGATGCCGCCGAGCGGCGACCCGGTATCGATGTCGATCATGAGGAGACCTCCGTGACGCTGGCGGGAGCGGGAACGTCGAACGCGATCAGCAGACCAGCCAGCAGTTGGTAATACCCGGCCAAGATGGTGATCTCGACCAGGCCGGCGTGGCCGTGATGCTGCTCCGCCCGGGCGTGGGTGGCCGCATCGACGGCTCGGCCCCGCACGAGCGCCAGAGCGAAGGCGAGAGCGGATGCCTCCGCCTCGGTGGCCGTCTCGGGCGTCACCCCCTGGGCGAGCGCCCGCAATTCAAGCGGCGTGATGCCGACGGTGGCCGCCACTCGGCTGTGGGCGTACCACTCGTACTCACAGCCATATACGGCGGCGATCAGGCACACCACCAGTTCGCGGGTGCGGTTCTCGAGCGTGCCGGCAAAACGCAGCGAGGCACCGAGGGCCGAAACGGCCTGACCCAGGGCGGGGGAGTACAGTAGCGCGTTGAACGGGCCGGCCAGCAGCCCGTCATCGTCGACCACGAGGAACGGCCCGTCGCCGCGCGGGGGAGCGATGATCTCGTCGTAGAGGCGTCGCCCGGCGGGGTCGAGGTCGGACGGGGACAGCAGCGGAAGACGCCCGCCCTGTGCGTGTTCGATCACGGCCCGATCAGACAAGGGTCCGCCCGCCGTCGATGAACAGCACCTGACCGGTGACGAAGGCCGCCTGGCGTGAGGCCAGAAAGAGCACGGAACCGGTGAGGTCATCCACGGTGCCGAGCCGGCCGGCCGGCACCAGCTCGGTGTAGTGGTCCCGCATTCCGGGCCGGTCCAGGTGTGCGCGGGTCAGCTCGGTCTCGGTGTAACCCGGCGCGATGGCGTTGACGGTGACGCCGGAGGCGGCCCATTCGCGCGCCATCACCCGCACGAGTTGGTTGAGGCCGCCCTTGCTCGCCGCGTACGGCGCGTGGTCGGCGTGGGCGAGGGTGCTCGAAACCGAGGAGCAGAATACCTGACGCCCGTAGCCGGCATCGATCATGATTCGGCCGGCAGCCTTGCCGAGACGGAATGCGCTGGAGAGGTTGACGTCGAGGATGCGTTTCCAGTCGTCGTCGTTCAGGTCGAGCACGGGAACCCGATGGTTGATCCCCACGGCGTGCACGAGCACATCGAGGCCGCCGACGCGTTCCACCACCGTGGCGACCACACTCTCGCACCCGGCCGTGGTCGTCAGGTCTGCCTGTACGCCGATGATGCGGGGATCCAGCTCGGCGAGACGCTCTGGGCTGAGATCGGCCACGACAACCTGGGCGCCAACCTCCAGAAAGGCGAGAGCGCAGGCGGTGCCGATTCCCCCGGCACCCGCCACGAGAACGCGCTGGGTGGCGAGGCCGAGCCAGTCATTCGTCCTGCCGGTCATCGCGTGCTCCGGTCACAGGGTGCCGGAACGTGCGCCGGAGCGAGTGTCGGTTGGATTGCATCGTTGCAAAGACTCATTTGGATACTGTATCCAATTTGAGGCAGGAGTCAAAGACTCGGGCGTAAGAACTTTCGGAGCGCATTGTGCACAATACGACGCCGGTAGCATTGCTACCCATGCACACCGTCGTCGCACAGCCGCAATCTCTGGCCACCGCTCTGCGCTCCCGGGGGGTGCTGCATGTGCGCAACGACGACACGACGAGGGCGGCGTATTCCTCGGACGCTTCGCTCTACCGCGTCGTTCCGTCGGCCGTCGTGCTGCCGCGCGACGTCGATGACGTGGCCACGACGTTGGCGCTCTGCCGAGACCGGGGCATTCCCCTCACCTCGCGCGGCGCCGGCACGTCGGTGGCCGGAAACGCCATCGGTGCCGGCGTCATCCTGGATTTCAGCCGGTACCTGAACCAGGTCGTGTCGATTGACGCGGAGGCCCGCACGGCGGTGGTGCAGCCGGGAACGGTGCACGCCACCCTGCAGCAGGCGGCGCTCAAGCTCGGTCTGCGCTTCGGCCCCGACCCGTCGACGCACACCCGCTGCACCATTGGCGGCATGATCGGCAACAATGCCTGCGGTTCGCGCACCCTGGCCTACGGCCGAACCGCCGACAACGTGACCCACCTTGACGTGCTGACCGGAACCGGCGAACGGCTCTTTCTCGGGGGCGACGGCACCCCCGCCTCACCCCAAACCGACGCCCTCCGCGAACTCGTGCGCGGTGAGCTCGGCACCATCCGCACCGAACTGGGCCGTTTCGGCCGTCAGGTCTCCGGCTATGCCCTCGAACATCTGCTGCCCGAGCGCGATTTCGACCTGCGGCGCGCGCTGGTCGGCAGCGAGGGCAGCCTGGCGATCGTCTTGGAAGCCGGCGTCAGCCTGGTCGCCGACGCCGCTCACAAGCGGATGGTCGTGCTCGGCTTCTCCGACATCGGTGCGGCCGGCGACGCGGTCATGGCCGTGCTGCCCTTTCAGCCGACCGCCTGCGAGGGGCTCGACTCGCGCATCGTCGATGTCGTGCGTACCCGAAAAGGCCCGGAGGCCGTTCCCGACCTTCCGGCCGGCACCGCCTGGTTGTTCATCGAGGTGTCCGGAGGAGACCTGCAGGAGGTGACCGACCGCGCCGGGCGCGTGAGCCAGATCGGTGCGGCCGTGGACGCGAGGGTGATCACCGACCCGCGCCAGGCCGCCCAACTGTGGAAGATTCGGGAGGACGGCGCCGGACTGGCCGGCCGGTCGCCGGTCGGGGCACCAGCCCATTCCGGCTGGGAAGACGCCGCCGTGCCGCCGGAGCGCCTCGGCGCCTACCTGCGCGACTTCGACGAGCTCCTGCGCGAGCACGACCTGGTCGGGTTTCCCTACGGGCACTTCGGCGATGGCTGCGTGCACGTGCGCCTCGACTTTCCGTTCGGCCGCGCCGACGGCCGGGCCCGATTCCGGGCGTTCATGACGGATGCGGCCCGGCTCGTGGCCAGCTATGGCGGGTCGCTCTCCGGTGAGCACGGCGACGGCCGGGCCCGGAGCGAGCTGCTGCCCATCATGTACTCCGAGGCCGCGCTCGCCCTGTTCGGCTCGGTGAAGGCCATCATGGACCCGGACAACGTGCTGAACCCGGGGATCGTCGTGGATCCGCGCCCGCTGGATGCGGACATCCGCTCGGCGCACGCGCCGTCGGTGCGCACCGGGCTGGCCCTGTCCTATGCCTCTGACGGGGGCGACTTCAGCCAGGCCGTGCACCGCTGCACCGGAGTGGGCCTGTGTCGAGCCGAAAACACCGGCGACAGCGTGATGTGCCCCTCCTACCTGGCGACCCGG
Organism: Cryobacterium sp. TMT1-2-2; assembly: GCF_004403505.1. Classification (NCBI taxonomy): domain Bacteria; kingdom Bacillati; phylum Actinomycetota; class Actinomycetes; order Micrococcales; family Microbacteriaceae; genus Cryobacterium; species Cryobacterium sp. TMT1-2-2. The sequence continues at coordinate 107,844 of NZ_SOGS01000003.1, read as the reverse complement.
GAAGAGAAGGATTCCACGCGGGGCCGGGCGCGGGTGCTGCAGGAGATGATCAACCAGGGTGGCGCGAACTGGCGCTCGCCGGAAGTGCACGATGCCCTCGACCTGTGCCTGTCCTGCAAGGGCTGCGCCTCGGACTGTCCGACCGGGGTGGACATGGCGGCCTACAAGGCGGAGGTGCTGCACCAGAGTTTCAAGGGTCGCCTGCGCCCGATCACCCACTACTCGCTCGGCTGGCTGCCGCGGTGGGCGCGCCTGGCCTCCGTCGCCCCGAAGCTGCTCAACCGGCTGGTGCGGCTGCCCCTGCTGAGCCGACTGGCTCTTTGGCTGGCCGGCATCGACCACCGTCGCTCGATCCCAACCTTCGCCGAACAGACCTTCACTGACTGGTTTCAGGCTCGCGAGCCGCGCCCTAGCGCCGAGAATGCGCGCCCGGTACTGCTCTGGGCGGATTCCTTCACGAACTATTTCACGCCGGAGGTGGGCCGTGCCGCAGTGCGGGTGCTGGAAGCCGCCGGATGCACCGTGCAGATCCCCGAGCAGCCGCTCTGTTGCGGCCTCACCTGGATCTCCACCGGGCAGCTCGATGCGGCGCGCACCATTCTCGGCAGAACGGTCGGCCGCCTCGCCGCGGTCGCGCATGCCGGTATCCCGATCGTCGGACTCGAGCCCTCCTGCACCGGTGTGCTCCGCTCCGACGCCCTCGAACTACTCGGCCATGAGGCGGCGCAGCCGGTGGCCGCGGCCACCCATACGCTCGCCGAATTTCTGGCGACGCTGCCCGACTACCTGCCGCCGAACCTTCAAGGCACCACCGTCGTGGCCCAACCGCACTGCCACCACCACGCCGTGATGGGCTGGAGCCCCGACGCTGCGCTGCTGCAGCAAGCCGGCGCCGAACTGACCCAGCTCGGCGGATGCTGTGGGCTGGCCGGCAACTTCGGCGTGGAGCGCGGCCACTACGACGTGTCGATCGCCGTGGCCGAGCAGCAACTCCTCCCGGCCGTGCGCGGCGCTGCGGCTGCGACCGTGGTGCTCGCCGATGGCTTCTCCTGCCGAACCCAGCTGCAGGATCTCAGCGACCGCCGCGGCATCCACTTGGCGCAGTTGCTCGACCCGTCCTGACAACTAGCGCAACAGTACCTATTGCAGGAAGGCCAGATCGGCACCCTCTGGGGCCTGCAGAACCGTCGACGCGTGCAGTCGACTCCAGCCGCGCGCAGGCAGGGCCGGCAGCTGCAGGTCGGCACGCCGACGGGCGAGCTCCTCGTCGTCCACGAGCAGGTCGACGGTGCGACCGGGCACGTCGAGCCGAATCCGATCGCCGTCACGAACCAGGGCGAGCGGCCCGCCGATCGCGGCCTCCGGTGCACAGTGCAGCACGATCGTGCCATAGGCGGTGCCGCTCATGCGCCCGTCCGAGATGCGCACCATGTCGCGAACGCCCTGCCGGGCCAGATAGCGGGGGATGGGAATCGATCCGGCTTCCGGCATGCCGGCTCCGACCGGGCCGATGTTGCGCATGACCAGCACGTGATCCGGGGTCAGCGCGAGACTCTCATCGTTCAGCCGCGCCTCCACATCATCGAGGGAATCGAACACCGCAGCGATCCCCTCGTGCACCAGCAGGTGAGCGGATGCCGCCGCCACTTTGATCACGGCGCCGTCCGGCGCGAGGGAGCCGGTCAACGCCACGAGCGCACCGGTCGGTCCGAGCGGATCGTCGAGCGCGTGCACCGTGCTCTGCCAGGCCTGGGGAGCAACGGCTCCGTCGAGGGCCTCGCCCAGGGTCTGCCCGGTGATGGTCAGCACATCGAGGTCGAGCAGCGGGGACAGGGTTTTGAGCAAGGCGGGCACCCCGCCGTCGCGGTGCATGTCCGGCAGGTAGTTCTGGCCGGCCGGTTTGCAATCGACCAGCAGCGGAGTGCGCGCCGCGATCTCGTGAAAATCGTCAAGGTCGAGCTCAATGCCGAGCCGCCGGGCAATCGCCGTCAGGTGGATGATCGCGTTCGTCGAACCGGAGATGGCAGCGAGTACGGTCACCGCGTTGCGAAATGCCCCCGCGGTCATGATCTGCGACGGTCGGCGGTCGGCGGCGGCGATCTCTACGGCCCGACGACCGGTCTGCACACCGAGCCGCAGCCGGTGGGCGGAGACGGCCGGGGCGGTGCCGGCGAAGGGGAGCGACATCCCCATCGCTTCAACGATGCAGGCCATGGTTGAGGCTGTCCCCATCACCATGCAGGTACCGGCGGTCGGCGCGAGTTCCTGGTTGATCTCGCCGATGGTGGTCTCGTCGATCGTACCGGCGCGGAACTCCGACCACAGGCGTCGACAGTCGGTGCAGGCGCCGAGCCGTTCGCCCTTGTAGCTGCCGACGGACATCGGGCCGACGACGAGCGAGATTGCCGGGATGTCGGCCGACGCCGCCGCCATGAGTTCGGCCGGCACGGTCTTGTCGCAGCCTCCCAGCAGAACCACCGAATCCATCGGTTGGCTGCCAAGCTGCTCTTCGAGTTCCATGGCCATGAGATTGCGAAAGAGCATGCTCGTGGGGGTGGTCAGAATTTCACCGATGGACATGACCGGAAAGACGAAGGGCAGGCCGCCGGCCTCGAGCACACCGCGCTTCACGCTCTCGATGAGCTGAGGCATATCCCGGTGACAGGTCGTGAAATCCGAGGAGGTATTGACGATGCCAACGACCGGTCGGTCGAGGTCTTCGGGGTCCAATCCGGCCGAGGCAAGAAAGGCCCGCCGAATGAATTTGCTGAAATCCCGGTCGGCATAATTGGTCAGTTTGCGGTCAACGCCGACAGCTCTGTCATTTGTGTGCATGACCACTCAGGATCGCACACCCTCGCGAGCTGGATGAGTAAATGGGGGACAAACAATGGTAAAAAGCCCGTGTTTCTGCGAGACTGAAGCTTTGAGCTTGCCCGGCACCTCGGGTAATCACGTCCAGTACGTCGGGCATCCCAACAAAGGAATCCCATTGACGGATCAAACATTTCAGATAATCGCAATCACTTTATATCTCGCTGGCATGGTCGCCATCGGGTACTTCGCCTTTCGGCAAACCAAAGATCTTGACGACTACATGCTCGCCGGCCGAAACCTCAAACCGGGCACAGCAGCCCTGAGCGCTGGCGCTTCCGACATGTCCGGCTGGCTGCTTCTTGGCCTCCCGGGAGCAATCTACGTGTCCGGCCTCGTGGAAGCCTGGATCGCGATCGGCCTCACCATCGGCGCCTGGCTCAACTGGAAATTCATTGCCCCGCGCTTGCGCTCGTACACCCAGGTGTCGAACAACTCGATCACCATTCCAAGCTTCTTCGAGAACCGGCTGAAAGACACCTCGCGACTGCTGCGCATCGTCTCCGGCTTGATCATCCTGGTCTTCTTCACCTTCTACGTCTCCTCCGGAATGGTCGCCGGCGGTGTGTTCTTTGAGGAGTCCTTCGGCTCGACGTTCCTGACGGGCATGCTGATCGTCGGTGGAGTGACACTTCTCTACACTCTCTTCGGCGGTTTCCTCGGTGCTACCCTCACCGACGTTGCCCAGGGCATCCTGATGCTGGTCGCGTTGATCGCTGTACCCCTCGTGGCGTTGAACGCCACCGGCGGGATCACGGCCACAGTCGACTCCATTCGCGAAGTCGACCCGAACCTGCTCTCCCTCACGGCCGGCGGATCCGTTCTCGGTGTTATCTCCGCCGTAGCCTGGGGCCTCGGCTACGTCGGCCAGCCGCACATCATCGTGCGTTTCATGGCCCTGCGCACCCCGCAGGACGCCAAGGCCGGCCGCAGAATCGGCATTGGCTGGATGGTTGCAACCGCGCTCGGCGCCGTTGCCACCGCGCTGATCGGCATCGCCTATTTCCAGCAAAACCCCGACCTGAGCCTGGAGAACCCGGAAACGGTGTTCCTGCTTCTGGCTCAGACGCTGTTCCACCCGTTCATCGCCGGTCTCGTGCTGGCCGCCGTGCTCGCCGCCATCATGAGCACCATTTCCTCGCAGCTGATCGTCTCATCTTCGGCTCTGGTCGAGGACCTCTACAAGATCGTCGGCAAGAGTGCGTCGCCGAAGATGCTGGTCATGCTCGGCCGCGTCGGCGTACTGGTCGTGGCGCTCGTGGCCGGACTCATCGCGCTGCAGCAGAACTCGACCATTCTTGACCTGGTCGGCTTCGCCTGGGCCGGTTTCGGTGCCGCCTTCGGACCGGTCGTGCTGCTCTCCCTGTACTGGAAGAAGCTCTCCACCGCGGGCACCCTGGCCTCCATGATCACCGGTGCGGTGGTCGTCTTTATCTGGGGTAACTCGTCGCTGGGCGACACCCTGTACGAGATCGTTCCGGGCTTCGCGGCCAGCCTGCTCGTCGCCGTCGTGGTCTCCCTTGTCACGTACAAGCCAAACGCCGAGATCGACGCCGAATTCGACGCCGCCACTGAACAGGCTCACCCGAAGTACGAGGTGCCGGAGAAGGTCTCCGCCTAAGCAACCCTGCCCTCGCACCACAACGGCACCTGCCCCCGACCCTACGGTCGAGGATGGGTGCCGTTTGCTGTTGGTGCCTGTTTTAGCGGGGCTGTTTCTGCAGCCAGGGACGCAGCATCCGGGTCACCCACGGCAGCACGAAGTAGGCCATCAGCGGCGTGAGCACGAGGGTGGTCAGCAGCACCTTGAGCGCCGTCGCGAGGTCGCCCCAGCCGGGAACGAGCCAGGTCACCAGCAGGGTGAAGACGAGGTTGACCGGAAAGAAGCCGAGCCAGATGCTGATCGCTTGCTTCCAGCGCGGCGGCGGCACCAGGGCGGGTACTCCCGGCTCCGGTTGCATACCGTCAAACCAGCCCTCGATGCCGGTGCGTTTCTCAACGTGGGCGTCGAGTACCAGGTCGGTGCCGGCTTCGAGCCACTCGGCGCGCTCGTCGGAATTCTCCCAGGCCGCAAGGCTCTCGTGGTCGGAGAAGCGGTACAGCATGTTCCAGGTCGCGGAATCCTCGCTGCCGCGCACCCAGCCCGAGCCGAGAAACCCGGGGTATTTGTGGGCGAGGTTGATGCCGTACTGCACCCATTCGCTCGCCTCGGTGAAGCGCGCCTGATCGACCGTGCGGGTGATGGAAACGGTGACGGATGCTGACGCGGGCGGCGGTGTGAGAGTCATCTAGAAGATCATCGGGCGGTCGTCGTCATCGCCGCCGAGGTCGAGGTCGACGAGCACCGGCACATGGTCGCTCGGGGCGTCGCCCTTGCGTTCGTTGCGGTGGATGCTGGCATCCGTCACCAGATCGGCGAAGGCTGGGGAGCCGAGAATAAAGTCGATGCGCATGCCCTCGTTGCGCGGAAAACGCAGCTGCTTGTAGTCCCAGAAAGTGAATCCTTCGGGCACGATCGGCCGCACGACGTCGGTCAGTCCTGCCCGTTCGAAGGCGTCGAACACGGCCCGCTCCTCGGGGGAAATATGGGTGGACTGGCCGGGTACGAAGCTCGGGTCGCCCATGTCTTCGTCGCGCGGCGCGACGTTCCAGTCGCCCATCATGGCCAGCGCGAGCGCGGGGTGCTGGCTGAGTTCCTCGGCCGCGTGGGTCTGGAGCGCCTTCAGCCAGGCCAGCTTGTAGGCGTAGTGCGGGTCGCCGAGCGCGCGACCGTTCGGCACGTAGAGGCTCCACAGCCGCAGGTCGTTCACGGTCACGCCGAGCGCGCGCGCCTCGAGCGGCTGGTCAGGGCCAACTGACCCCTTCTGGAAGCCGGGCATATTCGGAAAGGTGGTGACAACATCCGTCATCGGTTCCCGGCTCGCGAACGCCACACCGTTCCACTGGCTCAGGCCGTGAATGGCCAGGTCGTAGCCGGCATCCTCGAACGCCTGCGACGGAAATTGCTCCGGCTTGCACTTGATCTCCTGCATGGCGAGAACGTCGATGTCCTCGCGTTCCATCCAGTCGACGATTCGCCCGGAGCGGGCACGAACGGAGTTGACGTTCCAGGTGGCAATGCGCATTCGTCAAGCCTATAAGCCTGAAGCGGATGCCAGGCGGCGGTATCGAAAGCGGCCCCGGCCGTGTTGCGATTGAATGGGTACAACATTCTTGAGCGCGGAAAGGTCACAGTGACCCAGTTGCAAATTGGCTATGCGGCCATGTTGGAGCAGTTTCCACCGGCCGAAGCGGTCGCACTCTCGGCGTACGCCGAGCAGCACGGTTTCACAGGTGTGATGGCGGCCGACCACTTTCAGCCCTGGGTTCCGGCGCAGGGGCAGTCGAGCTTTGTCTGGGGCGTGCTCGCCTCGATCGCCGAGCGCACCACCGGCAACTTCGGGCCCGGCGTGACCGCCCCGACGTTCCGCTGGCACCCGGCCATGGTCGCCCAGGCCTCGGCGACGCTCGCCTCGATGTATCCCGGCCGACACTGGCTGGGCCTGGGCAGCGGAGAAGCTCTGAACGAACACATCGTGGGCGGCTACTGGCCCGAGGCCCCCGAGCGCATCAACCGCATGTTCGAGGCCATCGAGATCATCTCCAAGCTGTTCGCCGGCTCCCTGGCCGGCCGGGACGTCAAGCACTCCGGTCAGTTCTTCAAGCTCGAGTCGACCCGGCTGTGGACCATGCCGCCGGTTGCCCCCGAGATTCTGGTCGCCACCGCCGGCCCGGTCACCGCCAAGCGCGCCGGTCGGCTGGCCGACGGCCTGATCACGGTCGGCGCCCCGCTGGAGAAGATCTCGATGCTGTTCGGCAAATTCGACGACGGTGCGCGCGAGGCCGGAAAAGACCCCTCGACGATGCCCAGGGTGCTGCAGCTGCACCTGAGCTGGGCCGAGACCGACGAAGAGGCGATGGCCAATGCGCTGCACGAGTGGCCGAACGGCGGCATGCGATTTCCGAAGAGCGACATCCGTTCGCCATTCGAGTTCGAGCAGCTGGCCAAACTCGTGCGCCCGGAGGACTTCGAGGGTCGCATGATCATCTCGGCCGACCCCGACGAGCACCGCAAATACATTCAGAGGTTCGTCGACCTCGGTTTCGACCGTATCTACCTGCACAACGTTGGCCGTAACCAGAAACAGTGGATCGACGTCTTCGGCGCATCCGTTCTGCCGAAACTGGTGCGCTAGATGCCGCACGATTCGCTGCCCGACGCTGCCGCCGCCGAAGTGGGCGCCATGGAGCTGTTCGGTCTCAAAGTATTCACCCTCGGGGGGTTCGGCGAGATCACTGCGGGTGACGACCTCGCGGCCCTGATCGCTGAAGCCGCGCAGTCCCGCCTGGCCGATGGGGACATTGTGGCGGTGACCAGCAAGATCGTCTCCAAGGCCGAGGGGCGAGTCGTTCAGGCCGCCGACCGCGAGCAGGCGATCACCGACGAGACCGTGCGCGTCGTAGCATCGCGGGCGCACCCGGGCGGGGTCACCCGCATCGTCGAGAACCGGCAGGGCCTCGTCATGGCGGCGGCCGGCGTCGACACGAGCAATGCGCCCGAGGGTGTGGTGCTGCTGTTGCCGGTCGATCCGGACGGGTCGGCGCGCGCGATCTGCTCGGCCCTCCGCGAACGCACCGGGCTGCGCCTCGGCGTGCTGATCACGGACACCGCCGGGCGTCCCTGGCGGGAAGGCCAGACCGACATCGCCATTGGCGCGGCAGGGCTCGCCGTGCTCGACGACCTGCGCGGCACAGCGGATGTCTCGGGTCGTCGCCTCGACGTCACCGTCGCGGCGGTCGCCGACGAGATCGCCGGCGCCGCCGATCTGGTCAAGGGCAAGACCAGCGGCAACCCGGTCGCTGTCGTGCGCGGACTCGGACGACTGGTCGGCGAGCTGGACGCCGCTGGCGCTCGGGCGCTGCAGCGACCGAGCGACACCGACATGTTCCGACTCGGCACAGCCGAAGCGCGCGCTGAAGGGTATGCCGAGGGGTTCGCGGCCGGCTTGGCTGCAGCGGCCGGTAAAAGCTAGATCGAGATGGTGAGGGCCTGGATCAGGCCGCTCTCGGCGTCGAGCTCGAAGCGGTAGTTCAGGTCGACGCTGCGGCCCGGAAAGTTGCCCTCGACGCGGTTGACGACGGTCGTCGACGACTCGTCCTTCTCGGTGCGCAGCTGGGTGGTCGTGTACTCGAATTCGGCGGCGCTGCCGGCGAGCCAGGCGGTGATGGCCGTCTCGCCCGTGTAGGTCTTGCCGTCATCGATGACGACCGCGTTTTCGGTGCAGGTTGCTCCAGCGGAGGCGGGCTTCGCGCTGGCGCTGCGTTCGAGGTAGGTCATGATGGCCATCGGCAACGTGCGGGACTGAGTGGTGAGTGACATGGAACCTCCTGGGCCGTTCAAAGCGAACGTAATCGAGTCGACGGATGTTTGCAGTCGACCCTTGAGGCTACCGCGCGCCGGGCGCGCCAGGGATCGCCCTAGCTGAAGCGGGAAGTCGCTGGTAACGTATTCCCTATGGAAGTTTCCCTCGACGCGGTCGGGCGTCTCATGGTTCCCAAGGCCCTGCGCGATGCGCTGGGGCTCCGTCCCGGTTCAACCGTGGATATTTCTCAGTACGGCAGCGGGCTACAGGTCGTACCGGCAGGGCGAACGGCTCGGCTCGTCGACGAAGACGGGGTCCTCGTCGCTACGTCCTCGACGGCCATAGACGATGACACCATGTTCGGCCTGATCGATGCCGGACGTCGTTGAAGGTGCTCGCACTCGATACCAGTGTGGCGGTGCCACTGCTCGTCACGACCCACCCAGCGCACCACGCTGTCGTTGACTGGTGGCAGGGGCGTGAAGTCGCATTGGCGGGTCACGCTCTGGCGGAAACTTATTCGGTGCTCACGAGATTGCCGAGCGAGGCCCGGCTTGCGCCTGAAACGGCAGCCCGGCTCCTGGCGTCGCGGTTTGCTCTGCCCCTTGTGATGACCGCCGAAACGGCCTTTCGTTTGCCAGCCTTACTCGCGAACTTGGGCATTGCAGGTGGTGCCGTGTACGACGCCGTGGTGGCCCTCGCGGCGCAGGAAAACGATTGTGTTCTCGCCACCCGGGATTCTCGCGCCAAGCCAACATATGACGCCGTTGGCGTTCGGGTTGAAATCGTTGGCCGATAACTGGGTCGTCGTCGTCCCGGTGAAGGGAAGCTCCGAGGCGAAGAGCCGGCTCGGTGTTGGGCCGGGGCGGGCGGCGCTCGCCGACGCTTTCGCGCTTGACACGGTGACGGCGCTGGTGGCAGCATCCGCTGTGGAGCGCGTGTTCGTGGTGACCGCGAGTGCGCGTTTGGGCGCGCTGCTCGGTGGGCTCGGTGCTGTCATCGTGCCGGAGGCGCCGGTCGTTGAAACGGGGCATGCCCGCTTGAACGCCGGGATCGTGCAGGGCATCGCTGCCGCTCGGCTCGCCTATCCCCAAGTAAATCTGGCGGTGATGACCGGGGATCTGCCCGCCCTGCGGCCAGGTGACATCGACGCTGCATTCGCGCTCGCCGCAGCGCAGCCGCGCTCGATGGTGCCCGATGCCGAAGGTGTGGGCACGACGACCCTGCTCGCCCGCGTCGGAGTCACGGTCACGCCGCGGTTCGGTCTCGGCTCCCGCGCTGCGCACCAGGGCGACGGACACATCGTGCTCGACCTGCCGCCGACTTCGTCTCTGCGGCGCGACGTCGACACCGCGGCCGACCTCGAAGCCGCGCGACTGATCGGACTTGGGCCGCACACGAGCGCTCTGCTCTAGTTCGTGATACTGAATCGTCTACTACTTCGAAACCGCACAAGTGGCACCACGACGCTGAGGCCGTGAATTGCGAGCATTGGTTTACGTATTGACGGGCGGAAGAGGCGCTAAGAGCGGCAATCATGGATTAATCGATCAACTTTGCCGGCAAGACTATTTCTGAGTTTCTCTCGCGTTTGTATTCGATTTGCGGTAGAATGGGTGTCAAGGAGGCAATGGCGCCCATGTTCATGGAAAACCCGAGTGAGGCCGGTTCGAACCCCGTCGTTGCGGCGGTGGAGCAGGCTCGGGATGCGTTGTTGGCGGCGTTGGGCGGGGTGTCGTTCGGGTTGCTGGGCGATGAAGAATCACTGACCCTGCTGCTGGCGGTGGAGAGTGTGGGCCGGGTCGTCGACGGGGCCCGGGTGCTCTCCACGTCGGATGTGCTGCGCCGTTCCCAGTACTTTGATGCTGCCGCCGCGAAGGCTGCTGTTGATCAGAGTGCCGCCGCCGCGCAGAATGCCGCCCGGGAGAATGCTGGTTCGGGCAAGGCTGCTGCGGATTCCGTGATCCCGGAGGGTGCTGCGGCTGATGCGGCTTCTCCGAGCGGGGCGGGTGCGGCGACGTCTCTGGCTGCGCCGACGCTGGCCCGTCGGCTCGGCTCTCGCAGCGGCGTCGAACTGGTCTGCACCCTCGCCCGCCTCTCCCGCTCCGAGGTGCGGCAGCGATCCGCGCTCGGTGAGAAAGCGGGCCAGCGGGTCGTGCTCGGCCGCCCGCTGGCCCCCACCTACCCGGTGCTCGGAGAGGCCCTGCAGGGCGGGGAGCTCGGCCTGGAACAGGCCCGGGTGATCGTGCAGGTGCTCGACGGCCTGCGCTCCGAGGTGCTGGCCTCCGACCTCGACCGGGTCGAACGCTCCCTGGTCGCCAGCGGCTCCGGGGCGATCACCCCCGAAACCGAGGGACTGCCCGGTGCCGGCATAGCGTTCGCGCCGGAGTTGCTGCGGCAGCAGGGCATCCAGTGGAAAGCACGCCTCGCCCCCGACGGCACCGCGCCCGGCGAGGCCCCGACCGAGCGGCGCAGCTGGCTCACCTTCGGCACCCTCAGCAACGGCGGCTACAGCCTCAACGGCTGGTTCACCACCCTCGACCGCGCCATCATCGGCAACGTTTTCGATGCGTACCTGTCCGCCGCCGCGGCGAATCCGGTTCCCGGAGCCCCCGAAACCCCGACGTCCGGCACGACGTCCGGCACGACGTCCGGCACGGCCCGAGTCTCCGACGCCCTTGCACGTGCCCGGGTCGCGTTCCGTGAGACCGACCTCGCCCACGCAGACGACAACGAAGCCGCACAAGAAGCGACCAGCGAGGCGCGGGACGCCACCGCGGCGGACCAAGCCACCGAAATCGGCCAGGCGGGCGAGGCGGGTGCGAAAATGGAGTCCAGCGACACACTCGGCGCCGACCCACCCGACCCGCTTAGCCCCGACCCGCACAGTCCCGACGAGTTCAGCCCCGACCCGCACAGTCCGTGCCCGCAGCAACCCGACGACACCCGCTCCCGCAACGAAAAACAAGCCAGCATCCTACGCGCCGTGTTCGAAGCCGCCGCCCGGCACCCCGGCACCCCGACCATGGGCGGTGCCGCCCCCACCGTGCTCGTACACATCAACATCAACGACCTGCTCGACGGCCGCGGCGCCGGCTGGATCGACGGCATCGACGGCCCTCTCACCCCCAGCCAAGTCGACGAACTCATCTGCGCCGGCGGCTACCAACCCGTATTGTTTGGCCAGAACGGCAAAATCCTGCACCTCGGCACCAGCAACCGGTTCTTCAGCGCCAGTCAACGCCGAGCATTGGCCGCCCGAGATGGCGGCTGCATCATCCCCGGCTGCACCGTGCCACCCCATCTCACCCAGGTGCATCATGTGAAGCCCTGGCGCGATGGCGGCCTGACCGATATCGACAACGCCGTGCTGCTCTGCAACGCCGCCCACTCCAGCATCGACACCTCCGGCTGGGACATCGACATGCGAGACGGACGCCCCTGGATCCGCGGACCCCTCATCTTCGACCCCACCCACACCTGGCGCCCCGCCGGCCAAAACCGCGCCGCCACCGCTGTTGAGAAGCCCACCTGGGAAAAGTAACGTCTAGCTCGCGACACCGGTCAAATCAATCAAGCCAGATCAGGACAGCCGAATCAGGACAGCCGAATCAGGACAGCCGAATCAGCGGAGCCAGATCAACGCAGCCAGTTGAGCGAAGCCAGACCAATGCAGATTCGCGAGATTTTTTGTCAGACAAGAGCCAGCACGGCCGCGGCCATCGCGGTTGTCGCGGGCAGGTCGGTCATCCACAACGGCGCAGCAGCAGAGTGGATGCCAGCATGCAAGAGAGCGGGCAGCGCCGCTGCATCCGTTTCGTCGATCAGCCAGGCGTCCAGCACTCCGCCGTTCGTGCGCGCGCCGTAGTGCAGACCGACGGCGAGAGCATTGGTCTCGACGCCGATGGTGTGCAGGCAGGCATCGGCCATGCCGCGCACCGCCGCGCCGCCGATGATCGGGGATACCCCGACGACGCGCGCGCGGGTGGCACGCAGGGCTTGGCGCACGCCTGGCACGGCCAGGATCGTGCCGACCGACACGACCGGGTTCGACGGTGGTAGCACCACGAGGTCGGCTTCGGTGATGGCCGCGAGCACACCGGGTGCGGCGACCGAGTCGGCCAGCCCGCGCTGCTCGAACCCGGTGATCGCCACTCGAGCCCGATACCGAACCCACCATTCTTCAAAGTGAATATAGTCGCCCGCCGTGTGCTCATCAATATTCTCGGCGAGGCATACGTGGGTTTCGACCGGCTGGTCGCTCATGGGAAGCAAGCGCACCCCGGGCTGCCAGCGGCGGCACAGAAATTCGGTGGCCTGCGACAGGGTTGAGCCGTTTCTCAGCAGGTCGGTGCGCACGATGTGCGTCGCCAGGTCGAGGTCGCCGAGGGTGAACCACGACCAGCCGCGGCCGTAGGCGGCGATCTCCGCCGACGCGCGCCGGGATTCGTCGGGGCGCCCCCAGCCCTGCTCCTCGTTGATGCCGCCGCCGAGTGTGTACATGACGGTGTCGAGATCGGGGCAGATTCGCAGCCCGTCGAGCCACATGTCATCGCCGGTGTTCACGATCACCGTCACGGCCGCGTCCGGGGCGACAACGGCGAGGTGCGCGAGCAGCCCGCGAGTGAAGCGGGCACCGCCGACGCCGCCGGCCAAAACCGTGACTCGCTTCACGCCGACACCGCCGCCGAATAAACGATGACCGGATGCCCGCCGCGCGGATGCTCCAGAATGAAGCAGTCCACGCCGTAGACGGCGCCGATGATCTCCGGGGTGAGCACCTCGGCGGGCGTGCCGGAGGCCACCAGCAGGCCGCCGTCGAGCAACAAAATGTGGTCGCAATACGCCGCCGCGAGATTGAGATCGTGCAGGGCCATGATGGACGTCACCCCGAGCTCCCGTACCTGGCCGAGCAGCGAAAGCTGGGCGCTCACGTCGAGATGGTTGGTCGGTTCGTCGAGCAGCAACAGGCTCGGTTGCTGCGCCATGGCCCGCGCGATCTGCACGCGCTGCTGCTGCCCGCCGCTCAGGGTGTGCCAGGACCGGTCGGCGAGCGCTAGGGCACCTACCGCCTCGAGGGCATCGAGAGCGACGGCGCGATCCTCGTCGCCGCTGAAGGAGCCCATGAGCCTGGTGCGGTGCGGAATGCGCCCGAGCAGCACGACTTCGAGCACGGTCAGCTCCACGCTCGGTGCAGCATTCTGTTCCAGCAGGGCGATGCGTCGGGCCGCGTCGCGCCGGTTCAGTGACCCGACCGAGACGCCGTCGAGGGCGGCGGTGCCGGCATCCGCTTTGTCGATGCCGGCAATGAGCCGTAGCAGGGTGGACTTGCCGGCGCCGTTCGGGCCGAGCAGGCCGGTGACGCTGCCGGTGGGCAGCGACGCTGAGACGTTCCGCAGAATTCTGGTGCCGTCGATCGAGAACGACAGCTGGTCGAGGTCTACGCCCACAGGTGCGACTTCTTTCTCTTGATCAGCAGAATGAACACCGGCACGCCGATGAATGCCGTGATGATCCCCACCGGAAGCTCGCGCGGGTCGAACACTGTGCGGGCGAGCGTGTCGGCAATGACCAGGAACAGCCCGCCGCAGACGGCCACGAGCGGCAGCAGTCGGCGGTGTCCCGGCCCGCTGACGCCGCGCACGAGGTGCGGCAGGATAAGCCCCACGAACCCGATCGAGCCGCTGACGGCCACCATGGCACCGGTCAGCAAGGCCACCGATCCGAGCAGCGCCCAGCGGGTGCGGTTCACGTTGATGCCGAGGCTCGCCGCCGAGGTGTCACCGAACGCGAACGCGTCGAGCCGAGTCGCCGACAAGAGGATGCCGGTGCCCACGACCAAAACGGCCGTTCCGGCGATCGCGACACTCTCCCAGGTGGCGCCGGCCACGGAGCCGAGCAGCCAGTTGAGAATCTCCCGGTAAGAGTCGCCCTTGGCGGCCCAGAAGATGATGAACGAGGTCAGCGCGCCGGCGAGCTGGGCGATGGCCAGCCCGGCGAGCACGGCCCGCACCGGGGTGATCGTGCCACCGACCCGGGCGATGCTGAGCGTGGCGACAAGAGCGAGCAGCGCGCCGAGAAAGGCTGCGGCTGGCAAGGCGAACCCGATGCCGAGAATGACCACGCAGACCGCTCCGACGGATGCCCCGCTCGACAACCCGAGCAGGTACGGGTCGGCGAGGGGGTTGCGGGTCACGCTCTGCATCACCGCGCCGCTGAGGGCGAGGCCGGCCCCGACCAGCGCGGCCGTGAGCACCCGGGGGAGCCGCAGCTGCCAGACGATCGAGTCGACCAACACTGGTACCGGCGGGGCCGCGAGCCCGAGGTGGGCGCCGATGCTGCCCGCCACCTGCGCGAGGCTGACGGCTGCCGGCCCAATGGTCACCGCGACCGCGCACACGAGAATGAGCACGATAGAGGCCGCAACGAACCACCCGAGGTACGCACTCCGGGTCACGCGAGCCCCCGCCAGGTTCGCGACAGCGGGTGAATTGTTGCCTCAACCCTGCTGAAGCAACACTTCACCCGCTTTCGCGTCACGGGGGAGGAGGTCACTCGTTCAGGTCGGCTAACTGGGTGATCGTCGACGACGCCGCTTCTACGTTGCGGATCCCGGCCTCGGTGGAGGCGAACGGCAAAATGATGTAACGCTGGTTCTTCACGGCGTCGAGGACCTGGGTGGCCGGGTCCGATTCGAGGTGGGCGATCTTCGAGGCGGCGGTGTTCCAGGTGGCGTCGACGAGCACGATGACGCTCGGGTTGGCCTCGATGATCGATTCCCAGCCCACCGAGGTCCAGGTGTCGCGCACATCGGCGAAGATATTGGTGAGCCCGGCGGCGTCCATGATCATTTCCGGTGAGCCGATGCCGGCGCCCACGTAGGGGGTGGTGGTGCCGCTGGAGTACCAGAGGGCCGTGGTGGTTCCGGCGGTCGACGGCGTCAGGCCGGCGAGGTCGTCGTTCAGGGTGCTGACCAGCTTGGCGGCGGCGGACTCGACGCCAAAGATTGCGCCGGCTTCCTCGATCTCGGTGAACACCGAGTCGAAGGTGAGCGGGTTCGGCATGAAGTCGCCCTTGCACGCTGCCGGTGAGACGTACGTGCCGACGCCGAGCGCCGTCAGGGCGTCGCGTTCGCCCACACCGTCGGCGCTGAAGTTGGATTCCCAGCCGCCGTAGATGAAGTCGGGGTTCAGGCCGAGTACCACCTCCTGGCCGGGCAGAAAGTCGCTGACCACGTTGAGGTCGGCGCCCGCGGTGGCGAGTTCCGAGGGCAGCGGACCGTCGAGAAAGGCCGACCCGACGATCCGGTCGCCGAGGCCGAGTGCGAGCAACAGCTCGGTCGCCGACGACTTGATCGACACGATCCGCTCGGGTGCCTTCGTGACGGTGAGGTTCGTGCCGCAATTCTCCACGGTGACCGGGTAGCTCGCACTGGCAGCGGGGGGCTCGGCCGGGGTGGCGGCCGGTGTTGCGGCGGCGGCGCATCCGCTGAGCAGCAGGGCGGCGCTGGTGGCCACGCCGATGAACAGAAAACGAGAATGACGCATGCAGAACCTCATTATTTTGGGCACGGGAGACTGGATTGTCCAGAGACCTGCTGCCCAAATCGAGGCAAGCTCAACCAATAAAATCTAATTGGTGGTCACGAATACCGTAGCAGGGACCGGCCAGTGTAAATATTGAGTCAGTGCGAATATTGGGTCCGACAAGAGGGAGAGCGCATGTTGAAGCTGGGATTGAAAGCGTCGGCGGAGCAGTTCGCACCGCGAGAGCTCGTGGAACTCGGCGTCATGGCCGAAGAGCACGGGCTCGACAGCGTCACCGTGAGCGACCACTTTCAGCCGTGGCGCCACGAAGGCGGCCATGCGCCCTACGCGATGGCGTGGATGGCCGCGGTCGGCGAACGCACCAAGCGGGTGCAGATCGGCACGTCGGTGATGACCCCCACGTTCCGCTACAACCCGGCCGTGCTGGCGCAGGCCTTTGGAACCATGGGCTGCCTGTACCCCGGGCGAATCATGCTCGGTGTGGGAACGGGCGAGGCCCTCAACGAGATCGCCACGGGCTACAAGGGCGAGTGGCCCGAGTTCAAGGAACGTTTTGCGCGCCTGCGCGAGGCCGTCGACCTCATGCGGCAGCTTTGGACCGGCGAGCGCATCGACTTCACGGGTGAGTACTATTCCACCGTCGGCGCCACCCTCTACGACACTCCGGATGCCCCGGTGCCGGTGTATATCGCGGCCGGCGGCCCCGTCGTGGCCCGCTATGCCGGCCGTGCCGGCGACGGTTTCATCTGCACCTCGGGTAAGGGCATGGAGCTCTACACCGAGAAACTCCTTCCCGCCGTCGCCGAGGGGCTGGACAAGGTCGGTCGCGCTCAGGACGACATCGACCGCATGATCGAGATCAAGATCTCCTACGACACCGACGCGCAGGCCGCGCTGGAGAACACCCGGTTCTGGGCCCCGCTGTCGCTCACGCCCGAGCAGAAGCAGTCCATTCACGACCCGCTCGAGATGGAGGCCGCCGCCGATGCGCTCCCGATCGAGCAGGTCGCCAAGCGCTGGATCGTCGCCTCCGACCCCGACGAAGCCGTCGCTCTGATCAAGCCCTACCTCGACGCAGGCCTCAACCACCTGGTCTTCCACGCGCCCGGCCACGACCAGAAGCGTTTTCTCGACCTGTTCGAGCGTGACTTGGCCCCGCGGCTGCGCCAGCTGGGCTGAGGCCTAAGCGAACGAATCCGGCTACGACCAGCGCGCACCGATGGGGTGCACGGCCGAATCAAGCGGATGCGCCGCCGCAGCCAGCGCCTCGGCCACCGGTCGGATATCGTCGGGCAGGGCGCCGGCGGTCACGCGAATGAATGCGGGGCCGCCAGTGTTGGACAGATCCGGGGCGGCCAGAAACGGCGAACCGCCAGCCACGCGAATGCCGGAGGCGGCGAGCCGCACCATGGCATCCCGCTCGTTCTGCACGGGCAGCCAGGTGTTGATGCCGTCGGCCTGCACCACGGCAAGCCCGAACTCGGCTAGGGCATCGGCGAGGGCACGCTGGCGGGCGAAGTAGATGCGGCGGGCCTCGCTGACCTGGGCCATGCTCTCGCCGTTGGTGAGCAGGTCGTGCAAAATGGTCTGCAGCATGCGGCTGGTCCAGCCGGGGCCGAGCATGCGCCGCGATACGATCGGGTCGATCAGCGCGGCCGGGCCGCCGAGCGCGGCCATGCGCAGGTCGGGGCCGTGCGATTTGGAGAAGCTGCGCACGTGCAGGGTGTGTTCCGGCAGCCAGAGGCCGAGACTCACGTCGGGGGCGATGCTGATCTCGGCGGAGTGGTCGTCTTCGATCACGATGGTGTCTGCGCTCGCCGGCGTAGCGCGCAGCAGACGGGCCAGCTCCTCGGCCCGATGCGCCGTCATCGAGGCGCCGGTGGGGTTCTGCGCCCGCGGCTGCAGCAGCACCACGGTCGGGCCGAGCTTCAGCGCCGCGGCGAAGTCGGCCGGAACAATGCCGTGCTCGTCGACCGCTACCGGGAGTCGCTCGAGGCCGAGCTGGTCGAGCAGGTCGAAGAACGGCGGAAACGACGGGTTCTCCACGATGACCCGGTCGCCGAACCGGGTGACCGCGTCGAGGCAGCGCGAGATGGCGTCGAGGGCACCGTCGACGATGGTGATCGTCTCGACCGGGTACGGCCACGACCCGCGCAGCACCTCGAGCAACTCCGGCAGGATGGGCAGGTCCTGATAGCTCGGCGTCACCGCGCGCTGCGATACCCGGGAGAGGGCCGGCCCGAGCGCTGGCAACAACCGCGGGTCGGGCGTGCCGCGGGAGAGATCGAGGCGGGCCGGGCCGATCGGGCCGACCATGGACTGGCTGCGCGCCGGCAGCCACTTGGGCGCGGCATCCTGAACGAAGGTGCCGCCCCGACCCCGCGACACAATCAGGCCGACGGCTGAGAGGGCCTGCCAGGCATGACTGACCGTGGCGGGACTCACGCCGAGCTCGCCGGCGAGCACTCGAACGGTCGGCAGACGGTCGCCCGGCGCGAGTCGCCCGGAGGCAATCAGTCGGCCGATGGCCGCGGCGATGCCTGCGGGCGTGCGTTGTTCGATTTCGTCGATAAAGTTCTGCATTGCTCTTGCCCCTGGCTGCGTCGGACGACAGGATGATTAATGCGTGCGATACACAGAGAAACACATTTGAAATGTTTACGTCAAATAATAACAATACGAACAGCGCGGTTCGTATCGGCCCTTGACTAACGAAAGCAAGTGGAAGGCACAGCATGAACACGGGTACGACCGGCACCAGCACCGACAAAAGAAACATTGTTCGAACCGCCATCACCCAGGCCACCTGGACCGGCGATGAGGAATCCATGATCGCGAAGCACGAAGGCTTCGTGCGCACCGCGGCCGCCCAGGGCGTGCAGGTGATCTGCTTTCAGGAACTCTTCCACGGGCCGTATTTCGGTATCGTGCAGGACGCCAAGTATTACGACTACGCACAGGCCGTGCCCGGCCCCATCGTCGAGCGCTTTCAGAAGCTCGCGAGCGAGTACAAGATGGTCATCGTCGTGCCGATGTATGAAGAAGAACAGCCCGGCGTGCTCTACAACACCGCCGCGGTCATCGACGCCGACGGAACCTACCTCGGCAAATACCGCAAGCACCACATCCCGCACCTGCCGCAGTTCTGGGAGAAGTTCTACTTTCGCCCCGGCAACACCGACTACCCGGTGTTCGACACGGCGTACGGCAAGATCGGCGTCTACATTTGCTACGACCGCCACTTCCCGGAGGGCTGGCGTGCACTTGGCCTGAACGGCGCCGAGATCGTGTTCAACCCCTCGGCCACCAAGCCCGGCCTCTCCAACCGCCTGTGGGAGCTCGAGCAGCCGGCCGCCGCCGTCGCTAACCAGTATTACGTCGGCGCCAACAACCGCATCGGCAACGAAGAGGCTGAGTTCGGCGACGAGGCCGTGACCTTCTACGGCAGTTCCTACTTTGTCGACCCCAAGGGCAACTACGTCGGCGAGGTCGCCTCAACCGATGCCGAGGAAATTCTCGTGCGAGACCTCGACCTCGGCGTGATCCGCGAGGTGCGCAACTCCTGGCAGTTCTACCGGGATCGTCGCCCCGACTCCTACGAGCCCCTCGTCGCCCCCTAGTAACTAGGCCACAAGCGGATGCTGCCGGCCGGCCTGCGAAACGCAGCCGGCAGCATCCGCTACCCCCGACACTTTCAGCGAAGAGGATGCCATGAAGACTTTGATCAAGAACGGCACCGTGGTCAACGCCACGGGTCGAGGCCTCGCCGACGTGCTCATCGATGGCGAGAAAATCGTCGCGGTGCTCGCACCCGGCTCCACCCTGCTCGGTTTCGATGTGGCGAGCAACGTCGACCGCGTCATCGACGCCGGCGGCAAGTACGTCATCCCGGGCGGCATCGACGCCCACACCCACATGGAAATGCCGTTCGGCGGTACCCAGGCCAGCGACACCTTCGAAACCGGAACCCGCGCGGCCGCCTGGGGCGGCACCACGAGCATCGTCGACTTCGTCGTGCAGTACGCCGGCGAAGACGTGCTCGAGCGCTATGCCGCCTGGCAGCAGAAAGCCGCCGGCCAGTGCGCCATCGACTACGGCTTCCACCAGATCCTCAGTGACGTGCAAGACAGCTCCCTCACCGCGATGGACACGCTCGTCGACGAAGGCGTCTCGAGCTTCAAACTGTTCATGGCCTACAAGGGGGTCTTTCTCAGCGACGACGGCCAGATCGTCAAGGCCATGCAGCGTGCCGCCACGAACGGCAGCATGATCATGATGCACGCCGAGAACGGCAGCGTCATCGACCTGCTCGTGCAGCAGGCCGTCGCCGCCGGCAACACCGGCCCGCTCTACCACGGTCTTACCCGGCCCTGGCAGGCCGAAGAAGAAGCCACCCACCGAGCCATCATGCTCGCCAACCTCACCGGCGCTCCGCTCTACGTCGTGCACGTGTCGGCGAAGCAGGCCGTTGACCAGATTGCCCAGGCCAGGGACAACGGCCAGAACGTGTTCGGCGAGACCTGCCCGCAATACCTCTACCTCTCGCTCGAGGACAACCTCGGCGCCGAGAGCGACGAGTGGGGCACCTTCGAGGGGGCCAAGTGGGTCTGCTCCACCCCGCTGCGCGCGAAGGCCGAGGGCCACCAGCATCACATGTGGCAGAGCCTGCGCACGAACGATATCCAGATGGTCTCCACCGACCACTGCCCGTTCTGTATGAAGGGTCAGAAAGACCTGGGGCTGACCGACTTCTCCAAAATTCCCAACGGCATCGGCTCGGTCGAACACCGCATGGACCTGCTCTACCAGGGCGTCGTCGATGGCAAGATCTCGCTCGAACGCTGGGTCGAGGTGTGCTCGACCACCCCGGCACGCATGTTCGGCATGTACGGCCAGAAGGGCGTGATAGCGCCCGGCGCCGACGGCGACGTCGTCATCTACGACCCCAACGGGCACACGTCCATCGGAGTGGGAAAGTCACACCACATGAACATGGACTACTCCGCCTGGGAAGGCTACGAGATCGACGGTCACGTCGACACCGTCATCTCCCGCGGCAAGGTCGTCGTCGACGATTTCGCCTATCTCGGCGCCAAGGGTGACGGTCGCTACATCAAGCGCGGCCTGAGCCAGTACTTGATTTAGGCCAAGAACCGGATAGCAGGGACAGGACATGGATTTCGGAGCAGTACTGCAGACCAACCCGCCGTCGGCGCGCACCGTGCAACTGGCGAAACTGGCCGAGGCGCACGGTTTCAGCCACGTCTGGACCTTCGACTCGCACCTGCTGTGGCAGGAACCCTATGTGATCTACAGCCGCATTCTGGCCGAGACCAGCAAGATCATCGTCGGCCCCATGGTCACCAACCCGGCCACCCGCGACTGGACGGTGACGGCATCCACGTACGCGACCCTCAATGAGATGTACGGCAACCGCACCATCTGCGGCATCGGCCGCGGCGACTCGGCGGTGCGCACCACCAACGGTGCGCCCACCACGCTGAAGACCCTGCGCGAATCGATCCACGTCATTCGCGAGCTCGCCAACTCCCGCCCGGTGGAATACAACGGTGCCACGGTGCAGTTTCCGTGGAGTCGCGGGTCGAGCCTCGACGTCTGGGTCGCCGCCTACGGTCCCCTCGCGCTCAAGCTCGCCGGCGAGGTGGGCGACGGCTTCATCCTGCAGATGGCCGACCTCGACGTGGCCAAGTGGATGATCGAAAGCGTGCGCACCGCAGCGTCCAACGCCGGGCGCGACCCGCTGGAGATCAAATTCTGTGTCGCCGCCCCCGCCTATGTCGGTTCGGACTGGGAGCACATGCGCGACCAGTGCCGCTGGTTCGGCGGCATGGTCGGCAACCACGTGGCCGACATCGTGGCCAAGTATGGTGCCGATTCCGCCGTGCCGAAGGCGCTCACCGACTACATCAAAGACCGTGAGGGCTACGACTACAACCAGCACGGCAAGGCCGGCAACGAGCACGCCGCGTTCGTGCCCGACGAGATCGTCGACCGGTTCTGCCTGCTCGGTACGGCGAAGGACCACATCGAGAAGCTCGAGGCCCTCAAGGAGCTCGGGGTCGACCAGTTCGCCGGTTACCTGCAGCACGACAACAAGGAAGAAACGATGCGCGTCTACGGCGAGACCGTGATTCCGGCTCTGACCGACGCCATCACGGCTAAGAAGTAATAAGAAATAAGCGGATGACCACCCAGACCGAGCAGAGCGCACCGCTTAATCGCGGCGCGCTTGGCGTACCCAAACCGCGCGTGTCCCGCCGTCGGAGCGCCGTCGTGCACCCGCGGCTGCGCGGCGGTCTGTTCGGCCTGGCCGGTCTCGTGCTGCTCGCCCTGATCTGGGAGCTCTACAAAACGCTCGGACCCGCCGACGGAGTGGTTCTTGGCGGCATCACGGTGTTGCCGCGCACGACCGACCTCGCCATGCCGCACCTCGCGGTCATGGCCGAGCGCTTGTTCGACCCGGTGACGGGCGCGGCATCCGCTCTGCCGTTGTGGCAGGCGGTGCTGCAGGGCTCGCTGTTCACCCTCGGCATCGCCGCGGTCGGCTGGCTGGTCGGCGTGACCGTTGGGCTCGCCCTCGCCCTGCTGATGCAGCGCTTTCGCCTGGCCGAGTCGGCGATTCTGCCGTGGATCATTCTGAGCCAGACCGTGCCGCTCATCGCGATCGCCCCGCTGGTGCGGCGCTGGGGCGCGCAGATCCAGTTCGGCGAATTCACCTGGGAAAGCTGGATGTCGGTGGCCCTGATCGCCTCCTACCTCGCGTTCTTCCCGGTGTCGATCGGCGCCCTACGCGGCCTCGCCTCGCCCGACGCCAACCACGTCGACCTCATGCACTGCTATGCGGTCGGCTGGTGGAAGACGCTGTGGCGGCTGCGCCTGCCGGCCAGCGTCGGCTACCTGCTGCCGGCCCTGCGCCTGGCCGCGGTCAGCGCGGTCGTCGGCAGCGTCGTCGCCGAGGTATCGATCGGGCTGCGCGGCGGCATCGGCCGGCTCATCGTTGAGTACGCCGGCGCGGCCGGCAACGACCCGGGCAAGCCCTGGGCACCCATCTTCGGATCGATCCTGGTCGGCCTCGTCGCCGCCGGCTTTGTGGGCCTGATCGGGCTGTTCCTTCGTCGTTTTCGCAGGGGAGAAGTAGCATGACCGACACACTGAATGTGCCCGGAGGCGATGTGCCCGCAGTCGATGTGCCCGCAGTGAATGTGCACGGCGTCAGCCGCATCTTCGCCGCCGGCAAGGGTCCAGGCGTCACCGCCCTCGACGACGTGAGCCTTGACGTCGCGCCCGGCGAATTCGTCAGCCTGATCGGGCCAAGCGGATGCGGCAAGAGCACGCTGCTGAGACTCATCGCCGACCTCGACGTGCCCACGAGCGGCAGCATCGAGGTATTCGGCAAACCGGCCCGGCAGGCCCGCATCGACCAGGACTACGGCATCGCTTTTCAGCAGGCCGGCCTGCTGCCCTGGCGCACGGTCGCCGGCAATATCGAGCTGCCGCTCGAGCTGCACGGGGTCGGCAAGGCGGCGAGGCGGGGGCGTGCCGCCGAACTGATCGCGCTGGTCGGGCTCTCCGACTTCGCGGCGCACTATCCCGACCAGCTCTCCGGCGGCATGCAGCAGCGCGTGGCGATCGCCCGCGCGCTCGCCGAAAGCCCGAGCCTGCTGCTCATGGACGAACCGTTCGGCGCCCTCGACGAAATGACCCGCGAGCGCATGCAGAACGAACTCGTGCGCATTTGCGCCGAAACTCAGGCCGCCGTGGTCTTCGTCACCCACTCCATTCCCGAAGCGGTGTTTCTCTCCAACCGGGTGGTGGTGCTGGAGCCACGGCCCGGACGCATCCGTTCTATTGTGGGCGTTGGGCTTGGCGATATGAGTGGCCGCGGCGAAGACCTGCGCGAAGACGAAGGTTTCTTTCGTTCCCTCAGCGAGGTGCGCGATCTGCTGCACGGCGACCCCGATTCATCGGGCACGGGGTTGCCGACGGGAGCCGTGCCGAAGACCGGAGCTCGCGGGGTCGAGACGCGATGAGAACCGCCCAGCCCGGACTGCTGCAGACCGTACTCGCCCCGATCGTGTTCGGGGTGGCCGTTATTCTGCTGTGGCAGGGCCTGGTCACCGCGCTGGCGATCAAGGCGTTCATCCTGCCGGCACCGTTTGCGATCGGCGCCGAATTCGCCGGCAATCTGAACAATGTCGCCGGCGGAATGGCGGTCACCGGCCGTAACTCCCTGATCGGCCTGGTCATCGGCGCCGTGCTCGGCATTGCGCTGGCGATCGTGGCGGCGCTCGCCCGCCTGCTCGATGAGATGGCCGCACCGATCGTCGCAGCCCTCTCGGTGGTGCCGATCGTGGCTCTCGCGCCGGTGCTCTACACGATGTTCGGCGCCGGCGCCGAGACCGCTCGGCAGCTGGTCGCGGCGCTCGCCGTGTTCGTGCCGGTCTACTTCAACACCCTCAAGGGCCTGCGCCAGGTGCGCCCGGTGCACCGTGACCTGATGCGTGCCTACGCCGTCACCAGCTGGCAGGCCACCCGGGCGGTCACCCTGCCCACCGCGCTGCCGTTCGTCTTCACCGGGCTGCGCATCGCATCGTCGCTCGCCGTGATCAGCGCCCTGATCGCCGAGTACTTCGGCGGACCGGTCGGCGGCCTCGGCAAGTCCATCACCTCGGCCGCGTCGAGCAGCAACTACGGACTGGCCTGGGCCTACGTGCTCGGCTCGATCATTCTCGGACTCGCTTTTTACTGTGCAGCTCTCATCGTGGAGAAGCTTGTCACCCGCCGTTCCGGCGGCTAGACCACCCACCCCGCCACACACAGCACCAGTAACCAAGGAGGCACCATGAAACACCGCATCACATGGCTGGGCGCAATCACGGCCGTCGGCGCGCTCGTTCTCTCCGGCTGCAGCACGGCGAGCACTGCTCCCTCAACGGATGCCGCCGGCGATCTCACCCCGATCACCCTGCAGCTGCAGTGGTTCGCGCAGGCCCAGTTCGCCGGTTACTACGCCGCGCTCGACCAGGGCTACTACGAAGATGAGGGCCTCGACGTCACCATCGACGAAGGCGGCGCCGACATCGTGCCGCAGGACGTACTCGCCGCCGGCGACGCCGACTACGCCATCTCCTGGGTGCCGAAGGTGCTCGGCTCGATCGAGCAGGGCGCCAACATCACCGACGTCGCCCAGATCTTCGAGCGCAGCGCCACCACCCAGATCTCGCTCAAGGATAAGGACATCACGACCGCGGCCGACCTCGCGGGCAAGAACGTCGGAAGCTGGGGTTACGGCAACGAGTGGGAACTTTTTGCCGGCATGCAGAAAGCCGGCGTTGAGCTCGGCGACATCAACCTCATTCAGCAGGCCTTCGACATGACCGGATTCCTCGCCGGCGATATCGATGCCGCCCAGGCCATGACGTACAACGAGTACGCCCAGGTTCTGGAAACCATCAACCCCGACACCGGCGAGCTGTTCCAGCCCGATGAACTCAACGTCATCGACTGGAACGACGAGGGCACCGCGATGCTCCAGGACTCCATCTGGGCCAACGCCGACAAGCTCGAAAGTGACGCCGACTATGCCGACAACACGGTGAAGTTCATCAAGGCGTCGATCAAGGGCTGGATCTACGCGGCCAACAACCCGTCCGAAGCGGCCGGTATCGTCACGGCGGCCGGTTCGACCCTCGGCGAGAGCCACCAGCTGTGGATGACCAACGAGGTCAGCAAACTCATCTTCCCGTCGAGCAACGGCGTGGGAATGATCGACGAAGCGGCCTGGGCCAACACGGTCGACATCGCCATGAATACCAAGAATGAGACCGGGGCGACCATCATCACCACCGACCCGCCCGCCGCCGCGTACTCCAACGAGTACGTGACCAAGGCACTCGATGAGCTGAAGGCTGACGGCGTCGATGTCATGGGCACCGACTGGAAGCCCACCGAGGTCACCCTCAACGAGGGCGGCAACTAGCTCACCGGCCGGGCGGCCCGCGAGGGCCGCCCGGCCCACAATTTTTCCGATTCACCAAACCACCCGTTCATACCAACACCACAGAAAGCCAGCGATATACGTGACTGACACCAGCACACAAACTCTCAACGCGCACACCAGCGAACTCGACCGGGCGCACGTGTTCCATTCCTGGTCGGCACAGGCGGCATTGAGACCGCTCGTCATCGCCGGCGGGTTGGGCTGCCGCGTCTGGGATCATGACGGACGTTCGTATCTTGACTTCTCGAGTCAGTTGGTGAACGTGAATATCGGCCATCAGCATCCGGCCGTGGTGCAAGCCATCACCGAGCAGGCCGCGCTGTTGACGACCATCGCGCCGTCCACCGCCAACCTGGCCCGCGGCGAGGCGGCCAAGCGCATCACCGACCGTGCCCCGGCCGGTTTCAACAAGGTCTTCTTCACCAACGGTGGAGCGGATGCGAATGAAAACGCCATGCGCATGGCCCGCGCGCACACCGGTCGCGACAAGGTGCTCTCCCTCTATAAGTCGTACCACGGCAACACCGGAGCTGCCGTGGTCGCCACCGGCGATTGGCGTCGCATTCCCAACGAATTCGCGCGCGGACACGTGCACTTCTTCGGTCCGTTCCTCTACCGCAGCGAATTCTGGGCCTCCAGCGAGGCCGAGGAGTGCGCCCGCGCGCTGCACCATCTCGAACGCGTCATCCAGGGCGAGGGTGTGGCCTCGGTCGCGGCCATTCTGCTCGAGTCGATTCCGGGAACCGCCGGAATCATGATGCCGCCGGCTGGCTACCTGCCCGGAGTGCGCGCACTGTGCGACAAATACGGCATCGTGCTGATTCTCGACGAGGTCATGTGCGGCTTCGGCCGAACCGGCCACTGGTTCGCCTTCCAGGCCTACGACGTCGTGCCCGACCTGATCACCTTCGCCAAGGGAGTCAACTCCGGCTATGTGCCCACCGGCGGCGTGATCATCTCTGATGCCATCGCTGCAACTTTTGACGAGACCGTCTTTCCTGGCGGACTCACCTACAGCGGGCATCCGCTCGCTATGGCGTCGATCGTCGGCGCCCTCGACGCGATGGAGGCCGAGTGCATCGTCGAGAACGCGGCCCGCATCGGGCGCGACGTGCTCGAGCCGGGCCTCAACGCCCTGCAGGCCAAGCACCCGATCATCGGCGAGGTACGCGGTGTCGGCGTGTTCTGGGCGCTCGAACTCGTCGCCGACCCGGCCACCCGCGAACCGGTGAGCGCCGCCGTCATGGCCCGGGTGAAGGCCGAACTGCTCGGCCGCGGCCTGCTGCCGTTCCTGATGGAGAACCGCATCCACGTCGTGCCGCCCTGTGTCGTCACCGACGCTGAGGTGGCCGAAGCGCTCGCCATCTACGACGAGGTGCTCAGCCTCGACCTTCTCGCCTAACCTTTTCAACCAAGTAAGGACCTTCACAATGACTGACACCCCAACCATTCAGCACTACATCAACGGCGAAGCCGCCGCCGGCACCTCGACCCGCACCGCGCCCGTTTACAACCCGGCCACCGGCACAGTCGCCAAGAACGTGCTGCTGGCGAGCACCGCCGACCTCGACGCAGCCGTCGCCGTCGCTCAGGCCGCCTACCCGGCCTGGCGTGACACGAGCCAGGCTCGCCGCCAGACCATCATGTACAACTTTCGCGAGCTGCTGAACGCGCGCAAGGGAGACCTGGCCGACATCCTCACCGCCGAACACGGCAAGGTCACCTCCGACGCGCTCGGCGAGATTATTCGTGGCCTCGAGGTCGTCGAATTCGCCCTCGGGATGCCGCACCTGACCAAGGGCGAGTACTCCGAGAACGTCTCGACCGGCGTTGACGTCTACTCGATTCGTCAGTCGCTCGGCGTGGTCGGCATCATCAGCCCGTTCAACTTTCCGGCGATGGTGCCGCTCTGGTACTTCCCCATCGCGATCGCGGCCGGCAACACCGTCGTACTCAAGCCGAGCGAGAAAGACCCTTCGGCGTCGAACTGGCTCGCCGAGCTCTTCACCGAAGCCGGCCTGCCCAATGGTGTGCTCAACGTCGTGCACGGCGACAAGGAGGCTGTCGACGCCCTGCTGGCGAACCCCACCGTGCAGGCGATTTCCTTCGTCGGTTCCACCCCGATCGCCCGCTACATCTACGAGACCGCGGCCAGAAACGGCAAGCGCGTGCAGTCCCTCGGCGGCGCGAAAAACCACATGCTGGTGTTGCCCGATGCCGATCTCGACCTGAGCGCGGATGCCGCCGTCAACGCCGGGTTCGGATCCGCCGGTGAGCGCTGCATGGCCATCAGCGTCATCGTCGCCGTCGAGCCCGTGGCCGACGAACTCATCGCCAAGATCGCCGAGCGGGTCAAGGGCCTCACGGTCGGTGACGGCACGCGCGGCTGCGACATGGGACCGCTGATCACGAAGGTGCACCGCGACAAGGTGGCCGGCTACATCGACATCGCCCAGGCAGACGGCGCCGACATCGTCATCGACGGCCGCGGCGTCAAGGTTGACGGTGACCCCAACGGCTTCTGGCTCGGCCCGACTCTGTTCGACAAGGTCAGCGTCGACTCCGCCGTCTACCGCGACGAGATCTTCGGCCCGGTGCTGTCGATCGTGCGCGTGGCCAGCTACCAGGAGGGTCTCGACCTCATCAACGCGAGCCAGTACGGCAACGGCACCGCGATCTTCACGAATGACGGTGGAGCTGCTCGCCGTTTTCAGAACGAGGTGCAGGTGGGCATGGTCGGCATCAACGTGCCGATTCCGGTGCCGGTCGCGTACCACTCCTTCGGCGGCTGGAAGAACTCGCTGTTCGGTGACGCCAAGGCCTACGGCCCCGCCGGAGTGAACTTCTACACCCGGGAGAAGGCGGTCACGAGTCGCTGGCTCGACCCGAGCCACGGAGGAATCAACCTGGGCTTCCCCCAAAACGCCTAGTCACACCCCGCGAGAGCGCAAAAAGTGCCCGATTGGCCCATCCAATCGGGCACTTTTTGCGCTCTCAACGAGCTGTTACGGTGCTGTGGGATTGCTCAACCTTGGCGGCCTCGGATTGCAGGGCCTGGATGACGGTGCGCACGGCTAAGCGCTCGGCTCGGTCGGGGCGCATCAGAGCCACGATCTGCCGCTGCGATTCGATGCCGCGCAGCGGTTTGAGCACGAGTCGACCGGGCTGCCCGCCACCCGAGGTATACCGCGGCACGAGCGCAATGCCGAGTCCTGCAATCACGAACGATTCGATCAACGCAAGGTCGGCGAACCGCTGCGACATCGACAGGCGGGCGCCGGCCTCCTGCTCGATCGCGTGCAGAATGCGTTCGAACGGGTAGCCGTCGGTCACACCGATCCAGGTCTCGCCGATCAGGTCGCGTGGGCCAACCCAGGCGCGATCGGAGAGCGGATGCCCCACCGGCAGTCCCACATCCAGCGGCTCGGTCATGAGTGGAACAACCGTGAGGCCACGCCCGGCCCAAGAGAGCTGGCCGCTCATGGAGTGCGCGAGCACAATGTCGTACTCGGCAGTGAAGGCGGGAAAGTCGCTCAGCTCCGGGTCTTCATCGGCGCAGTTGAGCAGGAGGTCCGGCCCCAGAATCTTGATGACGCCGGGCAGCAGCATCTGGCCGGCCGTGGGAAAGGTGACCAGGCTCACTTCACCCGAGGCGTGGTTGCGGAATTCGTCCCAGAGCGCGGTGGCCTTCGCGAGTGATACCGCCACATCCGCTGCGCTGCGGGCGAGGGCGCGGCCAGCCGAGGTGAGCACGAGTCCGCGACCCTGACGCTGGGTGAGCGGCAACCCGGCTTCGCGTTCGAGCACTTTGAGTTGCTGGGAGACCGCCGACGGGGTGCGGTGAGTGGCCAGGGCGACCGCCGTAACGCTGCCGCGGTCGGCGAGTTCGCGGAGCAGTTCGAGTCGTTGCACGTCCATGTAGCCAACCTACACAATGCGTGCAGAATAATACGATTGTGCTGCACGGTCGGGAGTGGTCAAATGAGAGGGTCACACACGAGCAATGTCGCCTCCGTGCCGGGCCACTCCACCTCCTTCGAAAGGCATCTCGTGTTCATCCTCATCGCCATCCTGCTCGTTGCCGTTGTTTCCATCGCAGCCCTCGTCGTCGAGGTTCACCGCGACGGCTACCGTCAGACCGAGCGTCGCAACCTCGTTCGCATCTTCTAGGCTCCGCCCCCGAGATTCACGGGAGCGGCCTGCGAAAAGAGCCGCTTGCCGGCTTGTTTTGCGGCTTTTGCTTGTGTTTTCTGGGTGTCGGCGGGGGCGGGGGTCACCCGCTCCCCGCTCAGACATTGAGGCGTTCCGGAGGCCTCCGCGTGTTTCGACAAGCTCAACAATCGGCGTGCGCGGGACGCCGCCACACATCAAAACTCGCAACCCCGCGGAAACTACCCTGCCCCCGCCTCGTGTTCTGGACACGGAGGGGGCTGCTGGGCATGCCCTAAACTGGCGATTGTGACTGATACGCGGCAGAAACTCATCGACTTCATCTCGGCCGAGGCCGTTTTTCACGGAGACTTCGTTCTCACCAGCGGCAAGAAGGCCACGTACTACGTGGACCTGCGCCGGGTGAGCCTCGACCACCGGGTGGCTCCACTGATCGGGCAGGTCATGCTCGACCTGATCAAGGACGTGCCCGATGTCGTCGCCGTTGGCGGCCTGACCATGGGCGCCGACCCGATCGCCGCCGCCGTCATGCACCAGGGCGCGGCCCGCGGCGCGACCTACGACGCCTTCGTCGTGCGCAAGGAACCGAAAGACCACGGCCGTGGACGCCAGGTTGAAGGCCCCGACCTCGCCGGCAAGCGCGTGATCGTGCTCGAAGACACCTCGACCACCGGCGGGTCACCGCTCGCCGCCATCGAAGCTCTGCTCAAGGTCGGCGCCGAGATCGCCGGCGTCGCCGTCGTGGTCGACCGCAACACTGGTGCTCGCGAAGTGATCGAGGCCGCCGGCTACCCCTATTACGCCGCGATCTCCCTTGAGGACCTGGGGCTCAACTAGTGGCATCAGACGACGAGCGGGGAATCGACTGGCTCGCGTCGCAGCTCGACCCGGAAACCACCGGTGCCGGGGCTGACTCGCCGGACGACTCAGCTGCCAAAGCTACAGATGATGCTAAAACGGATGCCGCCAAACCGGATACCGCCGCACCCACGAGCCGCTTTGGTCGCCGCGCGCGCCGAGCCAAGCCGGTCGTCGACGAGCCCGAGGTCGCCGAGCCCGTTGAGCCGCCCGTTCCGGCAGTTCCGGCCGGGCCGGCTCCCTGGTGGACCACCCCGCTGCCGCAACCGGTCGAAGCAGAAGCCGCCGCCGGCGCCGCTGATTCCGCGGATGACGCTGCACCGGCCACTCATGCCGAGCCCGAAGTCATTCCGCCGAGCGATAGTGAGCCAGAGCCGGACCAGCAGTCCACTGCAGGGGCCGAGCCCAGCGCGGACGATGTCGTGGCGGCCGCAGCCGATCCCGCCCCAGCCATTCCAACGGCCGAAGTTCCGGCCGCAGTCATCCCGGCCGTCGTTGTGCCAGCCGCGAGCGAACCGAGTATGAGCGAATCGGCAGCCGTCGAACCCGTCACGGACGGTCCGGTGACGGCCGCCCCAGTAAGGGCAGAGGTTGTTGCTGCTGAGCCCGTCGCGGCCGACCACGAAACGGCCACGGTCGCCTCTGTCGAACAGCTCGCGCCGGCGTCACCGGCCGTTGTCGCGCCTGAGCCTCTCGAGGCGCAGGCCACGGCCGCAACCGAGTTGCTGCCGGTCTCTGCAACGGATACTCATGCGCCCGACGCGGGCGCGGGCATCCGCTTGGCCGAGGCCGAGGCCGAGGCCGACGCCGAAGCCGACCAGCCAACGCACACTGAGGCGCCGAGTCGACACCGGTCCCGGCGAGTCCTTGCCGGGGGAACGCAGGCCACCCTAGTCTGGACCGCCGTCGGGCTGCTTGCCCTCATCGTGCTGGTTGGGCTGTTTTATCTCGGCCAGCGTCTGGTCGCGAGTCCGGTAGCGGCTCCGGCACCGACCCAATCCGCGACGCCGACGCCGACGCCCACGCCGACCCCCACGCCCACCCGGACCCCGGAGATCACCGCGGTGCAGGCCGCCGGTGCGCACGAGTGGAACACCTTGTTCGGTGGCGAGTGCCTCGAACCGTATGTCTCGCCGTGGGAGGAAGAGTTTACGGTGGTCGATTGCGCCGTCGCACACACCGCCCAGCTGGTCCATCGCGGCAGCTTCGGCGGCGACGCGACCACCGTGTTTCCGGGCGAGGCCGCGCTCGCCGCCCAGATCAACCTGCTCTGCACGGCACCCGGCATCCTCGACCTGAACGCCGCCGGCGCCTACCCGAACCTGCAAATGCAGGGCAGCTACCCGATCACCGACGAACAGTGGACCACCGGCCCGCGCAACTACTACTGCTTCGTAAGCCGAGCCTCGGCCGAACCGCTGGCCGCGACCATCATGGGCACCGGTCCGGCCTGACCCGCGCGGCCTGCTGCAGGCGCGAGCGGATGCGGCCGGCAGGCCAGCCGCCGCCTGCAGCTTCTTTCAGCCTGAAGCAGGGCTAAAGCGCCGTGTAGCCACCGTCGATGACGATGGTCTGCGCGGTGACATACGCGGACGCATCCGAAGCGAGGAACGTCGTGAGTCCGTGCAGATCTTCGGGCTCACCCATGCGACCGAGCGGGATCGTGCTGGTCCATTGGGTGGCCAGGTCAGGATTCTCCGTGGTGAACTGCCGGGTCATATCCGACAGAAAGTAACCGGGGGCTATCGCGTTCACACGAATTCCGGACTGCGCCCATTCCACGGCTAGAGACTTGGCGAGGTGGCTCACCGCTGCCTTGGACGCGCTGTAGGACGCCTGAAACTGGGGGACATTGACGATGAGGCCCGACATCGATGCGACGAAGATAACTGATCCCGGTGCACCAGATGCGAGAAGTCGCCGCGCAAAGGACTGGCTGGCGAAGAAGGTCCCGTTCAGGTTCACCTCGATCACCTTGTTCCAGGCCGCCGGCGTCACGTCGACGCTATCGCCCCACAGCGTCATCCCCGCGGCGGTCACGAGCAGGTTAGCCGTTCCCAACTTCGACTCCAGTGCGGAGAATGCTGCATCCAGCGCCGCGGCATCGGTCACGTCGACCCGAACACTCGCGGTGGCCACACCATAGTCGCGGGCCAGAGTCGCTGCAGATTCGGCGACACCGTCGAGCAGGTCGATCAGGCCAACGGAGACACCCTGGGCTGCGAGAGCGGTCGCGAGTGAATAGCCGAGCCCGCGGGCTCCTCCGGTGATGACGGCGACTTTGCCGGTCAGGTCTGCATGCATGCGGTTACTCCAGGTCTGGTTGTGAGTTGAGGTCGGACGGAACGCGCCGATGACGCGCTCTAAACCGGCTGGCTCAACAGCCGTTGGGCCAAACCGGTATCGGTGACGAGCGAGGTGATGAGTCCGCTGTCGATTGCGCTGCGCACCGCCGCGGCTTTGAGAGTGCCGCCAGCCAGGCCGATTACGTCGGGAATGGCGCGCAGCTGAGCCGAGCTGACGGCCACCGACCGGTCGACGACGGTGTCGATCTCCTGGTTGTGCGGATCGAGCAGGGTGGCTGCTACCTCGGCCAACACGTTTCGGCTCAGCAAATCGTCGAGCACACCGATATTTCGGGCGTTGTCGTAGAGCTGGGAATCCGGTGGATTCCAGCTTCCGATGGCGACGACGGCCTTGGTGACGCCGTCGAAGCGGCGGAAGGTCTCATGAATAACCGGGTCGCTGCGCAGCGCTATAGCTGTCGCACGATCTTTCACCAGCAGGGGTGCAAAAATCGGGTAGGCGTTACCGCCGGATGCCTGGGCGATGCGACGCACGATGTCGATACCGTTCTCGCGTACCGGTCCGGCAACACCGGCGAGTTGCACAACCTCGCAGTGCGCGATCTCGCCAATGTGATGGGCCATGTGGCTGAGCGTACGACCGGCGGTGACGCCCAGCACGTCGCCGTCGACGACGATCTCGCTCAGAAGTTGGGCGCCGACTCGCCCCAGGGCTTCCTGCACTACCTCGGGGCGCGGGCTGGGGGTCATGACGGCGATGGCCCGCTTCAGACCAAAACGTTTCTGGAGGGCAATGGAGATGTCCAGATCGACGACGCCGGGCATTCCGATATCGATCGTGACGATCCCCAGCTCAATCGCCTGCTCCAGGAGCCGGGCAACCTTGAACCGGGAGATTCCGAGCTCTTCAGCGATCTCGATTCTCGACCGGTTGCCGATGAAGTGACGTGTCGCCACGTCGGCCATTTGTTCTTCATCATTCCGTTTCAACGCAACTCACTTCCATTGACCTTGGCGGCGCTCAAGGTTAGCACTTCGCTCATTTGTGCACGCTAGTTTCTCATATGTATTTTTTGAGGTTAGAGTTTGAAAACATCCGTTTTACGTGGTTGATCGCAATGAGGCTCTGTCACCAGCACTCCTTGCGCGAAAGGTGAGGCTAATGACAGACGAATTCGGCACCCTGGAGTGCCGCGACCTGACCAAGGCATTCGGTGGCGTACCGGTGCTCAAGGGGATTTCGCTGTCGCTGGCTCCCGGAACCATCACTGCTCTGGCGGGTGAAAACGGCGCCGGCAAATCCACGCTCATGAAGATTGCGTCCGGCCAGTACCGGCCAGACTCTGGTGAAGTGCTGGTGCGTGGAGAGAGCCTGCCGAGCGGTAATCCGCAGGCGGCGTATCGTCTCGGGGTCGCCATCGTTCCGCAGGAACTCGCCTCTGTTCTCGAGATGACGGTCTATGAGAATATCTTCATCGGCCGCGAACTGCGCGGGCCGCTGGGCCTGCGGCGCCGGGCCATGATCGACTCCGCGCGGGAGATTCTGCACGTCTTCGGCGTCGATATTGAGCCGACTCAACGCATGGGGAGCCTGCCGGTCGGTCTGCGCCAGATCGTCGAAATCGTGAAGGCCACCAACAC
Organism: Cryobacterium sp. TMT1-2-2; assembly: GCF_004403505.1. Taxonomy (NCBI): domain Bacteria; kingdom Bacillati; phylum Actinomycetota; class Actinomycetes; order Micrococcales; family Microbacteriaceae; genus Cryobacterium; species Cryobacterium sp. TMT1-2-2. The sequence continues at coordinate 73,025 of NZ_SOGS01000003.1, read as the reverse complement.
CGGAGCACGTGTCATTCTGCTCGACGAGCCCTCCAGCGCGATCGCTGAGCGTGAAGTTGGCCGGCTGATCGAGGTAATGCGCACCCTGCGCGACCGCGGAGTCGCCCTCCTGTTCACCACTCACAAGATGGAAGAAATGCGCGCACTCGCCGACCGCGTTCTGGTGCTGCGGGACGGTGAGCTCGTGCTCGATGAGCCCCTGCGCAACCTTACCGACGACGACATCGTCACGGCCATGATCGGTCGCGAACTCGAAGGCCTCTTTCCCGAACTTCCCGAGCCTGGAACAGAAATCGTGCTGGAGATCGACAACCTGCAGGTCATCGGTGCTGGCGCCCCACTCAGCCTCACCGTGCGCCGCGGCGAGATCGTAGGCCTGGCAGGGCTCGTCGGCGCCGGTCGAACGGAACTCTTGGAAACTGTGTTCGGCATTCGCAAGAGCACGGCCGGCTCGATTGCCGTGAAGGGTGTCACGGTCAAGGGAGGCACGCCGGCAGCGGCAATTGCGGCACGCATGGCCTTTGTACCGGAGGATCGCAAGGGTGCCGGTGCCATCCTCTCGATGAGTGTGCTCGACAACGCCACGCTGCCCCGGATCCAGCAATTCTCGGCGGGGGGACTGCTGCGGCAGGGCCTCCGACGTTCGCAGGTTCGCGAAGCCATGGACGCCGTGAAGCTGCGCAGCCGAGGACTGGACCAGTCCATGGAGACGCTGTCGGGAGGTAACCAGCAGAAGGTGGTGCTCGCACGCTGGCTCACCTCCCCGGTTGACGTCCTCATCCTCGATGAGCCGACCCGTGGTGTTGACGTGGGTGCCCGTAGCGAGATCTACCGCATCATCGTCGACCTCGCAGCGGAAGGCATGGCCGTCGTCATGGCATCCAGCGATATGCCGGAAATTCTGAGCCTGTCGCACAGGGCACTTGTCCTGCGAAACGGCATCATCGCCGGTGAGCTCAACGCCGAGCAGCTGGCGCATCCCGGGGTGCAAGACACGATCTTTCGGCTGGCCAGCGGACTCGATGGCATCGACCCCGCCGCATTGACCGTTCCCGCCAGTGCAGACCCGTCCACGAACAAGCAGAAGGACAACTGAGCATGACAATTACCCAGGACACCACGCGACGATTCTCCGGCCAATGGTTGCAGGACCTCGCGGTTCGCTACGCGATGGTGATCGTGATGGTTCTCATCATCTCGTTCTTCCTCTATCGCAGCGCACGATTCGGAACCGTCGACAATGTCGTCACGATCCTCATCGCTGCGGCGCCGTTTGCGCTGATCGCACTCGGTCAGACCCTCGTTATTCTCACCGGCGGTATCGACCTGTCCGTCGGCAGCATCATCGCGCTCAGTGCGATGTCGGGCGCCCTGACCGCCAAGACGTTCCCCGACCGCATCTGGCTGGCACTGCTCGTGGCCGTGGCCGTGGGCCTCATCGCCGGTTCGATCAACGGGTTGGTCGTCTCGGTGATCAACGTGCCACCGTTCATTGCGACGTTGGGCATGCTTACCCTGGCATCCGGCCTGGCCTTCGTCGTGGGCGGGGGCGCACCAATCAACGGGCTGCCGGAAGCCTACGGCCAGATCGCCAACACTGAAATCTTCGGGCTGACGATCCCCGTGATCCTGATGATCGTCAGCATCGTGGGTTTCGGCATCATGATGAAGCGAACCGCCTACGGGATGCGCGTCTACGCCGTCGGCGGCAATCGTCTGGCCGCCGAGATCGCCGGTGTCAAAACCGGGCGCATCCTGTTCAGCGTCTACGCGATCAGCGGCGCGCTCGCGGGGCTCTCCGGAATTATGCTCTCCTCGCGCGTGATCAGCGGGTCGCCGAACCTTGGCCAGGGCTACGAACTCGACGCCATTGCGGCCGTCGTGATCGGCGGCGCCAGCCTGCTCGGTGGCCGCGGCACCATCTGGGGCACTGCGCTCGGGCTCCTGCTCATTCAAACCCTCAATAACGGACTCGATATCCTCACTGTCCCCGCCTACTGGCAGGACGTCATCAAGGGGGTGCTCATCGTCACGGCCGTCGCGGTCGACGTGTGGGCCTCCAAACGACGCGTTTAGCTTCGTCGCCACTCACTTGGCCCACGTGCATTCGCACTGGCGCCATCCACTCCCGGCACCGGGAAACTCAACACGGAGGAATCAATGAAGATCACAGGCAACATCCGTCGCGCGACCGGAATCGCGATTGCAGGGCTCACCGCGCTCTCGCTCACCGCGTGCGGCGCGGGCGACCCCACGGCCAATCAGGGCGCGGACGCCGGCGACCGGGTCACGATCGGTGTGACGGTTTACGACATGTCGTCGTTCATTACTGAGGGCAAGGAAGGCATCGACCGTTATGCGGAAGAGAATGACATTGACATTCTCTGGAATTCAGCGGGCATGGATGTCAGCACCCAGGCGAACCAGATCGACCAGTACATCAGCGCTGCCGTTGACGCCATCGTCGTCGTACCGGTGCAGCTCGAGACCCTCCAGCCGCAGGTTGCTGCGGCCAAGACTGCCGGCATTCCGTTCCTTGACGTGAACGCAACGCTGAACAATTCCGAAGTTGCCGGCAGCGTTCAGCCCGACGACGTCACGGCTGGCGAGCAGGAAGCCGAGATGATGATGGAAGCCCTCGGCGGCTCCGGAAATGTCGTGATCCTGCAGGGCCCCCTCGGCGGATCCGGTGAAATCAACCGTGGCCAGGGAATCGACAACGTCCTGGCCGAAAACCCCGGAATCACCGTTCTGGCCAAGGACACGGCCAACTGGAGCCGCGACGAAGCCATCAACAAGGTCAAGAACTGGATCTCCGCGTTCGGCGGCGACATCGACGGTGTCATCGCCCAGAACGACGACATGGGCCTCGGCGCCGTGCAGGCGCTGCGCGAAGCCGGCATCGAGGGCGTGCCCGTTGTGGGTATCGACGGCATCGAAGACGGCCTGAACGCTGTTCAGAACGGTGACTTCATCGGCACGAGCCTGCAGAACGGTACCGTTCAGCTCGCCACCGGTGTCGCGGTCGCCGCAAAGATCGCCCGCGGAGAAGACGTCGACAAGAACCTCGTCTACCTCATGCCCCCGATCACGACCGACAACGTCGGTGACGCTATCGAGCACGTTGTCAGCGACCGTCCGACGTTCCTCGACGCGCTCAGTGAACTGATCGCTGGCAACCTCATCACGGGCGATATCGCCTTTGAAAACCTGCCGGGACAGGGCGAGTAGCTAGCGTCCTATTGACACAACGGTGGCGCCGCTGGCGAGAAAGTTTTCTCGCCAGCGGCGAAACCGTTTGCGTGTGCGCCGGGTCACTGAACTCGCTGGGCGCCGCCCAGAAGTCGTTGGGCCGTGTGGGAATCGGTCGCCAGAATCGTCACAATCCCGGTATTGAGCGCCGCCCGCAACGCCTCCGTCTTCTTCGCACCACCGGCCACGACGATGACCTCGGGAATATCACGCAGCTGGTCGATGTCGATCGCGAGCGTGCGGCCCTCGAGGGCCGGCACGCGCTGGCCTCGCTCATCGAGCAGGGTGGCGCTGATCTCGGCGCGTACGCCGCGTGCGAGCAGTTCGGCGCGCTCCTCGCCGCTGAGGGCATCACTGAGTTGCGACTCCGGTGGTTCCCAGCTGCCGACCGCGAGCACCGCCTTGGTGACTCGGCTCATCCGCTGAAATGTGGCTTGAATGGATGGCTGACGTTTGAAAGCTTCGGCAGCCTGCGAATCGGAAACGACGAGCGGGGCATAGATCGGGTACGGGCGACCGCCAGAAATCTCGCAGATTCGTCGCACCAGATCGCTGGAGGTCTGGCTGGGATCCCCGGCCAGGCCGGTGAGCTGCACGACATCGCACGGCGCGAGCCGGTCGAGCTGATCCACGATGGCCGTGAGGGTGCGTCCACTTGCAATGCCCAGCACGTCGGACTCCGTGACGATCTCGGTAAGCAGGTTGGCCGTAATCCGCCCCAGTTCGGTGCGAATGGCCGGGCTGAGATCGGTGGTCGTGTTGGCCACAATCGCCCGGTTCAGTCCGTAGGCCTTCGCCAGTCGAGAAGCGAGATCGGCGTGCAGGGTGCCGGGGGTATTCACCCGAATGGTGACGAGCCCGGTTTCTCGGGCGCGCGCGAGAAGACGAGCGACTTTGAAGCGTGACATGTCGATATCGTCCGCGATTTCGACGAGAGATTTTCCGGCGCGATAGTGCTGCTGGGCGACAAAAGCCATCTGAACAAGTTCGCTGGGACCGATATCCATGACTCTCCTTGACCTCGGGCTCTACGCGAGAATCCATTCTCGCACGCTAATTCTCTCATATGAGCGGGCAACTTGACATTTGAGTACGGCCCCATCAGGATAAAGATCTAGACAAAAGAGAGTGTCCGGGGTTCATGTGAGCGACAACGACGTTTCGGTGCTGGAAGCAGCGTGTGCCTTCATGCGGCGAGCAGCACCCCGAGGATTCGTGGGCGACTTTCACCACGGCGATTGCCGCTGCGAAGGCCGGGGCGGGTTTGACTGACCCGATTGTGGGCCTGGACATCGCAGGGCAATGCCACAGACTCGTCGCCCTCGACCGCACCCATCGGGTCGTTCGATTGGCGGATGTTGCCGGTCGGCGTTGACGGCGGCGTCACCTCAGTGGTGGCCGACTCCGCCCGCTCCCTGGGCGCCGAATACATCGTCTCCGGCCGAGCCCTATTTTTCAGTCCCTACGAATCCCACCCAGTTCAGAGAGAAGACTAGTCATGGCCAGTTCATCCACGCTCCCGGCGACAATGCGAACGAGCGTTTTGCTGAAACAACAGGACTTGACGATCGAGGACCGTGCCGTGCCCACGGCCGGCGCCGATGAGGTGCTTGTAAAGGTGGCCGCGGTCGGCGTCTGCGGCTCCGACGTGCACTACTACCGCGAAGGCCGAATCGGCGACTTCATCGTCGATGCCCCTCTGGTTCTGGGCCATGAGCTCAGCGGCACCATCGTGGCGGTCGGAGTGGACGTCGATCCCGCTCGCGTGGGGGAGCGCGTGGCCGTGGAACCGCAGCGCGCCTGCCGGCTGTGTCGGGAATGCCGCGCGGGCCGGTACAACCTGTGCTCCAAGATGGAATTCTACGCAACCCCGCCCATCGACGGTGCCTTCTGCGGCTACGTGACGATCCAGACCGAATTCGCCCACGCAATTCCCGACTCGGTGTCGTTTGAGGTTGCCGCCCTGCTGGAGCCGCTCTCGGTCGCCATCGCGAGCATCCGCAAGGCTGGTATCGTCCCCGGGTCATCGATTCTCATCGCCGGCGCCGGCCCGATCGGCATTATCACCGCCCAGACCGCGCGGGCCTTCGGCGCGAGCGAGATCATCGTCTCCGACCTGATTGCAGCCAAGCGTGAGCGTGCGCTGAAGTTCGGAGCCACCCGGGTCATCGACCCCGTGGCCGAAGACCCGGCAACGCTGGGCCTTGACGTGAACGCGTTCATCGACGCCAGCGGTTCCGCGCGGGCCGTGGACAGCGGCATCCGCTCGGTGCGGCCAGCCGGCACGGTCGTTCTGGTGGGGCTCGGCAACCCCGAGATGATCCTGCCGGTGTCGCAAATTCAAAACCTGGAACTGACCGTCACCGGCATCTTCCGCTACGTGGACACCTGGCCGACCGCTATCCACCTGGTCGCCTCCGGACAGGTCGACCTCGACTCGCTCGTGACCGGCAAATTCGACCTGGAGCATGTCGCGGAAGCCCTCGACAGCGATCGGAACGAAGACAGCCTCAAGTCCATCGTCTACCCGAACTAGTCCCGAGAGAAACGGAGCACCACCATGAATGTATTCAGCCTCGAAGGAAGAACAGCCCTAGTCACCGGCGGCAACCAAGGGCTCGGCAAGGCCTTCGCGTTCGCGCTGGCCCAGGCCGGCGCCCACGTCGCAATCGCCGGGCGAAGCGCCGAACGCAACGCCGCCGTTGCGGTGGAGGCCAAGGCTGCCGGGTATGACTTCGTCACTATCCAGGCCGACATCACCAAAGACGATCAGGTCGCCCGCATGACCGAGGAAGCCATCACCGGCCTCGGCAAGATCGACATTCTCGTGAACAACGCCGGCACCTGCTACCACGCACCGGCATTCGATGTCACCGACGACGAATGGGCCGCGGTCTGGGACCTCAACGTTCGCGCGCTCTGGAAAGCGAGCCTGTCGGTTGGTGCCCACATGCGCACCGAGGGCAAGGGCGCCATCGTCAACATCGGCTCGATGTCGGGGATCATCGTCAACCGCCCGCAAATGCAGCCCGCGTACAACGCCTCGAAGGCGGCCGTGCACCATCTCACCAAGTCTCTGGCGGCCGAATGGGCCCCACTCGGAATCCGCGTGAACGCGGTCGCCCCCGGCTATGTCAAGACCGAGATGGCACCGGTCGACCGGCCCGAATTCCAGCGTTACTGGGTTGAAGACGCACCGCAGCAAAGGTTCGCCCTGCCCGAGGAGATCGCGCCCTGCGTGGTCTTCCTGGCCAGCGAAGCAGCGTCGTTCATCACCGGTTCGATACTCGTCGCCGACGGCGGCTACACGGTCTACTGATCTGGCAGCCCTCAGCAATCGTTCGCGTCGTGGTCAACTCCGCCACCGATGTCGTGCTCGAGAATATCGAAATACCCGTTCCCGGCGCCAATGAGGTGCTCGTGTGCTCCACCGTGGTGGGAATCTGCGGGTCGGACATGCACGCCGCGCACGGGCGGCATCCGTTCATGTCGTTGCGGTTTCGGCCAGGCCACGAGGTCGTCGGCGTCGCCTCTGGTGCGGGAGCGGATGTTGACCCCGCATGGATCGGCGCTCGTGACCGTGGGAACGAGCGCCCCGTAGGTTCGACCGCGTGGCCGAAAGCTACACGCGCGAGCGGATGCTGCCGGCGCGGCCGGCCGCGCCGGCAGCTGTGGCCAGCCTGGAGCGGTCATGAGCACGAAGCACCCGAAAATGCGCGGGCTCGTGGCTGAGTTTTGAAGCCCTTCGGGGCTGACGTTGATTCTGTGGTCCCGGCGCAAACGTTTGGGCACATTCGTGATGAAAAATCAGTCATAAATTCGTAGGCTTGGCGCTTACAGTAGACGCTTCGACGATGAATCACGCCTGATGCTCCCTGTTTTTCCTCATGGACGTGGCCTCATTGGTGACGAGCGTAAATCAGGCGGCCCAATTTCTCGCGGGGATTATTTTTGAGGTTCTCTCGCTTTTGTGTTCGATTTACGGTAGAATTGGCGTGAAGGAGGCAATGGCGCCCATGTTCGTGGAAAACCCGAGCGAGGCCAGTTCGAACCCCGTCGTTGTGGCGGTGGAGCAGGCTCGGGAGATTCTGTTGGCGGCGTTGGGTGGGGTGTCGTTCGGGTTGCTGGGCGATGAAGAATCACTGACCCTGCTGCTGGCGGTGGAGAGCGTGGGCCGGGTCGTCGACGGGGCCCGGGTGCTCTCCACGACCGACGTGCTGCGCCGCTCCCAGTACTTTGATGCTGCCGCAGCGAAAGCCGCCGCTCAGGCGGCTGGTGATCAGAGTGTCGCCGCCGCGGGCAGTGCTGGTTCGCATAATGCTGGTTCTGACAATGCTGCTGCGCAATCCGTGACCCCGGAGGGTGCTGCGGCTGATGCGGCCGCGCCAAGCGTGGCGGGTGCGGCGGCGACTCTGGCAGCGCCGACGCTGGCCCGTCGGCTCGGCTGCCGCAGCGGCGTCGAACTCGTCTGCACCCTCGCCCGACTGTCCCGCAGCGAGGTGCGTCAGCGGTCCGCGCTCGGTGAGAAAGCCGGCCAGCGAATGCTGCTCGGCCGCCCGCTGGCCCCCACCTACCCCGTTCTCGGTGACGCTCTGCAGGGCGGGGGGCTCGGGCTGGAACAGGCGCGGGTGATCGTGCAGGTGCTCGACGGCCTGCGCTCCGAGGTGCTGGCCTCCGACCTCGACCGGGTCGAACGCTCCCTGGTCGCCAGCGGCTCCGGGGCGATCACTCCCGAAACTGAAGGCCTGCCCGGTGCTGGCATCGCCTTCGCGCCGGAGTTGCTGCGGCAGCAGGGCATCCAGTGGAAGGCACGCCTCGCCCCCGACGGCACCGCGCCCGGCGAGACCCCGACCGAACGGCGCAGCTGGCTCACCTTCGGCACCCTCAGCAACGGCGGCTACAGCCTCAACGGCTGGTTCACCACCCTCGACCGCGCCATCGTTGGCAACGTTTTTGATGCGTACCTGTCCGCCGCGGCGGCCAACCCCGTTCCCGGTGCCGGAGGCACTGCGACCCCGGCGTCCGGCACCGCCTCTGGCACGGCTTCCGGCGCGGCGTCCGGTACGAGTCGAGTTTCCGACGCCACTCCGCGCGCGCTGGTCGCGTTCCGTGAGACCGAACCCGAACCCGACACCACAAACGACAATGACGAGAACGGCGAGACCGAAGCTGGGGTCGACGGCGCGCAGATGGGTATCGACGGCCAGAACCGCCAGAACAACCAGAACTGCGACAACGAAGCGGCACAAGAAGCGACCAGCGAGGCGCGGAACGCCACCGCGGCGGGCCAAGCCACCGAAATTGGCCAGGCGGGCGAGGCGGGTGCGAAAATGGAGGCCAGCGACACGCTCGGCGCCGACCCACCCGACCCGCTCAGTCCCGACCCGCACGGTCCGTGCCCGCAGCACCCCGACGACACCCGCTCCCGTAGTGAAAAGCAGGCCGGGATCCTCCGCGCCGTGTTTGAAGCCGCCGCCCGGCACCCCGACACCCCCACCATGGGCGGAGCCGCCCCCACCGTGCTCGTACACATCAACATCAACGACCTCCTCGACGGCCGCGGCGCCGGCTGGATTGACGGCATCGACGGCCCCCTCACCCCCAACCAAGTCGACGAACTCATCTGCGCCGGCGGCTACCAACCCATCCTGTTCGGCCACAACGGCACGATCCTGCACCTCGGCGCCAGTAACCGGTTCTTCACCGCCAGTCAACGCCGAGCATTGGCCGCCCGCGATGGCGGCTGCGTCATCCCCGGCTGCACCGTGCCACCCCATCTCACCCAGGTTCACCACGTCGTCCCCTGGCGCCAGGGCGGCCTCACCGATATCGATAACGCCGTGCTGATCTGCAATGCCGCCCACTCAAGCATCGACACCTCAGGCTGGGACATCGACATGCGAGACGGCCGCCCCTGGATCCGCGGCCCGCTCCTGTTCGACCCCACCCAAACCTGGCGCCCCGCCGGCCAAAACCGCGCCGCCACACCAGCCGAGAAACCCAACTGGGACAAGTAGCCCGAACTGCACTCGACCGACGGAATGGCTGGGCGGCGCAGCCAGCCATCGCAGGACTGTGGCGGTCTCGATAGGCTCGACCAGGGGTTGCTGCGGTTCTCGCGATCAGATACGGGGCTCTGGCCGGTTCGACCAACGGGGGTGTTCCCGAGATCGGATGCGGGGTCGCCTTGGCCCGCTCGACCCGGGGATGATGGCGTTCCCGAGATCGGCGCGGCGATCCCGTGGCTGCTCGACCATCCTCGACCAGCGGTGGGTGGTACCCGGGGCGTTCGGTGGTGGCTGTTCCGTGGCGATCTCAGGCGGGGCAACGCCGCAGGCCGGCGCCTGTGGAGGAGGCGCCTAGATCTCGTCGCTCTCGATGAGCTCCGGCGAGAGCAGCTCGTGCACGCCGGCCACGATCTCATCGGGCCGAAACGGGTAGCGGTTGATTTCGGCTTCGTCGCTGATGCCGGTCATTACGAGAATGGTGTGCAGCCCGGCCTCAATGCCCGCGACGATGTCGGTGTCCATGCGGTCGCCGATCATGCCGGTGTTCTCCGAGTGCGCGCCGATCTTGTTCATCGCCGAGCGGAACATCATGGGGTTGGGCTTGCCGACGACGTAGGGTTCCATGCCGGTGGCCTTGGAGATCAGCGCCGAGATCGCGCCGGTCGCCGGCATCGGGCCGTCCTTGCTGGGCCCGGTCGCATCGGGGTTGGTCGCGATGAATCGCGCGCCGCCCAGAATCAGCCGGATCGCCTTGGTAATCGCCTCGAACGAGTAGTTGCGCGTCTCGCCGACGACCACGTAGTCGGGGTCGGTCTCGGTCATGATGAACCCGGCCTCGTGCAGCGCGGTCGTGATGCCGACCTCACCGATCACGAAGGCGGTGCCGCCGGAAACCTGCGACTTCAGAAAATCCGCCGTCGCGAGGGCGGAGGTCCAGATGCGGTCCTCCGGCACATTCAGCCCGCTCGAACGCAGCCGGGCGCTCAGGTCGCGCGGGGTGAAAATGGAGTTGTTGGTGAGCACCAGAAACGGCGTGCCCGAGTCGGTCCACTGCTGCAGCAGCTCGGCCGCCCCCGGAAGGGCCTGGTTCTCGTGCACGAGCACACCGTCCATGTCGGTGAGCCAGCATTCGATCTCGTCGCGTCGTGCCATCAGGCGCTCCTTTTCGTCGACTCTCAGCCTAGCTGCGCGACGTTTCCCCGCGGTTACGGGTATCGCTCAAATAAGCGGATGCCGCCGCGTGCTCCCACGTCGCCGCTCGACGGGCCTCAGCCACCAATTTCGGAAATAGTAAAGTACGGCCTCCGGAAACGGTAACGCACAGGGACTTGAAACAGTAAAGTATGAGCCCCAGAAATGGTAACCTAGCCCTATGGACTACTCGCCGCGCATCGTCGATGCCGAATTGACAGCCATGCTCGCCGGGTTGCCGGCCATCGCCCTCGACGGGCCAAAGGCTGTCGGAAAGACTGCCACAGCGTCGCGGAGGGCTGGGTCCATCATTCAGCTCGACGATCCGGATCAGCTCGCATTGCTGCAGGCAGACCGCGAGCGGATAACGAGGTTGTCGCGCCCGGTTTTGCTTGATGAATGGCAGACGTTTCCAGCGATTTGGGATACCGTTCGCCGCAGCGTCGACCACGATGCACGGCCAGGTCAGTACATCCTGGCCGGCAGCGCAAGCCCGACGAAGGCGCCTGCGCATTCCGGTGCCGGCCGTATTGTGCACCTGCGGATGCGACCGATGGCCTTCTCCGAGCGGCAGCTCACCCCGCCTACAGTCTCACTAGGGACTCTTCTTGCCGGCCCGCCTGCAGCAATAGAAGGCGCAAGCCCACTGACTTTGGAGGACTATGCCTCCGAGGTGACGCGGTCGGGGTTTCCGGCGATCCGACTCCAAACGAAGGAATATAGATCGGCAACGCTCGACGGCTATCTCTCGGCAATCGTTGAGCACGATTTTCCCGAGGCGGGGTATGCGGTCAGGCGTCCGGCAACGCTCAGAGCGTGGCTGGCGGCCTACGCTGCAGCCAGCTCGACGACGGCGAGTTACGACAGCATTATCCGCGCGGCGACTCCGGGCGATGCAGTCAAACCCTCAAAAGCCACCGCGCAGGACTACCGGGAAATGCTCACCAAGCTGTGGCTCTTGGACCAGGTTCCCGGCTGGCTGCCGAGCAGAAATCGCCTCAAAGGATTGGGGCAGGCGCCCAAGCACCACCTCGCCGACCCTGCGCTGGCCGCGCGCCTCCTCCGTGTTTCAGCGGAGACGCTGATCAATAAGGCAGATATCGGCCCGGCTGAACTTCGCAACGGTCCGATGCTGGGCGCTCTGTTTGAATCCCTGGTGACTCTGAGCGTGCGCGTCTACGCACAAGCTGCGGGGGCATCTGTGCATCATTTGCGAACCCACGGCGGCGAGCACGAAGTGGATCTCATTATCGAGCGACCGGACGGCCGGGTGGTGGCGTTGGAAGTAAAGCTGTCCGGAACCGTAGACGATAAGGACACGCGGCATCTGAGATGGCTGGCCGATGAGATCGGCCCGGACCTCGTGGATTCGGCGGTTATCACGACCGGAAAAGTCGCCTACCGGCGCACTGACGGAATTGCGGTAATTCCCTTGGGGCTGCTCGGTCCGTGAAAGCTGCCCAGCCTCAGGCAGTCACCCAGATTGACGCGGCCGCAGCGGGCGTGACCAGGCGACTCTGGCCATCCGCTAGAACGATGGTCAAGGGCGCGCTGAGTGTGAACTCGGTGCCCGGCCCGATCAAGTCGGCGGCGAGCACGCGCAGCACGGACGGGTCGCGGTCACTGATTCGCAGCACGGCAGCCCGGTGCCCGACCGTGGCGTCGGCCAGCAGCACGGCCGGCGGCCGCAGCACGGTGCCATCGGCGGCCGGAATCGGGTCGCCGTGCGGATCGTGCGCCGGAAAACCGAGCCGCGCGTTGATGGCTTCGAGCAGGCGATCCGAGATGGAGTGCTCGAGAATCTCGGCTTCGTCGTGTACCTGGTCCCAGTCATAGCCCATCTCGCCGACCAGCCAGGTCTCGATCAGGCGATGCCGCCGCACGACGGCGGTCGCACGCAGCCGGCCGGCATCCGTCAGCGCCAGTGGGCCGTAGGGAACGTGGGTGATGAGCCCGCTCGCTGCAAGCTTTTTGACCATTTCGGTGACGGATGACGGTGCCACGCCCAGTCGCACCGCGAGCGCCGACGGGGTGATCAAATCGGTCTGCCACTCGGTGTGGGCATAGATGGTCTTGAGGTAGTCCTCGGCCGCGCCGGTCGTGTGCGTCATAACCCTCTCAGGGTATCCGGGTCACGCGCCGGTGAACACCAGTACGAGCAGTACCACGTTCAACGCCACCAGCGCCAACGCGCAGACGACCCCGGCAGCGGTCGTGAACCAGCGATTGGTGAAGGTTCCCAGCAGGCCGCGCTGGGCGGTGAGCCAGACCAGCGGAATCAGCGCGAACGGAATGCCGAACGACAAAACCACCTGGCTGAGCACGAGCGCCTGCGTGGGGTCGAACCCCACCCCGAGAATGAACAGCGCCGGAATCAGCGTGACCAGTCGGCGCAGCAGCAGCGGAATGCGCACGTGCAACAGGCCGTGCATGATCTCGGCCCCCGCATAAGCCCCGACCGAGGTCGAGGCGAGCCCCGACGCGAGCAGCCCGACGGCGAACAGGGTCGCAACGATCGGCCCGAGCGTGTCCTTCAGCGCCGCGTAAGCGCCCTCGAGCGTGTCGGTTCCATCCACACCCTGCAAAGCGGATGCCGCGAGCAGGAGAATCGCCAGGTTCACCGTTCCGGCGATCGCCATGGCAATGGTGACGTCCCACTTCGTGGCCCAGAGCAGGCGACGCGTGGCCACGATGCCCTGCCACTCCGGAAACCGGTCACGGGTGAGCGACGAATGCGCGTAGATGGCGTGCGGCATGATCGTGGCACCCAGGATGGATGCGGCGAGGAGCACCGAGTTCGACCCCTCGAAGCGGGGCACCATTCCGGCGAGCACGCCACCGCCATCCGGCGGGGAGATAAAGACGCCGGCCGTGAAACCGATCGTGATAATGAGCATGAGCGCGATGATGACGCGCTCGAAGATGCGCGGCCCCCGTCGAGAATGCACCATGAGCACGACCATGGAGATGGTGCCGGTGATCACGCCGCCCCAGATGAGCGGCAGGTTGAACAGAAGGTTGAGGGCGACCGCGCCGCCGATGATCTCGGCCAGGTCGGTGGCCATGGCAACGAGTTCGGCCTGGATCCAGTACAGCCTGCGCGCGGTGGGCCGCTTCATGCGCACGCCGAGGATCTCGGGCAGGCTCGCCCCGGTGACGATGCCGAGCTTCGCCGAGAGGTATTGGATGAGCCAGGCCATGACGTTGCCGGCGACCACCACCCAGACCAGCAGGTAGCCGTAGCGGGCACCGGCGGTCATATTGCTCGCGACATTGCCCGGGTCGAGGTAGGCGACCCCGGCGACGAGGGCCGGTCCGAGCAGCCAGAGCAGGCGGCTGGAGGCGACCGTGGTGGGAGCCTTGGCGAGCACGCGGTCAGGGGCGGGGGCATCCGTTTTAGACATACCGAAACCCTAGCCAGAATTTAGGCGCACCGAAACCCCAATTCTGGGCGGAGTTGGCAGGATACGGTTGGGTAGTGTCAGAATCTGCAGTCGACAACTCCACGCCAGAGCGCTCAACCTACGGCGTCGGTCCCTGGCCGGGGGAATGGCCGAGCGAAGACCGTTACGACGCCGACCTGCTCGAGCACGGCGACACCCGCAACGTGATCGACCGCTACCGCTACTGGAATATGGCCGCGATCGTGGCTGACCTGGACGAGCATCGGCATCCGTTTCACGTGGCCATCGAGAACTGGCAGCACGACATGAATATTGGCTCGATCGTGCGCAGCGCCAATGCGTTCGGCGCCGACACGGTGCATATCATCGGCCGCAAGCGTTGGAATAAGCGCGGCGCCATGGTCACCGACCGTTACCAGCACGTGCTGCACCACGTGGATGTCGCCGCGTTCGTCGAGTGGTGTTTGAAGGGTGACTTGCCGATTATCGCCATCGACAATGTGCCCGGCAGCGTCATCATCGAGACGTTTACATTTCCCGAACGCTGCGTGCTTCTGTTCGGTCAGGAAGGCCCCGGCCTGTCGGAAGCGGCCATCGCCGCCGCCGATTCCATCGTCGAAATAAGCCAGTTCGGCTCGACCCGGTCGATCAACGCCTCGGCGGCCGCCGCCGTGACCATGCATGCCTGGGTGGTTCAGCACCGGTTCTGATCTTTACTGGTTTGCGGGCTGAATACGGGCTAGCGTGACGGTATGACTGCGATCACTGACGATCTTCCGGCCCGACTCCTCCACGAAGAAAACGCCGGATGGGAGGCCATTCTGGGCGGGAACGGCGGCGCCTACTACCAGCGCGAAATGACCGACGACGGTCTGATGATTGTGCCGGGGGCCGTCATTACGCGCGATCAGGTCACCGCCTACTTCGACCAGGCGGCTCCGTGGGAGAGCTACGGCATTCACGAACCCGCCATCATTCGCCTCGGCGAGCACGCCGGTGTCGTCGTCTACAAGGCGATCGCCCGTCGCGGCGAGGTCGTCGCCGAGCTGAACATGTCGACGACCTACCTGTTCGTCAACGGTGGCTGGCGGGTCGCGGCGCGGCAGCAGAGCCAGGCCTAACCATTTAGGGACTGGCGTTTCAGGCTCGTCTGGCCCGTCGCCGGGGAGACCGGCCCCGGGCTTGATAGCATTCAGTGTGACCGGCGACAATTTGATTTCAGAGCCCGAGACCCTTCTTCCCGCGGAACCGGAGGTGCTCGAAGCCCTGCGGCGAACCGCGAGGAGCGAGATCGCCGGCGTCGTGCAGGTGCATCCGACCTCTCCGCTCGCCTGGGCTGAACTGGCCGATGCGACCCACTCTGAGGGGCGCATCCTCGAGTCGTATGCCTACGCCCGCGTCGGGTACCACCGCGGACTCGACGCCCTGCGTAAGGCTGGCTGGCGCGGCCACGGCCCCATTCCGTGGCGCCACGAACCCAACCGCGGTGTGCTCCGCGCCCTGTTCGCGCTGCGCCGCGGTGCCGAGGAGATCGGTGAGGCCGAGGAGGTCTCCCGCCTGACGGCTTTTTTGACGGATGCTGACGTGGACGCCATCGACATTATCGGGGCCCTTTACACCGGCAGCCCGGGTTTCGACCCGGCGCCGCCCACCGAAGCTTTCGTTATTCGAGGAGAAGACTAAATGCCCGCGATCGTACTCATCGGAGCCCAGTGGGGCGACGAGGGCAAGGGTAAGGCCACCGACCTGCTCGGCAGCCGGGTCGACTATGTCGTCAAGTTCAACGGCGGCAACAACGCTGGGCACACCGTCGTCGTCGGCGACGAGAAGTATGCGCTGCACCTGCTGCCGTCGGGCATCCTGAGTCCTGGTGTTACCCCGGTCATCGCCAACGGCGTTGTCGTCGACGTCGAGGTGCTCTTTGAAGAGCTCGACGCTCTCTCGGAACGCGGCGTCGATGTCTCCCGGCTCAAGGTGAGCCTGAACGCCCACGTCATCACCGCGTATCACCGCACCCTCGACAAGGTCACCGAGCGTTTTCTCGGCAAGCGCCAGATCGGCACCACCGGGCGCGGCATCGGCCCGGCCTACGCCGACAAGATCAACCGGGTCGGCATTCGCGTGCAGGACCTGTTCGATGAGAACATTCTGCGCCAGAAGGTCGAGGGAGCCCTCGACCAGAAGAACCATATGCTGGTCAAGGTCTACAACCGCCGTGCCATCGAGGCCGAGGAGATCGTCAGCGAACTGCTCGGTTACGCCGAACGCTTACGCCCCATGGTTACCGACACCGCCCTGCTGTTGCACCAGGCCCTGAACGCCGGCAAGACCGTATTGTTCGAGGGCGGCCAGGCCACCATGCTCGACGTCGACCACGGCACCTACCCGTTCGTCACGTCGTCGAACGCCACCTCCGGCGGCGCGGTGACCGGCAGCGGCATCGCCCCGAACCGCATCGACCGCGTCATCGCCGTGGTCAAGGCGTACACGACCCGCGTCGGCAGCGGCCCGTTTCCCACCGAACTGTTCGACGAGTCGGGCGAATACCTGCGCTCCAACGGCTTCGAGTTCGGCACCACCACCGGGCGCCCGCGCCGCTGTGGCTGGTACGACGCCCCGATCGCCCGCTACACCGCGCGCATCAACGGCGTCACCGACTTCGTGCTGACCAAGCTCGACGTACTCACTGGTCTGGCCGAGATTCCCGTCTGTGTGGCCTACTCGGTCGATGGCGTGCGCGTTGAAGAAGTTCCGGTCTCGCAGAGCGACTTTCACCACGCCGTTCCGATCTACGAGAACTTCCCCGGCTGGACCGAGGACATCACCGGCGTGCGCACCTTCGACGACCTGCCGCAGGCCGCGCAGAACTACGTACTCGCCCTCGAGGGCATGAGCGGATCGCGCATTTCCGCGATCGGCGTCGGCCCCGACCGTGAAGCCATCGTGGTGCGGCACGACCTGATCGACTAGAAGTAATCGCCAACCGGGCCCCCAATCTGCCCGGTTGGCACAATCAGGGCACAATTCCTCACTTTGACCTGTCACACTAGGCGAGTGAACGCCGTGAGACCCCATTCCCTGACCTTGACCGGTCGTTTTGTGCAGCTGCAACCGCTCGGAAGTGCGGTGCTGCCCGACTTGGCGCGCGCCATCGCGCACCCCGAAGTCTTCGCCGCGGGCTATGGCGGCGGCCCGGCCACGCTGCACCGCGATGTCGACGGCTTCATCAAATGGGCACACGACTACTTTCAGTGGGAAAGCCTGCCCTACGTGGTGCGTCTGCTCGGCGGCCCCAACGATGGCGACGTCGTCGGCACCACGACCCTCGCCGACATCGACGAGGTAAACGAGTCGATCCACCTCGGCTGGACCGCCTACGACCCGCGGGTCTGGGGCACCGCTGTCAACGCCGAAACCAAACTGCTCGTGCTCGGCACCGCCTTCGAGAACGGCTTCGGCCGGGTCAAGATTCAAGCGGATGCCATCAACGAGCGTTCCCGCGCCGCCATCCTCGGCATCGGGGCCACATTCGAGGGCATCCTGCGCCGCGACCGCCCGCGCGCCGACGGAACCTGGCGAGACAGCGCCGTCTACTCGATCCTCGCCGACGAGTGGCCGGCCGTGCGCGCCGGGCTCGAGGCACGCCTTGACGCGTTCGAGGGCCGGTTCGTCACCTACCGCAGCCTGCGACCGGCCGGTCCAAGCGGCACCATCAGCGGCGGCGGGCCGCGGGGCGGCTTTGGTCCGAGCGCGGGAAGTGCTCCTGAGGCTGCTTCGGGTGCGGCCGGTCCGGTCCCGGAATCTGGAAGCGATGCGGAGCAGAGCGCCGGGGCCGACACATCCCAGTAGGTGTTGTGTTCGGCACCTGGCTGGTGGCGAATTCAGGAAATCTGGGACGCGACGGCCGATTCGAGGCCGTTTCGGCCGGTCCTGGCGAGGACTTCCTGGCTTAGCCACCGAGGCAGCCCGAGCCATCCGTCATAATTCCTGCAAATTGCTCATGGCGGACTTTCAGTTCCGCATAATCAGGGGCACGGTACTGCCGCCGGCGACAGATTGCAGGAGTTATGCGGCGACGACCCGGCGAGACCGGGTTTCGTCGCCTTGACCGGGGTGGACGTCAGGCGGGGGGCGTGCAGCATCCGCTGCCATTCTTCGGCGCTTTTCCGACCTTGTGCTCTGGCGCCGGCACTGGTGCGCCGACGCCAGCTATAGGCTCGGAACGTGTCCCCGACCCCTCCCGCCAGCAAGAGCCTCATCCTGCTGCAATTTCTCGGTATGGGGCTGATCTGGGGCTCTAGCTTTCTGTTCATGAAAATCGCTCTCGACGGGGTCAGCTTCGGGCAGATCGCCTGGTCGAGGCTCGTGCTCGGTGGGCTGACCCTGGGGCTGATCGTGCTGGTGAACCGTCCGCGCATAGGCAACGGGCCGGTACTGCCGCGGGAAGGCGTGGTGTGGCTGCACTTTCTGGTGATTGCAATTAGCGGATGCGTGATTCCACACCTGCTCTTCGCCTGGGCCGAGCAGTACGTCTCCTCGAGCCTCGCGAGCATCTACAACGCCGTCACTCCGATCATGACCGCGCTCATGGCGACACTCGCGTTTCGGGTGGAGAAGCTCGTGCGTGCGCAGGTGGCCGGTGTCGTGCTCGGCATCATCGGTGTCGTCGTGATCATCGGGCCCTGGCAATATTCCTCGCTCACCGGCGACCTGTGGGGCCAGCTGGCCTGCCTCGGCGCTGCGGTCTGCTACGGCTTCACCTTCGGCTACACCCGCCGGTTTCTGAGTGGGCGCCCAATTGCAGCGAGCACGTTCGCTTTTCTCAATATCGGCATCGCCGGCGGGATCATGCTGCTGCTCACCCCAGTTCTGGCCTCGAGCCCGGTGCACCTGACGCTGCCGATCGTGCTGTGCCTGCTGGCCCTCGGCGCGCTCGGCACCGGCCTGGCCTACATCTGGAACATCAACGTTCTGCGCGCCTGGGGGCCGACCAACGCGTCCACGGTTACCTACGTGACGCCCGTCGTTGGCGTGGTGCTGGGGGTGCTCGTGCTGGCCGAAACATTCTCCTGGCACGAGCCGACCGGGGCGCTGTTGGTGCTGCTCGGCATCCTGCTGACGCAGAAACGCTTGCGATTCAGCTGGCTGCGGCCCGGCGGCCGGGAGGCGGCGGCATCCGCTTAGGCCATGCATTATCGTAAAAGTATGGTCGTACACGAGGAGTTACCCGGCGACGCTGACGCTGCTGCGATTGCGCAGCTGCACAGCATTCGCGAAAGCATCGACAATATCGACGCCGCGCTCATTCATCTGCTGGCCGAGCGATTCAAGTTCACCCAGCAAGTTGGGCGGCTCAAGGCAGCGCACGGGCTGCCGGCCGCCGACCCGGCGCGTGAACTCATGCAGATCGATCGGCTGCGCGGCCTCGCCGAGGAGGCCCATCTCGACCCGGCCTTCGCCGAGAAGTTTCTCAATTTCATCATCGCCGAGGTCATCCACCACCACGTGAAGATCGCCGGTGGGGATGCTGTGCAGCCGGGGCGGGCCGCCGGCTCTGCGCCGACTTCCGCTGCTGTCGCCGAGCAGGCCGCTCCCGCGCAGCCGCACCCGCTTCCGCACCCGCCGACCGCGCACGTACCGAGCTCGGCGTCGTGACTCCCGCCGGCTCGGAGATCTCGGCGCTGTGACCGTCGAGACAGACGTTTTCGGGCGTCAGCTCGTCGCCGAGCAGGACTCATGAACTGGAACCCGCGGGCTCTGCCCGACCAGACCGGCAAGACCTTTGTCGTCACCGGTGCCAACGCCGGCCTCGGCTACTTCACTAGCGAGCAGCTCGCCGGCGCGGGCGCCCACGTCGTGCTCGCCTGCCGTAACCCGGTGAAAGCGGATGCCGCGGCCTCGGCGATTCGCGCCCGCGTGGCGGGGGCATCCGTTTCGGTGTTGCAGCTCGATGTCGCCGATCTGCAGTCAGTTCGCGACGTCAGCGAAACCCTGCGCGCTTTTCCTCGCCTCGACGGCCTGATTCTCAACGCTGGAATCGTGCACCCGCCGACGGATCGCGCCGTGAGCCTCGACGGCAACGAGCTGGTCTTTGCGACGAACTTTCTCGGGCATTTTGCTTTGACTGCGGGGTCGCTCATGGCCTTGCGGCGTACTCCCGGCAGCCGGGTCGTGTCCCTCGGGTCGCTGATCTCCCGGCTGATGGATTCCTCGCTTGACGATTTGCAGCTGGCCACCACGTATAACGGGTGGAAGGCGTACGCGCAGTCCAAGATCGCAATGCAGGTGTTCGGGTTCGAGCTCGATCGACGGTTGCGGGCCAATGGGGCGGGCATGGTGCAGTCGCTGGTGGCGCATCCGGGATATTCGATTTCGGGGTTGACCCCCACCCTTCCCGGTGTCAACGAAATCACCCCGGCCAAGCGGGTCATCGACGGCCTGCAAACTCTGGTCGGCGCGCAGGGCAAGCATCACGGAGCCTGTTCGACAGTGCGTGCCGCGATCGACCCGGATGCCCACGGCGGCGACTACTTCGGCCCGCGCCTGCTCACCCGCGGTGCGCCAACCCGTCAGCCGGCGACCCGCACCTCCCGAGACCGAGCGGTCGCGAGTCGTCTCTGGGAGCGAGCTGAGACCCTCATCGGCGAGCCGTTCCTCTAGGTGTTCACGCGAAAGCGCAAAAAGTGCCCGATTGGACCTCTCAATCGGAAACTTTTTGCGCTCTCGCGAGACGGCACGTAACACGAGGGACCCCGAGGCACCGCGCGGCTATCCTGACAAGATGACTTCATCGCCCGCCATCCAGACCGCAGTCACACTGGGAGACGGACTCACCGTCAGCCCGCAGGGCTATGGAGGCATGTCGCTCACGCCGGTCTACGGCCCGATCGATCCCGACGATGCCCTGCGCACGCTGACGCACGCCGTTGACTCGGGCCTCACCTTCATCGACACGGCCAACGTCTACGGGAAAGGGTTGAGCGAACGCACCATTGCCCGATTGATCGCCACCCGACGCGATGAGGTGCAGCTGGCGAGCAAGTTCGGAATCCTTTTGGGCGGAGGAATCGGTGCACGCGGCATCCGAGGTGACCGTGCCTACGTGTTCGAGCAGATCGATCTGAGCCTCGCGCGCCTCGCCACCGACCACCTGGACCTCTACTACCAGCATCGGGTCGACCCCGACGTGCCCATCGAAGAGACCGTCGGGGCCCTCGCCGAACTGGTTCAGGCGGGCAAGATTCGCCACATCGGTCTCTCCGAACCGACTGGTGACGAGCTGCGCCGCGCTGCCGCCATTCACCCGATCGCCGCAGTGCAGTCCGAGTGGAGCATTATCAGCCGAGACGTCGAGCGGCACGTTGTCCCTACCGCGATCGAGTTGGGCGTCGGGTTCGTCCCGTATTCGCCTCTGGGTCGCCAGTGGCTCACCGGGCGATTCGACCGCAGCGCGCTCACTGATGCAGACGGGCGGCATAAGTTTCCCCGGTTCACCCCGGATGCCCTCGCCGCCAACCAGCCCATTCTCGACGAGGTGATCGCGGTGGCTCGCGAGGCGGCAGTTTCACCAGCGCAGGTCGCGCTTGCCTGGCTCTATGACAAGGGTCGCACCCTCGGGCTTGCTCTGTCCCCGATCCCCGGGTCTCGTTTCACCGAGCGAGTGGACGAGAATCTCGCGGCCGCGAACATCCGTCTCGATGCCGCACACGTAGCGCGCTTGGACGCGCTCGCGGACCGCATCGTCGCCGCCCGATCATTCAACCCCCAGTGGGTCTCAGCCGGTCGCGAGTAGCGACTCTCGTTCCTCGCGAAGGCGCAAAAAGTGCCCGATTGGGCCTCTCAATCGGGCACTTTTTGCGCTCTCGCGACAGGACGCCAGCCACCGGCCATGAGCGCCACCGTTACTCTGCGGATCACCTCTGAGGGATTGTGGAGGTGGGATTTGTTGATGCGGATCACCCGCCACCTCTCCTCCATGAGCGCGTCGAGGCGGTCAACATCCCAGTGGAACTGGTTCTCGTCGGTGCGATGCTGCCCGCCGTCGTACTCGAGCAGAACACGATATCGGCGAAAGACCAGGTCGCCGGTGGCGAGCTTCACCCCGGTGCGACTCATGATGATGGCATTGACCTCCGGTTCGGGCAGGCTGGCCCGCACGATGAGCAGCCGCAGGTCGGTCTCGCGGGGTGAATCGACGCCGGGTCGTATCCAGATCAGCGCCTCGCGCAGCAGCTTGACGCCCCGTCGCCCCGAATACCGTCGAACGGCGGCGAGCAGGTCACGCATCTCGGCGAACGGATGCTTGCGGCGCACGAGTGTGTCGCCAATCCGGATGAGGTCGTCGAGCCCAAGCATGGTGGACAGCTGGCACCAGGTGTCCACCGCACTTGTGACGCGCACGCCGCGCACCGCAACGACGGTGATCGTCTTGGGTGCGACATGGTGGCCGCGGACACCGAGTACCCGGTCGCGCAGGGTGGGTTCCTCCGTCGAGACATGAATAGTTTGCGTGTGTTCGACGGCAAAAGGCAGCGGGAGCCCGTGCACGCGCGCAGCCGTCACATGGCTGAAGAAGTCTGATTCGGACATCCGCTGTGCGTAGGCGCGGATGAGAAGGTCTGCCGAGCTGCTATCTGCACGCGGGGTGCGCGTTGCAGGAAAGGGGCGCGCTAGGTCGGACGCGCGCATCCGCTTCTTGGACAGGCCCGCGTCACTGCCTTCGGCCGTGCTGAATGGACGCCCCTCGAAGTCCAGCGGCAGCCTGCGAGCTCGATTCATGCCAACAGTGTGTCGCGCCGTCTCGGTGTCAAATGAGTTATCCACACCCCAAAGCTCGTTCAGGTTCGCGAAGGCGCAAAAAGTGCCCGATTGGACCTCTCAATCGAGCACTTTTTGCGCTCTCGCGAGCTGGGGAGTTAGGCGAAGGCGGCGGGGAGAGGGGATTGGTGACGATTGCGCATCTCGGAGAGAGTCGCAGCGAAGACGTCCTGTACCTCGAGGGCGTGCAGGGTGTTGTCCGTCACGCCGATTCGCAGCACCGGAATGTAGCGGCCGGCGCAGAGGCCCAGGAACTTCACGTCGTCTTCGCGCGGCACCGAAACGATGACGCGACCGGCCGATTCGGAGAACAGGGCAGTGGATGCGTCCACCCCGTCCCGATCCAGAATGTCACCCAGCCAGACGCGCGCGCCCACTCCAAAGCGCATGACGGCTTCGGCGAGGGCCTGGGCGAGCCCGCCCTCGCTGAGGTCGTGCGCACTGTCGATCAGGGCTTCCTTCGACGCGGCATGCAGCAGACCGGCCAGGGCCTTCTCTTTGCCGAGGTCGACAACGGGTGGGCGACCGCCGAGGTGGTCGTGCACGACGCCGGCCCAGGCCGAACCGTCGAGCTCGAGGCGGGTCTCGCCGAGCAGGTAGATGTTGTGCCCGTCGTCCTGCCAGCCGCTCGGAATGCGGCGGGCGACGTCGTCGATCACGCCGAGCACGGCCACGACCGGGGTGGGGTGAATGGGCTGGTCGCCGGTCTGGTTGTAGAACGACACGTTGCCGCCGGTGACGGGAATCTCGAGCTCCAGGCATCCGTCGGCGAGGGCCGTTACGGCTTCACGGAACTGCCACATGACCTCGGGGTTCTCGGGGGAGCCGAAGTTGAGGCAGTCACTGACGCCGGCCGGAACGGCGCCGGTCGCGGCGACGTTGCGGTATGCCTCGGCGAGGGCCAGCTGCGCGCCGCGGTACGGGTCGAGCTGGCAGTAGCGGCCGTTCGCGTCGGTCGCGATCGCGAAACCGAGCCCGCTCTCTTCGTCGACGCGGATCATGCCGCCGTCGTCGGGAAAGGAGAGCGCCGTGTTGCCCTGCACGTAGTGGTCGTACTGGTCGGTGATCCAGCTCGGGTCGGCCAGGTTCGGCGAGCCGAGCAGGTCGAGGAACTGCTCGCGCAGGGTCTCGCCGTCGAGTGCGCGGGGAAGTACGGAGGCGGTGTCGGCCTGCAGGGCGTCGATCCAGGTCGGGTACGCGAGCGGACGCTCGTAGACCGGGCCGTCGACGGCCACGGTGCGTGGCAGCACGTTGACGATTTCTTCGCCGTGCCAGTTGATGATGAGGCGGCCGGTGTCGGTGACCTCGCCGAGCACGCTGGTCTCCACGTCCCACTTGGTGGTGACGGCGAGAAAGCCCTCGAGCTTCTCGGGAGTGACGATCGCCATCATGCGTTCCTGGCTCTCGCTCATCAGGATCTCTTCGGCGGTGAGCGTGGGGTCGCGCAGCAGCACCTTCTCGAGTTCGATGAACATGCCGCCGTCGCCGTTGGAGGCGAGCTCAGAAGTGGCGCAGCTGATGCCGGCCGCGCCGAGGTCTTGAATTCCCTCGACGAGCTTGCCGGCAAACAGTTCGAGGCAGCACTCGATGAGTACCTTCTCGGCGAACGGGTCGCCGACCTGTACTGCGGGGCGCTTGGTCGGGCCGCCGGCGCTGAACGTATCGGAGGCGAGAATGGATGCCCCGCCAATGCCGTCGCCGCCGGTGCGGGCTCCAAACAGCACGACCTGGTTGCCGACGCCGCGGGCGTTGGCCAGGTGCAGGTCTTCGTGGCGCAGCACGCCGACCGAGAGCGCATTGACCAGCGGGTTGCCCTGGTAGACCCGGTCGAACACGGTTTCGCCGCCGATGTTGGGCAGGCCGAGGCAGTTGCCGTAGAAGCTGATGCCGGAGACCACGCCGTGTACGACACGGGCGGTGTCGGGGTCGGTGATGTCGCCGAAACGCAGGGCGTCCATCACGGCGACCGGGCGGGCGCCCATCGAGATAATGTCGCGCACGATTCCGCCGACGCCCGTCGCAGCGCCCTGGAACGGCTCAATGTAGGAGGGATGGTTGTGCGATTCGATCTTGAAGGTGACGGCCCAGCCCTCGCCGACGTCAAGCACGCCGGCGTTCTCGCCCATTCCGACCATAAGGTTCTTCTTCATGGCGGGGGTGACTTTGTCGCCGAACTGGCGCAGGTACATCTTCGAGCTCTTGTAGGAGCAGTGCTCGCTCCACATCACCGAGTACATCGCAAGCTCGCCACTCGTGGGGCGGCGGCCCAGAATCTCGCGAATCTTCGCGTACTCATCGGCCTTGAGCCCGAGCGCGCCGTAGGGCTGCTCCTTCTCGGGTGTCGCAATGGCATTGGAAACGGTGTCGGCGACGCCGCGGGAAGAGGTGTTGGAAACAGCGGTCACGTGTGGAATTCTCCCCGAGATAGCGGATGCTTGACCCGGCAAGTCTACCGGTCGCCTCGCCCGGCCAGCGTGGCGCTGCGTGCGACCTACTGCGGATCGGGAGTACAACGCTCGCCATAGGCTGGTCCCATGACAGACAGCGCACTCATCGGCCCCGTCGCCGCGCCGGATTTGCATGTCATGAGTTTCAACATCCGTCGGCGCCTGCCGCATCTCAACCCGCGCAGCCCCGATCGGTGGGTGCACCGCCGGCCAATACTGAAACGTCTGCTCGCGGCGGAACAGCCCGCACTGATCGGCGTTCAAGAAGCACTGTTCGACCAGGCGAACTTCGTGCGCCACGCGCTCGGTGATCCTTACCGCTCGATCGGATATGGCCGGGAAGCCAACAAGGGCGGGGAAGGCTGCCCGATCTTCTACGATTCACGTCGACTGCGCGTGCTCGAATGGAAGCAGACGGCCCTCTCTGACACTCCGTTGCGGCCGGGCTCCACCTCGTGGGGCAATCACACTCCGCGCGTCGTCGTTGACGCGGTCTTTCACGATCTCGCCATGGGCGTCGATTTCCAGGCCGTGAACACGCACTTCGACCACCGCTCCCGTACCTCGCGGCTGCGATCCGCCGACGTAATTCGACGCATCGTGTTGGCGTCGCAGCTTCCCACTGTGGTGACCGGCGATTTCAATACGGATGCGAATACCGCCCCCTATGACCGCCTAACCGGCCAGGGCCTGCTTCTGGATGCCTGGAACACAGCAGACGAACGTCTCACCGAAGAGTGGGGAACGTTTTTGAACTATCGCTCGCCGCAGCGCAATCTCAAACGCATCGACTGGCTCCTCGTCACGCCCGGCGTCCCCGTGCGCAAGGCCGCCATCAACGTGAAGCGCTATGTCGGCGGCTGGCCGTCGGACCACGCCGCGGTGCAGGCCGTCGTCAATCTCGCAGGCACCACCCCTGCGGGGACCATCTCCGGTTAAAGCGTCGATCGGCGCCGACTAGACCGTCGCGGCACGCTCCTTGGCGCGCAGGTCCTTGCGCAGGATCTTGCCGGACGCCGACTTCGGGATCGCGTCGATGAATTCCACCGCGCGCACCTTCTTATGCGGGGCGACCCGCTCGGTGATGTAGGCCATGATCTCCTCGGCCGTGACCGCCGACTCAGCCACGGCGACGACGAAGGCTTTCGGGATCTCCTGGCCGTCGGCATCCGCTGCACCGATCACCGCGGCATCCTTGATGCGCGGGTGGGTGAGCAGCAGCGCTTCCAGCTCGGCCGGAGCGATCTGGTAGCCCTTGTACTTGATCAGCTCCTTGCTGCGATCGACGATGGTCACCTCGCCGAGCGCACTGACCGTGGCGATGTCGCCGGTGTGCAGAAATCCGTCGGCGTCGATGGTCTCGCGGGTGGCCTTCTCGTTGTTCAGGTAGCCGAGCATCACGTTCGGGCCGCGCACCAGCAGCTCACCGGGCTCGCTGACCCCGTCTTCGGGAATCTCGATCTCTTCGCCGGTTTCGGTCGACACGAGCTTGCAGTCCATGTTCGGCACGGTCACTCCCACGGACGCGCGCGACAGGTGTGGCGCGTCGATCGGAATCAGGTGGCTCACCGGGCTGACCTCGGTCATGCCGTAGCCCTGCAGAATGCGGCAGTCCAGCCGGGTGGCCACCGCCGCGGCGAGAGCACCGTCGAGCGGGGCTGCCCCCGAGAGGATGGTGTGCACGCTCGACAGGTCATACTCCTCTACTAGCGGATGCTTCGCCACGGCCACCGCAATCGGCGGCGCGATAAAGACGTAGCTGCAGCGGTGATCCTGGATCATGCGCAGAAACTCGACGAAGTCGAACTTGGCCATGGTGACCAGCGAGGCCCGCTGTTTGAAGGCGAGGTTCAGCAGCACCGTCATTCCGTAGATGTGGTAAAACGGCAGCAGCGCGAGCACTTTGTCGTCTGGAATAACCCCGATCAGATCGCGGGCCTGTTGCACGTTCGCCACGAGGTTGCGGTGGCTCAGCATGACGCCCTTCGGCGCCGCCGTGGTGCCCGAAGAGTAGGGGAGAACAGCCACGTGCGTGGCGGGGTCGATGCTGAGGGCGGGGGCGGCGGCATCCACTGCAAGTAAATCAGCCAGCGACGGATGCCCCGGCTCACCATCGATCACCACGATGTTCTCGTCGGAGATGCCCGCCGCGTGCGCTGCCGCCTTGGCGCCGGCCAGCAGCGGGGTGACGGTCACGAGCCAGGTCGCACCGGAATCGTGGAGCTGGCGCTGGATGTCGTCGGGAGTGTAGAGCGAGTTGATGCTGGTGACCGTGGCTCCGGCGCGCAGAATCCCGTGGAAGATGGCCGTGAATTCCGGCGTGTTCGGGCAGAGCAGGCCCACGACCGTGCCGGGACCGACGCCGTCGGCGGCAAGAGCGCCGGCCACCCGGGTGATCTGATCGACCAGGGTGCGGTAGCTGAGAGCGGCCCCGCTGGCACCGTCGATGACGGCGGTGCGATCCAGCTCGGCCTCGGTCAGGTCCCCGAACAGGTAGTCGAAAATGCTTTGCGTGGGAATCTCAACGGGGCCGTAGGGGCTCGTGAACACTTAGGATCTCCTTCGATCGGTGTGGCATGCACACGGTACCGCTCGGGGCTGCCGCGAAACTGTGCATGTGACCCGAGTGGCTTTGACCGGGCGGGGCATCCGTTTGAGTGAGCGGGCGCGGGCATCCGCGTGGGTGAGCGGATTCCTGCTCGCGCACTTGCCACGGCGCGTTCACCTGCCGGTTACCCCGGGCTCCCGTGCTGTTGGCGCGGCCTGCCTAACGTGGCTACACGTAATGCCCTCGACTCAGGAAGGTTTCACGTGGCAATCCACAGCGCTTTTTCACGCACCACTTCTCTCGGCGCCAAGACGGCCCTCGCCGCCGGCGCCGCAGTTCTGCTCACCCTGAGCCTGGCCTCCTGCTCGGCGGACACCGCCGACGCGGCCGGCACTGGCATCGACGGCGTCAGCTACGCCGCCGATGAGAACACCCTGGTGTTCGGTGTGGTTCCCGACTCGGTCGATACCCAGACCAACTACCAGCCGCTGATGGACTACATCGAGCAGGAGACCGGCAAGACCGTGGAATACCACGAGTCCACCGATTACGCCGCCCTCATCGAAGCCGCAATCGCCGGCAAGATCGACGTGGCCTCGTTCTCCGGCTTCACTTACATCACCGCCACCAACAACGGCGCGGCCATCACTCCGATCTCCTCGATCGTGACGACCGAGGGCGAGGTGCCCGGCTACTACTCGCAGGCGATCGTTCCGGCAGACAGCGCCATCACCTCCCTCGCCGAGTTCGCCGGCAAGAAGGTCTGCTTCGTCGACCCGTCATCGACGAGCGGATACCTGTTCCCCTCCTACAACCTGCTCGAAGCCGGCGTCGACCCGGTCTCCGATGTGACCCCGGTGTTCGCCGGCAAGCACGACGTGAGCGTGCAGAAGGTCGGCGAGGGCAAGGAGTGTGAGGTCGGTTTCGCCGAGGACAGCGAGGTCGCCAAGAGCGACAAGGTCAAGGTCATCGCCGAGACCATGGTTCCCGGTGCACCGATCGTCGTCTCTGACACCCTGCCGACCGAACTGAAGACCCAGCTCACCGAGGTGCTCGGCCAGGTCACCATCGACGACATCATCGCGTCGGGCGTGACGAGCGCCGACACCCAGGCCTTTCGCGATACGTTCTACGCGACCGAGCCGGTCGACGACAAGTATTACGACACCATTCGCGACATCTGCGTGAAGACGTCGGCCTCGCAGTGCCAGGGCTAACCAGTAAGTCCAGCGTCACCACCGGTTCCGCTTCGCGCGCGGAACCGGTGATCGACGTGAGCAACATCACCAAAACCTTCGGCGAGACGACGGCCCTCAATGACGTGTCGCTCACGGTCGGCCGCGGCGAAATTGTCGTATTGCTTGGGCTGTCCGGTTCGGGCAAATCCACCCTGCTGCGACACCTCGACGGCCTCGACCGGCCCGACTCGGGCTCGGTGACCGTGCTCGGCGCCGCGGTATCGAGCCTGAAGGGCCGGCCGCTGCGTGCGCTGCGCGGTCAGGTCGGCTTCGTCTTTCAGCAGTTCGAACTGGTCGGGTCGCTGACCGTGCTCGAAAATGTACTGACCGGCGCCCTGTTTCGGGTGCGTGGGCCAAGACTGGGCCTCTGGGGGTACCGCCGCGACCTCAAGCTGGCTGCGCTCGGCCATCTCGACCGGGTGGGACTACTCGCCCAGGCCTACCAACGCGCCGACACCCTGTCGGGCGGCCAGCAGCAGCGGGTCGGCATCGCGCGAGCACTCATGCAGAACCCGCGCATTCTGCTCGCCGACGAACCGGTGGCCTCGCTCGACCCGGAATCAAGCGACCAGGTCATGGCACTGATCCGGGAGATCGCCATTGACAGTGGTCTGACCGTGGTGTGCAGCCTGCATCAGGTTGACCTCGCCCTGTCCTGGGGCGATCGTATCGTCGGCCTGCGCCACGGTCAGGTGGTGCTCGACACCATAACGCAGGGGCTGTCGAAGCAGAACGTGATGGAGATCTACGGCCGCGTCACGACCTCGACCGGTGAGCTCGACGCGATCGAGACCGAGTTGGGCACCGAGCTGGGCACCGGTGAAGCGAGCGAGCCCGACGAACAGGGCGAGCTCGACCTGGCGACCTTCAGCTCGGCGCGGGACAACCGCCGGTGACGCTCACGCTCGAACGCCCGCAAGCCGGCCACGCGGATGCCCCCGCCCCGGCCCCGCAACGCCGCGCTCACCCGGAGAAAATCGCGGCCGGGCTGACCCTCGTGGCGCTGGTGGCGGCATCCGTTCTGTCACTGATCAGCGTGGATATTTCGCTGCCGCAGATGGTGGCGAGCTGGTCGAACGCCACTCGATTCTTCGCTCGCGTGGGGGTCATCAGCTTTCCCGCGCCGGGTGAGCTGCTCTACCTGACCGCGCTCACGGTGGGCCTCGTGCTGCTCGGCACCCTGTTTGCCGCGTTCTTCTCGGTGCCGCTGTCCTGGCTCGCCGCCGCGAACACCTCGCCCGGTCGTGGGTGGATGGCCGTCGCCCGCTTTCTCGGCGTGCTGGCCCGGGCGGTGCCCGACGTCGTGCTCGCGATGGTGTTCGTGCTGATGTTCTCGCTCGGCACCCTGCCCGGAATCCTGGCGATCGGCATCCACTCGATCGGCATGATCAGCAAGATGTTCGCTGACGCGATAGAGCAGATCGATGAAGGCCCCCGGCTGGCAATTCGGGCCGCCGGTGGAACCCGAATGCAGGAATTCTTCTCCGGCGTGCTGCCGCAGGTGCTTCCGTCGTGGGTAGCGACCGTGCTGCACCGCAACGACATCAACCTGCGCGGTTCGGTCATCCTCGGCTACGTCGGCGTCGCCGGGCTCGGTCTCGAGATGTCCTACGCCTTCAAATCGCTCAACTACTCGCTCGGACTCGGCATCGCGCTGGTCATTTTCGCACTCTGTGTGGTAATGGAGATCGTGTCGAGCGCCGTGCGCACCGTCATGCTCGGCTTCGCGCCCACCCGCCACGGGATCGGCGACCGGCTGCTGCGCCGTCTCGGAGTGACCGGCCAGAAAGCGGATGCCTCGCACCATCCCTGGACCTACGCCCGCCTGCGCAACGCGGTCTGGGGGCTGCTCGCCGCGTTCATCGTGATCGGCAGCCTCTGGATCTGCGACATCAAATGGGGCGACTTTCTCACCGTCTGGTCGTATTTGCCCGAGACCGCCGCCAAGTTCTGGCCGCCGAGCTTCGGAAGCTATGACGCCCCGGTAATGCTCGCGGCGATGGGCGAAACCATCGCGATCGCCCTGGCCGCGACGATTCTCACGATCGTCGCCTCGATCGTGATCGGCTCGCTCGCCGCCCGCAACGTGGCGCCGTCGAGACGCGTGCGGGCCGGCTTTCGGCTGGTG
Source organism: Cryobacterium sp. TMT1-2-2 (assembly GCF_004403505.1). Lineage (NCBI taxonomy): Bacteria > Bacillati > Actinomycetota > Actinomycetes > Micrococcales > Microbacteriaceae > Cryobacterium > Cryobacterium sp. TMT1-2-2. The sequence continues at coordinate 41,992 of NZ_SOGS01000003.1, read as the reverse complement.
CTCGTGACGATCCGCGGCATTCCGGAGATCATCCTGGCCATCGTGCTCATCGTCGTGACTGGTCTTGGTACCCAGGCCGGCACCATCGCCCTGGCTATCGGCGGCGTGGGCCTGCTCGGCAAGCTGCTCGCCGACGCGCTCGAAGAGGTCAGACCCGGTCCGGAACAAGCCCTCCGAGCGGCCGGCGCGACGAGGCTGCAGGTCTACGCCGGCGCCACGGCTCCCCAGGGAATGAAAGCCCTGATCGGACACAGCTTCTACATGCTCGACACCAATACTCGGGCGGCCACCATCCTCGGCCTGGTGGGAGGTGGCGGGGTCGGCTACTACCTGCTGAACGCAGGCCAGGGGTCTCGCTACGACCTGGTCACCACGATCGTGCTCATGATTCTCGTGACGGTGGTCGCGGTCGAAGGACTGGCCATGTGGATGCGGCGGGTGTTTCGATGACCAGCTTCGACGTGGTCGTCGTTGGCAGCGGCATCGTGGGCCTCGGGCACGCCCTCGCCGCCAGCGACCGGGGCCTGTCCGTGGTCGTCGTGGACCGCGCGGCGGCCATCGGCGGGGCATCCGTTCGCAATTTCGGACACCTGTGTTTCACCCCGCAAAGTGGGCCGGCCCGAGAATTCGCCCTGCGGTCCCGCCCGCTCTGGCTGCGGCTCGAAGCGGACGCCGGAGTCTGGCTGCGCGAGTCGGGCACGGTCGTGCTCGCCCGGCACGACGACGAACTGGCAGTGCTGCGGGAGCTGGCGGCGCAGCGCGGAGCCGAGTCGGTCTTCGGCGTCGGCGCGCCCGACGTCGTGCTGCTCGATGCCAGGGAGGTGTCGGAGCGTCTGCCACTCGCCGACGGCACCGCGGTGGGCGGCGCGCACCTGCCCTGGGACCTGCAGGTCAATCCGCGCCAAGCCGGTGCCGGTCTGGCCGCGTACCTGGCCAGCCGGGGTGTCGAGTTTCGCTACCGCACCGCGGTGACGGCCGTGCGGCCGGGCCGGGTCACGACCACGCGCGGGCCGATCGACGCCGGAACGGTGATCGTGGCGGTCAACCACGACATCGACCAGCTCTACCCGGAGATCGCCGAGCGCGACGGCATTGTGCGGTGCGGCCTCGACATGCTGCGCGTCGACGCCGGCCTGCGCGCGCCGCTGCCCGCGCCGGTGCTGACCGGCTGGTCGCTGCTGCGCTACGGAGCATTTTCCAGCCTTCCGGCGGCAGCCACTCTGGGCGAACGGCTGCGGAGGGAGTATCCGCTGCTGTTCGAACTGGACCTCAACCAGATGTATACCCAACTGCAGGACGGCTCGCTGATCGTGGGGGACACTCACTATCGTGGGGCATCCGTTTCTGTATTCCAGAATGAGAATGCGTTCGAACAGCTGCTGCAGCTCACCTCCGAACTGTTCGGCGTGCCGCGCCCGCGGGTGCTCGAGCGGTGGCAGGGCGTCTATGCCTCCGGGCGTGCCGACTTTCTCATCGACCAGCCCGAACCCGGTGTCTACCTCGTAGCGGCCACCACCGGAATCGGCATGACCACCGGGCTCGGTCTGGCCGAACACGTCATCTCGACCGTCTGCAATTTCGCCATTCCCTCCCTCACCCTGAAAGGCACCCCATGAGCACCGCACCCCTTGATCTTGAGCTGGACCTTGATGATTTCGACACCGAAGACGTGGACGTTGAGCTCGTCGTCTTCGACATGGCCGGCACGACGGTGAGCGACGACGGGCTGGTCGAGCGGGCGTTCGTGCTCGCCGCCGAGCGCAGCGGACTGGTCGATACCGCCGAGGACCTCGAGGAGGCCATCGCTTTTGTGCGCGAGACCATGGGGCAGTCCAAGCTCGACGTGTTTCGTGAGCTGACCGACTCCGAAGATGCGGCGGTCGCTGCGACGGCGGCGTTCGAAACGGCCTACGGCGAACTCGTTGAACAGGTCGGGGTGACCGCGATCCCTGGCGCGGCCGACCTGTTCCAGGAGCTGCGGGACGCTGGCGTGAAAGTGGCCCTCGTCACCGGCTTCTCCCGTAGGACGCAGGACACGCTCATCGATGCGCTCGGTTGGAGCGACCTCATCGATGTGAGCCTCTGCCCGGCCGAAGCTGGCCGTGGCCGCCCATACCCCGACCTGCCGCTCACCGCGCTGCTCCGTACCGGCGCGTCAAGCGTCGCGGCCATGGTCCTCGTCGGCGATACGGCGAGCGACATGCTCTCCGGCGTGAGCGCTGGCGCCGGCCTGGTCGTAGGCGTTTTGACCGGTACGCACGACAGCGGCACCCTCGAGGATGCCGGGGCTGACGTCGTCGTCGCGAGCGTCGCAGACCTGGCCGAACTGCTCGGCCTGCGTGAGGAAACGATCGAGTAGCCATGCCCGAATACGATCCAATCGCTGAACCGGTGACGCTGCCGGCCCTCACTCTCGGCGTCGGACGGGAGGTCGTGTTGCCGCGCGCCGCCGAGGCCATGGTCTGGTCGGGTGTCGGCCTGCCCCTGGAGTGCGTGGCGGTACCCGGGGTGCTGCTTCGGCCCGGCGACGTGCTGGTGGAGGTCGAATTGGCCACGATTTGCGGCTCCGACGTGCACACGGCTTTGGGCCACCGCCTCGCTTCGAAGCCGCTCGTACTCGGGCACGAGCAGATCGGCCGCATCGTGGCCGTCACCGATCAGTCATATGCCGCAAATGGAATGCCACTGCGGGTCGGGCAGCGGGTGGTCTGGTCGGTCGCCGTAAGCTGCGGAACCTGCGTGCGCTGCCGCCGCGGCCTGCCCCACAAGTGCCTCGAGCTGGTTAAATACGGCCACGAGCGCATGCAGCGCGGCTGGGAACTCAGCGGCGGATTCGCCACCCACGTGCAGGTGCGTGCCGGAACAGCGGTCGTGGTCGTCGACGAACAGGTGCCGGCCACGGTTCTGGCGCCGGCCTCCTGCGCGACCGCGACGGTGGTCGCGGCGCTGGGGGCGGCATCCGCTCTTGTGCCGCTGGCCGGAGCGACCGTACTGGTGACCGGCGCGGGGATGCTCGGGGTGACGGCCTGCGCGATGGCGACGGATGCCGGTGCTCTCGTGGTGGTCAGCGACCCGGACCCCGCCCGGCGTCAGCTCGCGCTCGCCTTCGGGGCCGCCGCCGTCGCCGACCCGAGCGCGCCGCGCGAGTCGCCGACCGGGGTGGCGAGCGTACTCGCCGCGATGCAGGATGCCGCTGCCGCCGAGCCGACGATCGCCCTCGAGCTGAGCGGCGCCCGGCCGGCCGTGCAAACCGCGCTGGACCTGATCGGCGTCGGCGGAGTGGTCGTGCTGGTCGGCAGTGTCTCGCCCGATGACCCGGTGCTGCTCGACCCGGAGTTGATAGTGCGCCGCCTGGTCACCGTGCGCGGCGTGCACAACTACACGCCGGGCGACCTGGCGCAGGCGGTGACCTATCTCGGGGGAGCCTGGCACCGGCATCCGTTCTCGGCCCTGGTCGGAACGACCTTTCCCCTCGCCCGAGCGGATGCCGCCCTCGTCCTGGCCGCGACGGCCCGCCACCCCCGCGTGGGCCTCGCCCCGCAGCCGCCCGCGACCCTCGGCTGACCCGCCGGCGTCGCGTTCTGTCTCCTTGGACGGGGCCTGGGCCCCGTCCGTATTGAGGGGAGGCTAGCTGGCGCCGCCGGGCGGGCCGATCCGGAGCAGGGTGGCCATGACCCCGACCAGGGCGATGCCCATGACCAGCGTCAGCAACACCGGGCGGGCCAGCATTTGCCGCAATAGAGCGCTCACCCGGGTGTGATCGCGGGGGTCGTCGGTGCGGGTGTGCCGCCAACCGCCGTCGAGCAGGCCGTTCTTCTCGAGCCCTCGGTCGAGGGGAATCGTGCCGAACGGAACGATCGCAGTGAACATGGCGATCAGAGTGAGGCGTACGCCCCAGTGCTGGTTCACGCCCACGAGCAGGGCCATCAGTCCAAAGGCGATGAAGACGAGACCGTGCACAAAACCACCGATCTGCACCCCGACCTCGCCGACCTCGAACACGTACTTCAGGAGCATCCCGGTGATCAACATCGCCCAGGTGACGGCTTCGGCAATGGCAATAGAACGAAACAGCAGGCGCGGGGTCATCGAGACTTTCCAGTGATGGCGGGGCATGGGCGTTGCCATCGTCGCAGCCGCACCTGAACAACCACCTGAGCATTGCCGACCATCGTCGGCGAGCTCAACGGCGTCGACCACATGCTCTGGGTGACGACCGCGTACATTCTCGCGTCGACCATTATGTTGCCGGTTTACGGCAAGCTCGGCGACCTGATCGGCCGCAAGGGTCTGTTCATCGGCGCAATCAGCATCTTCATCCTGGGCTCAATCGTGGGCGGACTCGCTCCCGACATGACCTGGCTCATCATCGGGCGTGCCGTTCAGGGCCTCGGTGGCGGCGGGCTGATGATCCTCTCCCAGGCGATCATCGCCGACGTCGTGCCGGCGCGCGAGCGCGGCAAATACATGGGCATCATGGGCGGCGTGTTCGCGCTGTCGTCCGTGGCCGGACCGCTGCTCGGCGGCTGGTTCACCGAGGGCATCGGCTGGCGCTGGGCGTTCTGGATGAACATCCCCCTCGGCGCCCTCGCCATCGTGACCGCCGTCTTCTTCCTGCGGTTGCCGGTGAAAGACCATGCCAAGCCCAAGCTCGACGTCGCCGGCATGGGCCTGCTCGCCCTGGCCTCGACCGGGCTCGTGCTCACCACCACCTGGGGCGGCACGACCTACGACTGGGATTCCCTGCTGGTCCTCTCGCTCATCATCGCGACCGTCGTCGCCGCCGTGGCCTTCGTCATGGTCGAGCGTCGCGCCAACGAGCCGATCATGCCCCTGCACCTGTTCAAGGACCGCAACTTCAACCTCACGACCGTAGCCGGCCTCATCACCGGTATCGCAATGTTCGGCGCCCTCGCCTACCTGCCCACCTACCTACAGATGGTCACCGGCGCGAACGTCACCGAGGCCGGCTTCCTGATGATCCCGATGATGGCCGCGCTGCTGATCAGCTCGATCGGCTCCGGCTGGCTGGTCAGCAAGTTCGGCCGCTACAAGTGGATGCCGATCGTGGGCACGATCATCGTCGGCGTCGCCCTCGTGCTGCTCTCCACCATGACCCCGGCCCTGCCAATCTGGATCCTGTGCAGCTACCTCGCCGTCATGGGCCTCGGGCTCGGCCTGAGCATGCAGATTCTCATTCTGATCGTGCAGAACTCCTTCCCAAACTCCCAGGTCGGAACGGCGACCGCCTCGAACAACTACTTCCGCCAGATCGGTGCTTCCATCGGTTCCGCCGTGGTTGGCAGCCTGTTCGCCGCCCGACTGACCGAACTACTCACCGAGCGGATGCCCGCCGGTGGCGCCGGTGCCGCCAACTCCTTCACCCCGGCCATGGTGCGTGACCTTCCCGAGGCCGCTCACCAGATCATCATCAGCGGCTACAACGACGCGCTCACCCCGGTGTTCCTCTACATGGTGCCGCTCGTCATTGTGGCTGTCATCCTGCTCTGCTTCGTGACCGAGAAGCCGCTCGCCACCACGATCGAACGTGACATCCTGCCCGAAACCCTCGAAACGGATGGCGCCACCTACGTTCGCCTGGAAGCTTCGGCAGGAGCCGGCGCCCCGGCCGAGCAGGCAGCATCCGCTCGACCAACGTTGAACTGATCTGAACAGTGGCCCGGCGGGTCACGGGTGCCCTGCCACCCGTGACCCGCCGGGCCACTCTCGTATCGGCGCGCTGCTAGCGTGAACTCATGCGCACCAGTTCACCCCGACACCACGCATGATCAGCGTCGTCCTCGCCCTGGTTTCGGCCGCCGCTTACGGCATGAGCGACTTTCTCGGCGGCATCGCGTCGCGCCGGGTGGCCGCGCTGCGGGTTGTGCTCATGTCGTACCCGATCTCGGTGGTGATCATCACGATCGCCGCCGCGTTCGTCGGCGGGGAATTCTCCTGGCGGTCGATGCTGTTCGGCGCAGCGTCGGGCGCTGTGATGGCCCTGGCCATGTGGTGGTTCTATATAGCCCTCGCTGAGGGGCCGATGAGCGTGGTGTCGCCGCTGACCGCCGTGATCGTCGCCGGAATTCCGGTGATCGTCGGGGTGATCATCGGGGAGCGCCCCTCAGTGATCTCCTACGGCGGCATCGCCCTCGCCATCGTCGCGGTCATTCTGGTGAGCCGGGAACCGCCGGGAGTCGCCGACCACACCGTTTCGGGCGCGCGTGCGCCACGATTCACCCGCCGGGTCGCCTGGTTCACCGTGGGTTCAGGCGTCTCGTTCGCCCTGAGTTTCGTCTTCACCCACGAGATCGAGGCCGGAACCGGACTGTGGCCGCTGGTGGTGTCGCGCACCGTGGCATCCGTGATCGTCATCGCGGTGGCGACCGGGGCGCGGCAGCTGGCGCGGCCGCCGCGGGCGATTCTCGGGTTCGCGTTTCTCGTGGCGGTGCTCGACGTGATCGGGGTCGTCACGATGCTCTACGCATTTCAGGGCGGCCTGCTGTCGCTCGTGTCGGTGCTTATTTCCCTCTATCCGGCCGTGACCGTGCTGCTCGCGGTGCTCGTACTCAAGGAGCGCGTCGGCCGGTTGCAAGTGGCGGGGATGGGCCTCGCCCTGGCCGCGGTCGCCGCCATCGCGGTCAACGGGTAGCACGCCCCGGGTGCCGATGCTCGAGCAACCGCTGCTGCGCGGGCGAATCGGTGAGGCCGCGCGCCCGAGTCGCTGCAACGGCTGCCTCGGACTCCCGACCGAGGCGGCGCAGCAGTTCGGCCCGGGTGGCGTGCAGCCAGAAGTAGTCGTCGAGACCGCGCGGGGCTTAGCCGCGCGGTCGCCCGTGAACTCGCCCGTGCTCACTGGCTGACGGTGTCGCTCGTCTCGAGCGTGGGAACCTTCCCGGTCATCGGCAGCGCCGGACGAATCTCGACGGCACCGTTCCACGCTCCCGGAATCATGGACGCGACCTTGATGGCCTCGTCGAGGTCGGTGCATTCGAGCAGGTAGAAGCCAGTAAGAGCCTCCTTGGTTTCGGCGTACGGTCCGCCGCTGAGCACGACGTCAACACCCTTGCCTCCGGTCACCCGCACGGTCGTGGCCGTGGGCGCCCGTGGATAGGACAGCCGCAGAAACTTTTCTGAGGACGTTAGCGCGAGACGAGTGCCTGGGCGATGACCGAGGTGAAGAAGACGAGCCCGTCGACGCCGCTCGCCATGGCGGTATCGGTGTCGGGGCCGAAGCCGGCCTCGACGGCGTGCTCGGGGTGCGGCATGAGGCCGACGACGTTCCCGCGGGCGTTGGTGACGCCGGCGATGTCATTCAGCGAGCCGTTCGGGTTGCCGCCGATATAGCGGGCCACGATTCGGCCGTCGCCCTCGAGTGTTTTCAGGGTCTCGGCGCTGGCCATAAACGAGCCCTCGCCGTTCTTCAGCGGAATGACGATCTCGGCGTTCGCCGAAAATCCGGTGGTCCAGTCGCTCGTATTGTTCTCGATGCGCAGGCCCTGGTCGCGGCAGATGAAGCGGCCGGCTTCGTTGCGAATGAGACCGCCGTCGAGCAGGTGGGCTTCGGTGAGCATCTGGAATCCGTTGCAGATACCGAGCACGGGCATGCCCTTATTGGCCGCGTCGATGACCTCGGTCATGATTGGGGAGAGGCTCGCGATGGCGCCGGCCCGCAGGTAGTCGCCGTAGCTGAACCCGCCGGGCAGCACGAGCGCGTCGACACCGTGCAGGTCGTGGTCGCCGTGCCAGAGGGCTACGGCGTCGGCGCCGGCCAGACGGATCGCGCGCGCAGCGTCACGATCATCGAGCGAGCCGGGAAAGGTGACGACGCCGATGCGCATCAGACGACCGCTGCCGAGGGCGCGTTCTGCACGTGGATGCCGACGACATCCTCGATCACGGAGTTCGACAGCACGGTGTCGGCGAGCTCGCGCACGGCCGCGAGGGTGGCCGCATCCGCTTCGCCGTCAATGGAAATCTCGAAGCGCTTGCCGACGCGCACGCCGGTGACGGTGGCCAGCGCTGACTGGGTCTGACCGAGGCGACCGAGGGCGCCGGCGACGGCCTTACCCTGGGGGTCAAGCAACTCAGCCTTGGGCATTACTTCGACGACGATCGTTGGCACAGGGCACTCCGCATACAGTCTGGGGCTTATAGTCGTGGCAAATCACTGCAATTCTACAGGCCGCAGCTTGGGCGGCCCGGCGCGCGTCACTCGGAGATGCCGTTCTGGCCGAGCAGAATGCCGCGCAACACGTCACGCACGGCGGCCACTCCGTCGTAGGTTTCGACAAAGCTCGTGCTGAGCGGGGCGAGGCCGAGCCGCAGGCCGTTGGGGCTGCGAAAATCGGGAATGACATCGTTATCCCACAGAATTCTCGTGACCTGACGCATGAGCGGATGGTTGATGGTCACGTGACCGCCGCGATGCGTCTGCTCCCGCGGCGAGGCCACGGTGACGCCCATCGGTGCCAGCCACTCATCGACGAGGGTGATGGCGAACTCGGTCAGCGCCACCGACTTCGCCCGCACCGACCCGATCGTGGCCTCATCGATCATGGCAATCGTGTCCTGCATGGCGAGCATGCCCACGACTGCGGGAGTGCCGCTCATGAAACGACGGATGCCGGTGGCCGGCACATACCCCGGCCCCATCTCGAAGATGGCCTGCGCGCCCATCCAACCCTGGATTGGCTGGGAAAGCACGTCCTGCAGATCACTCTTCACATAGCCGAACGCGGGTGCGCCCGGCCCACCGCTCAGGTACTTGTAGGAGCAGCCGACCGCGAGGTCGACGTCGCAGGCATCGAGATCGACCGCAACCGACCCAACCGAGTGGCTGAGGTCCCAGAGCACGAGGGCGTCGTGTTCGTGGGCGACGGCGGTGATGGCCTGCATATCGGCGAGGTAGCCGGAACGGTAGGCCACGTGGCTGAGCAGCACGAGCGAGGTCTGCGGGCCGACCACGCTGCGCACCTGGTCGGCGGTTACCCCACCCTCAGTGACGGATTCGATCCAGCGGAGGGTGAGACCGCGCTCGCGCGCAATGCCCTCCAGAATGTACCGGTCGGTGGGAAAGTTGTCGCTGTCGACCACGATTTCAGTGCGGCGCGGCCGCGAATCCACGGCGGCGCGGGCCAGTTTATAGAGCAGCACGGTGGTGGAATCGCCGACGAAGACCTGGCCGGCCGCGGCGCCGAGGCAGGTGCGGCCGAGGTCGTCGCCGATCTGCAGGGGAAGTTCCATCCACTGCTCGTCCCAGCCTCGAATGAGTCGGGTGCCCCAGTCGTTGGCGAGAAAGTCGGTGATGCGTTCGGCGCTGGCCCGCAGCGGACGGCCGAGCGAGTTGCCGTCGAGGTACGAGCGAGGATTGGCCGTGGCGGGGTCGGCGTCGGTGCCGAGGAACCGGGCGCGGTAGTGGGCGAGGCCGTCGATGCGGTCCATCCGTCGCGCGAAGGCGAGGTGGGCGCCCTGGCCGGTTGAGCTGGTGAAGTTGGGAGTCATGCGAGAACCTCGAGTTCGGGGCGGGTGAGGGCGCGGGCGGTGCAGAGCCAGTCGGTGAAGTCCAGGGGATCGCGCGGCCGTTCCCCCGGGATGAAGGTCACCCGGCTATCGGCCAGGGTCAGGCCGAGCGGTGCCGGCGAGCAGAGGGCGGTCAAGACCTCGCCGGAAGTCAGCCCCGCGTCGAGCAGCGCCGCGATCTCACCCGAGTTCAACCCGAGCGGCAGCGGGCCGTTGCCGAGGTCGGTGCCGTACAGCACCCGCCCGCCGGCCGCGTGGAACCGACGCAGATTGTCGCTGGCAATCTCGAACGCGGCAGTGGGGCGACCCCAGCCGTGAATGTCCAGGGTGCTGATCCAGGACATGCGGGCGGCCATCGCGGTCACGAGATCATCGGCGAGGCGCTCCGAAAAAGGGGTGTGGGCGAACGCGTCCACTCCAGCGGTAAACGCGCGATCGGCTTGACCCGCACCCTCGGCGTGCGCCACGACCGGCAGGGAACGTTCGTGCGCCCGCCCCACGAGTGCGGCCAATACCTCGGCGCCGAACACCGGGCCGGCGACCGAGTTGAGGGTAATTTTCAGAACGGATGCCCCAGCCGCGGCTTGCAAATCGACCACGGTGGTGGCATCCGCTATGGAGGCGACCGCGCAGCTCCAGGTGGGCTCGGCCCAGCTGGCCCGGCTGGGGTAGCCGCCGGGAGAGTTGATGAACTGGTGCGCATATGCCAGATCGGGCATAGATGTCCGGAGGCCGTCAGGCAGCCAGCCACCGAGGTCGATGGCCCGTGCGATTCCACCGCTCGGCAAAACTGTTCCGTCGATCAGGGCCAGGTGAATGTGTGCGTCGAGAAAGCCCGGCAGCACGGTACCTCGGCCGACCAGAAAGTGAGTGGTCACGCGCCGATCTCCGTGCGCACGGCGAACAACTCGGGAAAGAAAGTGAGTTCGAGGGCCTTCTGCAGAAAGGCCGCTCCACTGGATCCGCCGGTACCGTGCTTCATGCCGATGATGCGTTGCACCGTCTTGAGGTGGCGAAAGCGCCAGAGTTGAAAGTTGTCCTCAAGGTCGACGAGTTCTTCACAGGCCTCATAGGCGGCCCAGTGCTCGGAGGCGTTCTCGTATATTCCCCGAAAGGTATGCACGAGTTCGGGGTGCAAGGTCCACGCCTCGGTGACGTCGCGCTCGAGCACAGCGGCGGGAATGTCGTAGCCGGCCCGGTGAAGGTAGCGCAGAAACTCGTCGTAGAGGCTGGGGGACTCAAAGGTGGCGGTCAGCAGGGTGTGGGCAGCGGCATCCGCTTCGAAAACCGTGAGCATGCGGCGGTTCTTGTTGCCGAGCGCGAACTCGACCGCGCGGTACTGATACGACTGAAAGCCACTGGAAGAGCCGAGAAAATTCCGAAACTGGGCGTATTCGGTGGGCGTGAGGGTCGCGAGCACCGACCACTGCTCGGTCAGGGTTCGCTGAATGTGCTTGACCCGGGCGATGCCCTTGAGAGCCGGAGCGAGCTGGTCCTGCCGCAGCGCCTCGATGGCAGCCTGCAGTTCGTGCAGCACGAGCTTGAGCCAGAGCTCGGTGGTCTGGTGCTGGATGATGAACAGCAGCTCATCGTGGTGTTCCGGTACGCTGACCGGCTTCTGGGCGTCGAGCAGGGTCGGTAGGTCGAGGTAGGCCCCGTAGCTCATCTTCTCTCGAAAATCGGTGACGATCTCGGGGTCGAAGTCACGGGTGTTGTTCTTGAGAGTCATCGGGTTCCGTTCGGCTTGTTCAAATTGTGCGCAGGTTGCGGCTGTCGGCGCAACACCACAGCGAACCGGGCACGTCAAAGTTCTAGACTGGAGCGCATGACCCCGCCGACCCGAAAGCCCCAGGATGGCGTGCCAGCCCCGTCTGCACCCGAGCGAACCGCAGCGAGTGCGCCCCGCCGCCGCGACGCCCGGCTGAACCGGGACCGTCTCGTAGTGTCGGCTCGCGCCCAGTTTGCCCAGTACGGGATCGACGCCTCACTCGAGGAGATCGCGCGTCAGGCCGAGGTCGGTGTTGCCACGCTGTACCGCAACTTTTCGACGCGCGACGACCTGGTTCGGGCGCTCTACGACCTGGCTCTGGCAGAACTGCACGCGGTGCGCGGGGAGATCGAGGCTGCCCCCACCCCGTGGGAGGCGCTCGTTGTCTACACCGAACGGGTCGCCGAATGGCTCGTCGCCGACCCGTCATTGCCGCCGATCCTGCGACGCATGGCACAGCTCGACCCGTCAGCCAGGCCCGCTGCCGAGTTCGACGGCTTCATCGCGAGCCTGGTGGCCCGCGCCAAGAAGGACGGCACCCTGCGCCGCGACGTCGACGCGGTCGACCTCGCCGTGCTCGTCACCATGGTCGGGTCGCTCGGCGGCCTCGGCGACGGTTACGCCGGCCAGTGGCGCCGTCAGCTCTCCATCGTGCTCGACGGCCTGCGTGCCGCCGACGCGCCTCGGCCCAAGCTGCCCGGCCGCCCGCTCGACGTGAAGGACTATCAGGCCACAGTGCACGGCCTGACCCGTCGGGCGGCCCGCGCCGCCCGGTAAGGGTTAGACGGTCGCTGGGTCGGCTGCGCTCACTCGGATGCGGTTGGCCCACGGGTCGTCGAAAGCGAGGGTCTGGCCGTCGTGAGTGGTGTCGACTTTGTAGTGGGCCATCCGTTCGCCCAAGGCGCCCACGTCGTCGGTGCTGGGCACGATGATGCTGACCTCGCCGAGGCCGAGGGCCAGACGACGCTTGCCGCTGCCCGAGCTTTCCCAGGTGTTCATGGCCATGTGGTGGTGGTAGCTTCCAGCCGAGACGAACAGCGCCGAGGGCCCGAAATTCGCGGTCGCCTCGAAGCCGAGCCGGTTCACATAGAACTCCCGGGCGCTCGCGACGTCTCCCACTGAGAGGTGGATATGGCCGACGATGGCATGGCCCTCGTTCGGCTCAGCCGACATATGCTCGGAAATAAATGCGTTCGGGTCGAGGTAGAGCGAGGCCATTTCGACCTGGCCGTGGGTCCAGCTCCACAGGGTGCGGTCGCGGTCCCAATACAGCTCGATGCCGTTGCCCTCGGGGTCGGTGAAGTAGAAAGCCTGGCTGACCAGGTGATCGGCGCTGCCGGTGAACGTTCCGGGGGCCTTCGTGCCGATCGAGTACACGGCGGCGGCGAGGTCGGCCTGCGTGTCGAACAAAATGGCTGTGTGGTAGAGCCCGGCCGAGCGTGCTTCGGCGGCCTTGAGCTCGGGGGCGTGCTGCAGGATCACGAGCGGGGTCTGGCCGCGCCCGAGTACGGCGACGGGGCCGTCTTGGCTTTGCAGCTCCAAGGTCACGATGTCGCGGTAGTAGGCGATCATTGCGTCGAGGTTGCCCACGCGTAGAGTCACCGCGCCCATTCCGGTGTCGGCGGCCAGCAGGTCTTTCGCAGTGAGGGTCACAGCAGGCACAACGGATGCGCCGCCCCGGCTATTCCGCGATTCGCAGTGTTCGGATCCCCCCGTTTGCGACGGGATGGGCCGGCAGTGGTGTTGGTGTGCTGTTGTGTTGCGTCGCGGTTTTGTTGTGTCGCTGTGCGCTCAGGCGCCGGTAAGACGTTCGAGAAGTTCTCGATAGCGGGCCGCGGTCTGCTGCACGATCTCAGTCGGCAGCTCGGGCGGGGTACCGACGCCGTCCCAGTTCGCCGCGAGCCAGTTGCGCACGATTTGCTTGTCAAAACTGGCCATGCGGGTTTCGGGGGTGGTGCCGGTTCGCCAGGCTGCGGCATCCCAATAGCGGCTGGAGTCGCTGGTGAGCACCTCGTCGGCGAGCACGGTCACGCCGGTGTGACGGTCGGCACCGAACTCGAACTTGGTGTCGGCGAGAATGACGCCGGCCTTCTCGGTGATCGTTCCGGCGGCCTGAAACAAGGACAGCGAGAGGTCGCGCAGTTCGGCCGCAACGGTGGGCCCGACGAGTTCGACGGTGCGCTCGAACGAGATGTTCTCGTCGTGCTGGCCCATCGGGGCCTTCCAGGCCGGGGTGTAGATGGGTTCGGGCAGGCGGTCGCCGTTCTGCAGCCCGGCCGGAAGCGATATGCCGCACACCGCCTGCGTTTCGAGGTATTCCTTCCAGCCGCTGCCGGTGAGGTAGCCGCGCACGACGCACTCGATCGGGTACATGTCGAGGGTGCGGCAGAGCATGGCCCGGCCAGCGACGCTCGCGGGGATGAGCTCGCGCACGGTGCTGCCGACCTGCTCGTGGTCGGCGATGAGGTGGTTAGGCACACCGGTCAGCCGGTCGAACCACCACAGGCTCAGGGTGGTGAGCAGCTCGCCCTTGCCCGGAATTCCGGGCTCGAGCACGTGGTCGAAGGCGCTCACCCGGTCGCTGGCGACCACGAGCACGCGGGCCGCGGTCGCGAGCGAGGGGGCATCCGCTGTCGCGCTGGATTCGACATACAGGTCGCGCACCTTGCCCGAGTAGACGCGGGGCCACCCGTCCAAGACGGCAACGGATGCGGGGGACTCGTGCTCAGATTGGCTCACCCGTTCATTCTCCCGCATCTCCACCCGGCATAACTCCTGCAGAAAATCTGCCCGACACATCGGACCCCTGAAACGACGGGCAAGTTTGGGCGCCGGTCAGCAGATTGCAGGAGTTATGCCGGTCCGATGCCGATGCCGATGCCGGTCCGATGCCGATGAGGGAGAGCGGTCAGGCCACGCGGGCGGCAATATCCGTGCGAAAGTGGGCGCCGGCGAGGGATACGTGGCCGAGAGCCTCGTAGGCCCGAGCCCGAGCCTCGGCGAAGGAGTCGCCAACGGCGACGACGCTGAGCACCCGGCCGCCGGTCGAGACGAGCCTGCCATCGTGAAGCCGGGTTGCGGCGTGCGAGATCGTGACGCCGTCCACGGCCAGGGCGGCCTCGAGCCCGGTGATTTCGCGGCCGATGAGCGGGGTGTCCGGGTAGTTCTCGCTCGCCAGCACGACGGTCACCGCCACGTCGGCGGAGAATTCGGGCCGGGGGAGGGCGCTGAGCACGCCGGTCGCGGCGGCCAGCAGCAGGCCGGACAGCGGCGTGACCAGGCGCGGCAGCACGACCTGCGTCTCTGGGTCTCCGAAACGGGCGTTGAATTCGATCACGCGAATGCCGGCATCCGTCAAGATGAGCCCACAGTAGAGCAGCCCGACAAAGGGAGTGCCCTCGGCGGCGAGCTGACGCACGGTCGGAAGCGCGACGGTCTCGATGATCTCGTCGACGAACGCGGTCTCGCTGCCGAATGAGGCGTCGAGCCAGGGCAGCGGGGAGTAGGCGCCCATGCCGCCGGTGTTGGGGCCGGCATCGTGGTCGAGGGCACGCTTGTAGTCCTGGGCGGGGGAGAGCGGCAGCACGTTCTGGCCGTCGCTGAGCAGAAAGAGCGAGATCTCCTGCCCGTCGAGAAACTCTTCGATGAGCACGCTGCCGTGTTCGAGCCAGTACGTCGCGTGCGCGAGGGCTGCCGGCCGATCCGGGGTGACGAGCACGCCCTTGCCGGCGGCGAGTCCGTCGGCTTTGACGACGTAGGGGGCACCGAACTCGTCGAGGGCGGATTCGGCCTCGGCGAGGGTGCCGGCGCGCACGGCCCGGCCGGTGGGAACGCCGGCCTCATCCATTATGCGTTTGGCAAAGGTCTTGCTCCCCTCGAGCGCGGCGGCGGCCCGGTCGGGCCCGAACACGGCGACGCCGCGGGCGCGCAGGGCGTCGGCGACTCCGGCCACGAGCGGGGCCTCAGGGCCGATCACGACGAGCTCAACGCCGTGCAGCACCGCGTAGTCGGTCACGGCCACCGGATCGTTCGGGTCGAGCGCCACGACCGGCACCTCGGCGGCGATACCGGCATTGCCGGGGGCGCACTCCACGCTCGGACGCGGCTGCTCACGAAGCAGCGCGGTGACGATGGCGTGCTCGCGGGCACCGGAACCAAGGACCAGAATTTTCACCGTTTCAGGCTACCCGATGCCTCGGGCCCGCCTGATCCGGCAGACTGGGACCATGGCACGAGCGCGCATCGACGACGGAGCCGGCCGGGCGGCCGTGCGGGCCGCGCTCGCCGAGGGCGCCAGCGCGAGCCGGGATATCCGTGCCCAAGCCGTGCGCTACACCCTGCAACTGCTCGCGGAACAGGCCGAGGGCAACACCCTCGAAGTGCGGGTGCCGCCGTTCGGCGCCACGCAGTGCGTCGCCGGCCCCCGCCACACTCGTGGTACTCCGCCCAACGTCATCGAAACGGATGCCGCCACCTGGCTGGCCCTGTCCACCGGCGCTCTCTCCTGGGCCGATGGCGTAGCAACAGGCGCCATCCACGCCTCCGGCGCCCGAGCCACTCTGCTAGGTCACCTCCCGCTGCTCTAACCCGCCCGCGAGAGCGCAAAAAGTGCCCGTTTGAGGCATTCAATCGGGCACTTTTTGCGCTCTCGCGGCTCCGGACGTTCACGTGGGAGACACACGCGGGATGGGTGCCGCCCCTAGCTTGAGTGCGACCGCCCCCATGAAACAAAAGGTTGCTCCGTGCCCAGATCGACTCGTCCCTTCCGCCCGTCGCTGATCGCACTGGGCTTGGTGCTACTGATCGGAGGAGCGGGCGCCATCGCGCCGGCACTGTCGGCGACGGCCGCCACCGACATGCCGCCGCTTCTGGTCACCGAGATCACGCCCGACACGACCAACGTCGGATCGGCGGACGGGTACGAGTTCATCGAGGTCTACAACGCGACCACCGCACCTATCAACTTCGGGGACTACATGCTCAACTACCTGTATCCGCTCGCCGACCTCACCAACAGCGGAGCGGTGCTCTGGCCAAGCACGCCGACCGACGTGGTCATCGCGCCCGGCGGAAACCTCGTCTTCTGGATCAAGAACGGCCAGAACGACGCCCTCACCGACTCTGATTTCAACGCCGCATTCGGCTCCAACCTCACCATGGGTCGTGATCTGGTCGAGGTCTTCAGCGGCGGAATGGCCAACGGTTCGGCGCGCGGCATCGAAATTCTGACCAACACGGGTTTCAGCGTCAACACGGCCTATTACAACCTCGCCGGCGCAGACGACGTCGACCCCAACGTCGGCATCCAATACGGCATCCAATACGGCATCGACACTAGCAATCCCGGGCGGCAGCTGAACCTCGGTAAGGCCGCAGCCAATCCGGGCAACGTTTTCGCGGCACAGGTGCCGAGCGACCTCAAGAACGTCGCCGCCGACACGACCGCGCCCGTGATCACCGATCACACGCTCACGGAGACCGACCCGGCGTACAACTTCGCCCTGTCGGCCACCGTCACCGACAACGTGCAGGCACGAACCGTCGAGCTGCGCCTCAAGAGCGATATCGACGCTGAGTACGCGGCGTCTCATGAGGCCGAAAGTGGTATCTCGCGCGCGCTGCGCAGCTGTCAGGTGAGGATTGCCGCGACTTCGGCCGAAACCGGCATCGAGGTGGTGGCGCCGGCGCGGGTCACCGCGATTGAGGACGCCACCGTGGCGTAGCGCACAGCCTCGATCATCTGATCGGGGGTCACGGCGGTGCCGCGCCCGGAATCGACCGCCAGGCGCGCTACGAGTGCTCCGACGAAGGTGTCGCCCGCCGCCGTCGTATCGACGGCCGTCACCGGGCGGGCCGGCGCGAGCCCGAGGGCCTCGCCGTCAAACGCCACGACCGACCCTTCCGAGCCCAGGGTCACGATCGCCCAAGTCTGCCCGGCGCTCAGCACCTCGGCGGCACGCACCGGGTCGCTTGCCCCGGTGAGCGCGGCGGCTTCGATCTGGTTCGGCACGACCAGGTCGACCGAGGCGAGAAAACCGGCGGGCAGCGACACCACCGGCGCCGGCGTCAGCACGGTGAACACACCCGCCGCGCGGGCAACCCGGATCCCCTCGACCAGCACAGAAACCGGCAGCTCGCACTGCATGACGAGAAAGGCTGAGTCGGCCACGATCGCGCGCTGCTCCACACTCAAGGTGGTCACGGTGGCATTGGCGCCCGACACCACGACGATCGAATTCTCGCCGCTGTCCACGACGGAGATGTGGGCGGTACCGGTGGGGGCATCCGCTGTGGCCAGTTCGGTAGAACGGATGCCCTCGGTCGCCAGTAGCGCGCGCAATTGCGTCCCGTAGGCATCCGCCCCTACCGCTCCCAGAAAAGTCACATCCGCTCCCAACCGGGCGGCGGCGACCGCCTGATTGAGCCCCTTACCGCCCGGAACCGTCGTGAAACTGGCCCCGAACATCGTCTCGCCGGGACGGGGGAGTCGCGCCTGGCGTACGACGAGATCCATGTTGGCGCTTCCGAGTACCGCAATCGTGTTCATATAGTCAGTCTCGCATCTGCCCATGGGACAATGAGCGGGTGAGTTCTACTGAGCAGCCCAGCGCTGAACAACCCCAAGACCCGTCGACCAGCAACGGCGGTGCGACGGCACCTGGCAGCGCCGGCGAGACCGTGCTGGCTGAGGGGACCGTGACCGTGCACCGGGCCCCGCGCTACCGCAACTTCATGCTGCTCGGAGCGGTCCTCGGTGTGCTGCTCGCCCTCATTCTCACGGTCTCCTTTCCGGAGAATGATGAGTACGACCGGGCACAGATTTTCGGCTTTCTGCTGCTCGGAGGCCTAGCCATCGGCACAACCCTCGGTGCCGCTGTGGCGCTGGTGATCGACCGTATTGTGGGTCGATCGCGAATGACGGTGGTCGCCGATAGACTGGGCGCGAACGAACACAGCACCAACGACCGTGCCGCTGAGCCTGGCTCCGGCACCCCCAACGATGATTCCCAAGCGTTCAACGAGAAGTAAAGAGGCTGCGGCTTGCCCGGTGGCGACGGACTGTTAAATCACGATCTTCTTCCCAATGAGAAGGGCCCACAAGATGCTTGTGGTGTCTTCGGAGTGTGGGCTCCCGGCGAAGAGGTAGCGAAACTCAGCTACTTCGGCCTGTATGCCCTGCAACATCGCGGCCAGGAATCGGCCGGAATCGCCACGAGCGACGGCACCAAGATTCTCATTTACAAAGACATGGGACTCGTCTCCCAGGTCTTCAATGAGGCTTCGCTGAGCACCCTGCTGGGGCACATCGCCGTCGGGCACACCCGCTATTCCACGACCGGATCGTCGAGCTGGCAGAACGCCCAGCCGACGCTCGGGCGTACCGCGAGCGGAACGGTGGCCCTCGGCCACAACGGCAACCTCACCAACACCGCCGAGCTGCTGCAGCTCGTGCACGAACGCTACCCGCAGGTTGACGGTGAACTCGCCCGCGGCAACACCACCGACACCGCCGTGGTCACCGCGCTGCTCACCGGCGACCTCGACCACACCCTTGAAGCCACAGCGCTCGAGGTGTTGCCACGGCTCCGCGGCGCCTATTGCCTCGTCTTTATGGATGAAACCACCCTCTACGCGGCCCGCGACCCCCAGGGTGTGCGGCCGCTGGTGCTCGGCCGCCTGGAACGCGGCTGGGTCGTCGCCTCCGAGACCGCAGCCCTCGACATCGTCGGTGCCAGCTTCGTGCGCGAGGTCGAACCGGGTGAGCTCATCACCATCGACGAGAACGGGCTGCGCACGCAGCGCTTCGCTAAGGCCGACCCTAAGGGCTGCGTCTTCGAATACGTCTACCTCGCCCGCCCCGACACCACCATCGCGGGTCGCGGCGTGCACGAGGCCCGGGTCGAGATGGGCCGCAAGCTCGCCGCCGAGTACCCGGTCGAGGCCGACCTCGTCATCCCCACTCCAGAGTCCGGCACCCCGGCAGCCATCGGCTACGCGCAGGCATCGGGCATTCCGTTCGGCCAGGGCCTCGTCAAGAACTCCTACGTCGGGCGTACCTTCATCGCGCCGTCGCAGACCATCCGGCAGCGTGGTATCCGCTTGAAATTGAACCCGCTCAAGAACGTGATCAAGGGCAAGCGTCTCATCGTGGTCGACGACTCGATCGTGCGCGGCAACACGCAGCGTGCACTCGTCAGCATGCTGCGGGAGGCCGGCGCTGCCGAGGTGCACGTGCGCATTTCGAGCCCGCCGATCACCTGGCCGTGTTTCTACGGCATCGACTTCGCCAGCCGTGCCGAACTCATTGCGACTGGCCTCGAGATCGACGAGGTGCGCCAGTCGATCGGCGCCGACAGCCTCGGCTACCTCTCCGAAGACGGCATGATCGCCGCCACCGAGCAGCCGCGCGAGCGCCTCTGCACCGCCTGCTTCACCGGCGTCTACCCGATCGCGCTGCCCGAAGCGCAGCACCTCGGCAAGAACCTGCTGGAGCGACCGGCAGCGGCAAACGGATGCGACCCCGGTCCGGATTCCGACCTGGAAGCCGTGCTGGCACCCGCCGCACGCAAAGAAGAAGCCCTGGCCCGCCTGGGCCAGGTGCCGTTCGGTGACCCGGGAAGACCAGAATGAGCAACTCCTCATATGCAGCAGCCGGAGTCGATACCCGGGCCGGTGACCTCGCGGTCGAGCTCATGAAGTCGGCCGTCTCTAATACGCACGGCCCCGAGGTCTGGGGCGGTGTCGGCGGTTTCGCTGGGCTGTTCGACGTGTCGTTCCTCACCAAGTTCCGTCAGCCGCTCCTGGCCACGTCAACGGATGGTGTCGGCACCAAGGTCGCTATCGCACAGGCCATCGACAAGCACGACACCATCGGTCAAGACCTGGTGGGCATGGTCGTCGACGACATCATCGTCGTCGGAGCACGCCCGCTGTTCATGACCGACTACATCGCCTGCGGCAAGGTCGTCCCCGAGCGCATCGCCTCAATCGTGGCCGGCATCGCCCGCGCCTGCTCCGAGACCGGAACCGCCCTCGTCGGCGGCGAAACCGCCGAACATCCCGGCCTGCTCGGCCCTGACGACTACGACGTGGCCGGCGCGGCCACCGGCGTGGTCGAAGCCGACCAGGTTCTCGGCGCCGACAAGGTCGTGTCCGGCGACGTCGTCATCGCCATGGCCTCGAGCGGCCTGCACTCCAACGGCTATTCGCTTGTGCGTCATATCCTGGCGCAGCGCGGCATCGGTTACACCGACACCTCGGCCGACCTCGGCGGCATGGTCGGTGAGGTTCTGCTCGAGCCGACCCGGCTGTACACCGGGCCGCTGCTCGACGTGATCAACGATCCAGAGCTGGCAGGCGCTATCCACTCGCTCAGTCACGTCACCGGCGGCGGCATAGCGGCGAACCTCGCCCGCGTGCTGCCCGTCGGATCTTGGGTCGAGGTCGACCGCTCCACGTGGTCCCCGGCCCCGGTGTTCCGGGTTCTCGGTGACATGGCCGGCTCCACGCTGGAAAGCGCCGAGGGAACCTGGAACCTCGGAGTGGGCATGTTTGCGGTCGTGGATGCGGCATCCGCTTCGTCGGTCATCGCCCGGCTGGCCACGAGCGGCATTCCCGCCTGGGTCACCGGTCGGGTCTCGCGCGCCGCTCACGACCTGACCGGATTCGAACAGGGCGCCAAGGGCGTCAACGGTGGCGCTGTGCGTCTTGTCGGGGCCTACGCGAGCTAACCTCGCGCCCCAGCGCCTCGGGAGGTTGGGAGGTTCGAGCGCACGAGTGGGGGCTTGAGCGGGCTGCGCCGGGCCCGGTAGCGCCCGGCGCGGCCGGTTGGTGCACGCGCTGCAGCGGTCTGACTGCGCGCGTGGCGGGCCAGGCGCGCAAGCAGTGAACGGTTGCGCGACCCGTGATCAATGAATCGTGGCGACTACGAGTCGCGGCAGCGCGAGCGGATGCTGCGAACGGCTGCTGCGAGCGGATGCTGCGAACGACGGGGGCGGCGTCAGGCGCGCTTCTTCTCGTCTTCGGTGGCGTAGTGGTCGACGTAACGGTCATCGTCACCGTCGGGATCGTCGTCATCGTCAGCGGAATCAGCGGTGCCAGCGTCAGCGGACTTCTTGGCCTTGTCCGCTTCGTACTCCGGCCACTTGGCGAGATCCTCGTCGAGACGCGGGTCGGACGGATGCCCGGTGAGCTCGCGTTCGAGCGCGTTGTAGTTGGTATCCGGGCTGAAATACTTCAGCTCCCGAGCTACCTTGGTGTGCTTTGCTTTTTGACGGCCGCGCCCCATGCGTGACCCCCTTACGATGCCAGGCCGAGCGAGTCGCGAGACCCTCGGGATTTGCCGAACGGAATGTGTAAAAACTAGAGTTTAGTTTAGCATGATGGGCCTTGCGCCCCGCGGACGCCGTTCGCAAGGCTAATCCGTAGGAATGGGGCGATATGACGGGCACTGTCAGCATGCCCATCGTCATCATCGGCGCCGGCCAGGCCGGACTCTCCGTGGGTTTCTACCTGCGCCGGTTCGAGCTCGTGGCCGGCCGGGACTTCATCATCTTCGACCGCGGACCGGGCACCGGCGGTGCCTGGCAGCACCGCTGGCAGGCCCTGCAACTCGGGTCGGCGCACCGCGTCAACGATCTTCCCGGCATGAAAGACCTCGGCCTGAGCTTTGACACGGCCGACCGAAATCTGCCCGCCCGCGACGTCGTCAGCGACTACTACCGCGACTATGAGCAGCACTACGAGCTGAACGTGGTGCGCCCGGTCACCGTGACCAGCGTGGCACCGCTGCAGTCCGACCTGGTCGTAGCCACGAGCTCACCCCTCTTCGGCGACCAGAAGACTAACGCGCGCATGATCGTCAACGCGACCGGCACCTGGGGAGCGCCGTTCGTGCCGCACTACCCGGGCGCGAGCACGTTTGAGGGAACGCAGGTACACACCGCGAGCTATGTCTCGAGTGAGGCGTTCGCCGGCCAGCGGGTGATCGTGGTGGGCGGCGGCACGTCGGCGATCGGCTTTCTGCTCGAGCTCGAGGGGGTGGCCAGCGACCTGACCTGGGCGTCACGTCGCCCGATCGACTTCAGTCACACCGACGAGCTCGCCGAGGTGACCGCCGTCGCGGCCGTGATGCAACAGGATCGTGCGGCCCGTGCCGGCAAGGCCCTCCCGAGCATCGTCAGCGGCACCGGAGTGCCGGTCACCCGCCGCATCGCGGCCGGCATCGACCGTGGGCTGCTCGTGGCCCGGCCCATGTTTGCGAGCATCGAACCGACCGGGGTGCGCTGGAGCGACGGAACCTTCACCGAGGCCGACGCGATCGTCTGGGCATCCGGTTTTCGGCCGGAGCTGCGGCACCTGGCCCCGCTCAAACTACGGGAAAAGGCCGGCGGAGTCTCGGTTGGTTCCGGTGCGTCCTGGACCGATTCGCGCATCTTCTTCGCCGGGTACGGCCCGCAAGCCAGCACGGTCGGCGCCAACCGAGCCGGACGCATCATTGCACGCCAGATCATGGCCAAGCTGTAGCAGCCGTTATTTGCGCTTGCGCCGACGGGATGCCGAGGGTCGCGACTGCGGCGGAACGGTTCCGCTGGTCGTGGTCGACTTGGTCGCAGTGTCGATCGCTCCGTTTGGCGGTGCGAGCGGCCGGCGGGAAACCGGGCGCGAACGTACCGGCTCGCCGCGACGGTCCTGACCGGGAATGGGGCGTGATCTGCGGCCGTAGATGAGCTCGGAGGAGTCGAGCAGCCACGGCACGAGGGCGATCGTGACGCCGTGCACGAGCATCAGCTTCTGGCGCAGGCGGCGAGCCTTGTGGTTGTGCAGCAGGCCCTCCCACCAGTGGCCGACGATGTAGATGGGGGTGTACACGGTGATGACTTCGGAGCCGTGATCGTCGCGGCGGCCACGAATGTAGTTGATCAGCGGCCAGCTGATGTCGCGGTAGGGCGAGGCGACGATGCGCAGCGGAACCTGGATGTTCTGCTTCACCCAGGCGCGTTTGAGCTCTTTGGTCTCAATGGTGTCGATCGAGACGTGCACAGCCTCGAGGCTCACATGCCGCGCGGCGATGGCGTAGTCGAGTGCTTTGAGCACCGGCTTCTGCATCTTGCCGACGAGCACGATGGCGTGGTCGCCCTGCGAGCCGAAGGTGGTGATCGGGTCGACCTCGATCTCCTTGGCGACGTCGCGGTAGTACCGGTTGACGCCCATCATGAGAAAGAACAGCACCGGCATCATGACGAACACGAGCCAGGCGCCGTGGGTGAACTTGGTGACGGTGACGACGATGAGCACCACACCGGTCAGGGCGGCACCAAAACCGTTGATCGACAGGCTCAGGATGATCGAGCCCCGGTTCGGCGGGTTCTTCTTCAGCAGTTTCAGCCAGTGCCGCACCATGCCGGTCTGGCCGAGCGTGAACGAGACGAACACGCCGATGATGTACAGCTGGATCAGTACGGTGAGGTTGGCCCGGTAGACCACCATGATCACGCAGGCCGCGAGGGCCAGCAGCACCACGCCGTTCGAGTAGATTAGGCGGTCGCCGCGGGTGCTGAGCGACTTCGGCGCATAGGAGTCGCGGGCGAGCACTGATCCGAGCAGCGGAAAGCCGTTGAAAGCCGTGTTCGCAGCGAGCAACAGCACGGCCGCTGTGGCCGCCTGCAGCACGAAGAACATGATGGAGAAGTCGCCGAACGTTGCCGCGGCGACCTGGGCGATCAGGCTGCGCTGCGGAGCTGTGGCGCACTCGGCCCAGCCGATCAGGTCGCAGGCGCGCTCCGCGTAGTGCACCTGGGAAATGAGCGCGAGGGTCGTTAGCCCGACGAACAGCACGATGGCGATACCGCCCATGAGGGTGAGCGTGCGCTGGGCGTTCTTGACCTTGGGGTGTTTGAAGGCGGGCACGCCGTTGGCGATGGCTTCGACGCCGGTGAGGGCGGAGCATCCGCTCGCGAAGGAACGCAGCAGAAGCAAGATGAAAGCGGCCTGCGCGAGGTTCTCGCCCTTCACGTCATAGCCGGCCGATTCGGCCACCGGCGCATCGCCGAGCAGCGCGCGAACCAGGCCGACGACGATCATGAGCAGTACGCTGCCGATGAACAGGTAGGTCGGAACGGCGAAGGCCTTGCTTGACTCCCGTACGCCGCGCAGGTTGGCTGCCGCGAGCAGGATAATGAACACGACGGCGAGTTCGACGCGCAGGGGGGCCAGCGCGGGTATCGCCGAGATGATGTTGTCCACACCACTGGCAACCGACACGACCACGGTCATCACGTAGTCCACCAGCAGAGCGGATGCGACGACCAGGCCGGCCTTCTCGCCCAGGTTCTTGTGCGCGACTTCGTAGTCGCCGCCGCCCGAGGGGTAGGCCTTGATCAGCTGGCGATAGGAGGCGACGACAACGACGAGCAGCACGACGACGACCGCGGCAACCCAGGGCGCGAAGCTCAGAAAGGCGAGCCCGCCGAGGGTCAGGATCATGAGGAGTTCTTGCGGCGCGTAGGCCACGCTCGACAGTGGGTCGCTCGCGAAGATGGGGAGGGCGAGGTGTTTGGGTAGCAGTTGGCCGTCCAAATGCTCGGTTGGGAGCGGATCGCCGATGATCCACCGCTTGGGTGAACGGCTTTCCGGTACTGGGGCGTTCGCCTCGGGTATCACGAGGGACGACACTACACCTACGACGGCCCCTGTCAAATCCGCCTCTGTTCTTGGGCGATTCCTGGGGCCGTCGTCGGCGCTGCTAGGGGTGGAGGGTGGCGAGGATGCTTGCGCGCACGTCGGCCAGCTGCCGACGAAGCGACGGCACAGTTTGCGACGGGATATTGGAGTGGGCGGCCTGCGTTCGGAGGTCCGTGCGCAGCTGCTGCCGGAACTCGTTCAGCACCATGTCGGCTTCGTTCAGGGCGCGGCGGGAGTCCAGGCGAGCAGACGTGTCCTCGTTCGGGGAGGTCGGGGTCGGTGATGTGGGCGGTCCGTCGGGCGACGTTGGGGCCGCGGACGGGGGCGTGGGGGCCTCCCAGGTGGACGAGCCCGTGGGGTCCCACGATTCCGGCGTGCCGTCGTAGCCGCGCGGGGCCGAGGGCGACGACGCGTCGCGCGCCTGCCGGGCGGCCGAGGCGAGGTCAGCCCGCAGGGTCTTCATGGCGGAGTTGACTCCGGTGCGCACCTGGTCGGCCAGACGCCGCACCGAGTCGGTCACCTCGTCTTCGATTGCGCCGAGTTCACCTTCGCGGGCGAGCAGTTCGGCGCGGCCGGCGTCGGTGATCTCGTAGACGGTCTTGCGGCCATCCGCTTGCTTGGTGACGAGGCCCTCCTCCTCGAGCTTGGCCAGCCGCGGGTAGATCGTGCCGGCGCTCGGGCTGTAGGTGCCGCCGAAGCGGTCGCTGAGTGCCTGGATCAGCTCGTAGCCGTGCCGGGGTCGCTCGGCCAGCAGGCTCAGCAGGTATAGGCGCAGGCTGCCGTGGGCGAACATGGCACTCATGCCGGGTCCTGGGGCGATTGGGCGGGAGAGTGGGCCGCGGCGGGCGCTGCGGCATCCGCTTGCGTGGTCGATGCGGGGCTCGTGATCTCGCTGCGCACGACCGAGATGTCGCCGGACACCGAGTTGGAGCGCACGTCGACCCAGCTGCCGTCGAGGGCGCCGGTGGAGCCCTCGTAGCCCTTGCCGAACGCGGTGCGCACGGTGTGGTCGTCGAGCTGCAGCGTGCCGGAGAGGGTGTTCAGGTGGTAGCGCGCGGCGACGCCCGGCTCGAGCCGCACGGTGAGGTTGCCGCTGACCGAGTTCGTGACGATCTGGTCTGGCGTGCCGGTGACGTCGAGGAACACGTTGCTCGAGACCCCGTCGAGCGTGAACTGACGGATGCTGCCGCTCGCCGTGATATCGCCGGATACCGTGTGCACGGTCAGCGCTCCCACGTGATTGCGCACGGAGATCTCGCCGTTCACCGCGTTGAGTTCGAGGTCGCCCTGCACGTCGTCGATGACGAGATCGCCGGACACTGTGCTGAGTTTGGCGTCATTGCGGAGGCCGGAGACGAGGGCGTCGGCCGAGACCACGCCGAAGCGCAGCGCGACGTCGCGGGGAACCGAGATGCTCACCTCGGCGCGTGCGGTACCGCGGAACGAGGCGAAGACCTCGATGAAGTTGTCCCAGCGCAGCTGCGGGTGGTCGATCTCGAGGCGGTCGCCGTCCATCGAGATCTTCAGGTCTTTGCCGGTGACGCCGTGCACTTCAATGCGAGCGCCGGGTTCGTCATGGCCGATGATGTCGACCGTGCCGGCGATGAGGCCGACCTTGAGCTTGCGCACCAGTTCGACATCGATAATCTTGGTCTGCCCGGGGGCGACCAGCCATTTTTCCAGTGACACTGGGTTGTCCTTTCAGAGGTAAACTCGCGCTATATCGCGTGTTCTAGAAGACACGATATATCGCGTTCCTGAGAGGCGCAAGAGGGTCAGTACAGAAAAATGTTCAACCAGTCGCGATTGTGAGCGTGCACGAGCACGAGGAACACCACGACGTCGAACAGAAGGTGTACACAGACCACGTAGGTCAGTGACCGGGTGCGGGCAAACGTATAGCCCTGCAGCAGCGCGAACGGCACGGTGAGCAGCGGCCCCCAACTCTGATATCCGAGCTCCCAGAGAAACGACGAGAAGATCACCGCCTGCAGAATATTGGCCTGCCAGTCGGCAAAATGCCGTCGCAGCAGGGCGAAGGCGATGCAGATGAAGAACAGTTCATCCCAGATGCCCACGAAGCCCACGCCCACGAACAGTCGCGCGATCTCATCGGGCGTGGTTACCGCCGGCCAATTCTGGTACGCGCCGCTTCCGATGAAGTAGCTCGGCAGAATCAAGTACCCGAGCAACACCACGATCGGCAGGTACGCCTTCTCGAGGGTGGTCCAGCGCTGCCCGGTGCGAATCGGAAACCGAATCGCGTGATCCTTGAAGTAGTACCGCGAGAGGAGGTACGGCACGAGCACCGAGAGACTCAGGACGGTGCCCATCAACGCGATGTTCGGGTAGCTGATGTTCGCCTCGACCGAGATCGAGCTGATGATGCCGAGACCCACGGCAATGAGCAACAGGTCGCGAAACAGAGCCCGGTTGATCAGAAAGGCGAGCACGAGGGCTGCGGCGAGCACAAAGTAGCCGGCAAGCGGCATCCTCACGGCAAACAACAGCACAGCGGATGCGCTCACCAGCGCCGCCGGAATCAGCCCCCACCGCGATGTTGTGCCCATGCTGCACCCTACCCAGCGCACGTCCCAGTTCCGCGAGAGCGGAAAAAGTGTTGCAGCAGCCCCCGGAAGCAGCGATTTTCCCGCTCTCGCGAGAGGGCCTAGATTCGAAGGATGTCCCGCTTACCCTCCGAGAGCGACCCGGTCGCGATTTTGCAGCAGCTCGTGCGCATCGATTCGGTCAACCCCGACCTCGTGCCGGGAGCCGCCGGGGAGGCCCGGATCGCGGCTTGGTGCGGCCAGTGGCTGCGCCAGCAGGGTTTCGAGGTCACCATGCTGGAGCAGACCCCCGGGCGTCCGTCGGTCGTCGGCGTCAAGCGCGGCACCGGAACCGGCCGCTCGATCATGCTCAACGCCCACCTCGACACGGTCGGCGTCGCGACCTACGCCGGCGACCCGTTCAGCGGCGAGCTCCGGGACGGCCGGGTGCACGGGCGCGGGGCCGTCGACACCAAGAGCGGACTCGCAGCGATTCTTGTGGGGGCGGCGCGGGCATCCGCCGGCGAGTTGGCCGGCGATGTGATCGTGACGCTGGTCGCCGACGAGGAATTCGGCAGCATCGGCACCGAGGAGGTGCTGCGCACAGTGAGCGCCGACGCCGCCCTGGTGATCGAGCCGAGCAGCCTTGAACTCACTACCGCCCACCGCGGCTTCGCCTGGTTCGAACTCGAACTGACCGGCTTGGCCGCACACGGCTCGCAGCCCGAGCTGGGCGTCGACGCCATCTGGCACGCGGGCCTCGCGCTCGGCGCCCTCAACGGCCTGCGGCAGCGACTTCACGCGGAACCGGCCCACCCCACGCTCGGCCACGGCGCCGTGCGGGTGTCGAAGATCGCCGGCGGCGACGATGCGGCCACGGTCGCGGCCCGCTGTGTGCTGACCCTGGAACGACGGATGCTGCCGGGCCAGTCCCCGGAGCAGGTCGAGTCCGAGCTGCGCGCGCTGTTCACTGCTTTGGCAGTGGAGGAGCCGAAGTTTCAGTTCACGCTGACTCGGCTGGTGGCGCGGGCGGCATTCGAGGCCGAGCCGCACTGGCCTATTGTTCGGGCGCTGACCGGCAACGCCAGGCGGGTGCTCGGGCACCCAGCGGTGACGCGTGGCGAACCGTTCTGGACCGATGCCGGGCTCATTCTCGAAGCCGGAATTCCCTGCGTCGTGTTCGGCGCCGCCGGCGAAGGCCTGCACGCCGATACCGAGTGGGCCGACGCCGAGTCGGTGCGGGCGCTCGCGAAGATTCTCGAGGGCACGATCACCGAGTTCTGCGGGCCTACAGCCGGCTGATTCGCTGCCACGCCCGGCCCTCGTGCCAGGACTCGATAATCAGATGCGTGTTGTCGGGATCGATGTAGGTGAGCACGACCTCGTGCACCCGCAGCTCGAAACTCGAAGACCCCGGCGGATCGGCCGGGTTGGGCTCTTTGGTTACCAGCACGCCGGCCAGTTTCGCGTCGCCGGCCCAGTCCGACGGCTGACCTGCCGGGGGTTCCAGGGTGGGCGAGTGGATGGCCACCCGCCGGTCGCGCAGCACGTCGTGCAGCTTCTGCGAATCGGGCATCATGCCCAGGGTGATGCGCTCGGGCTCGAACACGAGCTCGGTGCCGCTGATGCGCGGGGAGCCGTCCCGGCGCAGGGAGGCCATCGTCTTGTTGGTGCCGGCGTCGAAAATTGCGCGAACCCTTGAAGCGAATTGCGGCGCATCCGCTTGAACTTCCTGCCACGTTGCCATGCCATAAACGGTACTCCGGGGCACCGACACTGAAACATGACATTGCCGCTTGACCTTGACGCCAGGCAGCCGCGGCGCGGGGCATCGACCCGGCTGGTGACGAGGCGCAAGGATTGGCCAAGCGGCAGTTCGAGTGGTTGCGCGGCATTCCGGGGACGCCGGGTGGGTCACCCGCTCCTCGCTCAGAACTCACAACCCCGCAGGAAACCCAACCGCCTCGCTCCTTGCTCCGTAAGATTGCTCGGGCTCGGGCTCGGGCGGGCTAGGGAGTAGGGGCGAGGATCGGCTGGGCGGTGGAGGTGGCGGGCCGTTTGATCGCGAACAACGGCAGCGTGCGCTGGCAGAGGGGACCGATCAGCACGGCGAACAGCGCGGTGCCGATTCCCACGTTGCCGCCCAGCGCCCAGCCGATGCCGAGCACGGTCACCTCGATACCGGTACGCACGATCCAGATCTTCCAGCCGGTGCGCTTGTGCAGACCGGTCATCAGGCCGTCTCGCGGGCCGGGGCCGAAGTGTGCCCCGATGTAGAGGCCGGTGGCGACGGCAATCATCATCAGGCCGGCGGCGAACAAGAGCACCCGCAGCCACAGGTCGAGGTCGGCCGGAATGAGCCACAGGCCGACGTCGGCCGCCGGGCCCACGAGTACGGCGTTCAGCAGCGTTCCGGAGCCCGGCTTCTGGCGGATCGGAATCCACAGCACCAGAACGACCGCACTGGTCAGAATCGTGATCAGCCCGAAGCCCAGATGGGTGTGGTTGTCGATTCCCTGGGTGAGCACGTCCCAGGGGGCCACTCCGATGCCGCCACGCACGATCAGAGCAATGCCGATTCCGTAGAGGAAGAGGCCAATAAGCAGTTGCGTGATTCGACGTGTCATAGTTGCCAATCCAATTGCATAACTGGCCTGTTATCAAGATGCCAATCTGACTAAGGTGGCCTCATGAGCGAGAATCACCTGAGTGCTCGGGGCCTCGATACCCTGTTGGGCGAGTGGCGCGGCGGAGCGAGCGCGTATCGAGCCTTGAGCGATCGCATCCGCTTGCTGACCCTCGACGGGCGTATCCCCACCGACAGCCGGCTGCCGGCCGAACGTGATCTGAGCGAGCGCCTCGGTGTCAGTCGAACCACGGTGACGGCGGCCTATCGTGAGCTGCGCGACGCGGGCTACCTGCGCAGTGTGCGCGGGTCGGGCAGCGTCGTGCGGTTGCCGGGGACCGGCGCCCCCAGCCCCACTCCGGAAACGGACGGAATCCTGGACTTCAGCAAGGCCACGATGCCGGCGCTGCCCGGCCTGGCGGATGCCGCAGCGCACGGCGCCGCCGAGCTGCCGCGGCACCTGGGTGACTCCGGTTTCGACCCCGTGGGCATTCCCGAGTTGCGGGCTGCGATCGCCGACCGCTATACCGACCGCGGCCTGCCGACCGCGCCGGAGCAGATCATGGTGACCCTCGGCGCCCAGCACGCCATTGCCCTGCTCGCCCGCGTGCTCGTCGGCCGCGGAGACCGCGCCCTGATCGAATCACCGACGTATCCGCACGCGGGCGAGGCCCTGCGTGCGGCCGGCGCCCGTCTCGCCGCCGTGAACGTGTCGGCCGGCGGGCCGGGCGACGACCCGGGCACACTGGGCTGGGATGAAGCCGCCCTGCTGCAAACCCTTCAGCGCAGCAGCCCGGTCGTCGGCTATCTCATGCCCGACTTTCACAATCCCACCGGCCAGAGCATGCCGGCCGAGCAACGCGAACGGGTGGCCTCCGCCGCTGCGGACGCCTGCACAACCCTCATCATCGACGAGACCATCGCCGAACTTGACATTGACCGCGCTGGCGAGTTTCCGCCGTTCGCGGCCTGCACCGACATGCGGTCGGCACCGCGAGTGGTGAGTGTCGGCTCGGTGGGTAAAACTGTCTGGGGCGGCATGCGCATCGGCTGGATCCGCGCCGAACCGGCGCTCATTAGCAAGCTCGTGGCCGCTCGCTGCACCAATGACCTTGGCACCCCCATTCTCGAACAGCTCATCGTGACACGGCTGCTCGCCGACATGCCCGCCATCCTGGCCGGACGGCGTGAGCTGCTGCGCGTGGGCCGCGACCACCTGGAACGCCGACTGGCCGATATATTTCCCGACTGGCAGGTGCCGCACGTCGACGGCGGCATCACCGCCTGGGTCAACCTCGGCAGCCCCGTGAGTTCGCAGCTCGCACTCGCCGCGCGCAGCCACGGCCTGCTCGTGCCGGCTGGTCCGCGGTTCGGCCTCGATGGCGCCTTCGAGCGGTTCCTGCGACTGCCCTTCTCACACTCCGCCTCGGACACCGACCGGGCCGTCGACGCGCTTGAGGCGGCCTGGGGGTCGCTGCTGCGGCATCCGTTCACTGATACCGGGTACCTGGCCGAGGTAGTCTGACCCGCGCTCACTGGCATACTGAGCGGGTGCATTTTCTCGCGGTAGTGAGCATGAAAAATCGGGCGTTGATCGCCCTCATCACCATTGTGGCGGCCGTGTTCGGCAGCCTGGCCCTGACCGGGCTCAAACAGGAGCTGATTCCATCGCTGCAGCTGCCGCAGCTGCTCGTGTCGACGAGCTATCCGGGTGCGTCGCCGCAGGTGGTCAACGACGACGTATCGACCCCGATCGAGACGGCCATTCAGGGCCTGGTCGGCCTCGAAACGACGTCGACGACGAGCAGCACCAACTCCTCGCTGGTGAGCGCCACCTTCACCTACGGCACCGACCTGGTCAAGGCAGAATCCCGCATTGACCAGGCCATCAACCGCATCAAGAGCGTGCTGCCGGCCGACGTCGACCCGCAGGTGATCAGCGGCAGCATCGACGACTTTCCGGTGATATCGCTCGCGGTCGCCTCGAGCGATACCGTGGCGCTTGCCGACCAGCTGAAACGCAGCGTGCTCGGCGATATTCGCGACGTGGCCGGCGTGCGCGATGCCGCGCTGGTCGGCGATATCGGCCGCCGCGTCACGATCACGCCCAACGCCGATGAACTCGCCGCCCGCGGCTTCAGCACCCAAAACCTGCGCGATGCGCTGCAGCAGAACGGGTCGCTGATTCCGGCCGGCGCCATCACCGAGGGCGACACGACCCTGTCGGTGCAGGCCGGCGGCAAGCTCGGCTCGGTCGACGACATCACCGCGCTCCCGTTGATCGCTGGTTCCACCGGTCTCACCGGTGTAGCGGATGCCGCCCCCGCGACCATCGGCGACGTCGCCACGGTCGCGCTCGTCGAAAACCCGATCACGAGCATCTCCCGGGTGAACGGCGAACCCGCCCTCACCATCGCCGTCACCAAGGTTCCCGCTGCGAACACGGTCGACGTGTCGAAGGCGGTGCGCGCGATTGTGCCGCAGCTTGAAGCGGCGGTCGCGCCCGCGACGTTCACGGTCGTGTTCGACCAGGCGCCGTTCATTCAGCAGTCGATCGACGCGCTCACCCAGGAGGGCCTGCTCGGCCTCGGCTTCGCGGTGATCGTGATTTTACTGTTCCTGTTGTCGGTGCGGGCCACCCTCGTCACGGCCATCTCCATTCCGACCTCGGTCCTGATCACCTTTATCGGGTTGCAGAGCGTGGGCTATTCGCTCAATATCCTCACTCTCGGCGCGCTCACAATCGCCATCGGCCGGGTCGTCGACGACTCCATCGTGGTGATCGAGAACATCAAGCGGCACCTCGTGGCGGGTGCCGACCGCGCCGCCACGATCGTCTTCGCGGTGCGCGAAGTGGCCGGAGCGATCACCGCCTCGACCATCACGACGGTCACCGTCTTCCTGCCGATCTCCTTTGTCGGCGGGTCGACGGGCGAACTGTTTCGACCGTTCGCGCTCACCGTGACGATCGCCCTGCTGGCCTCACTGCTGGTGTCGCTCACCATCGTTCCCGTGCTCGCGTACTGGTTTCTGCGGGCGCCCAAGGCCGTCACGGCCGACCAAACCGCGCTCGCCGCCGAACCGGAGCCGGCGATTCTGGAGACCGGCGGGCACTCGCGGCACGCGGCCGCGGCATCCGCTTCGACCGGCATGGCACCAAACTTGCCAACGCGACTGTCGGCGGCGGCCGAGGCCGGCGAGAACCCGGGGCGGCTGCAGAAGGGCTATCTGCCGGTCATTCGGTTCACCCTTAAACACGCCGTCGCGACGCTTTTGCTCGCCGTGCTCGTGCTCGGCGGAACGGCGGCGCTCGTGCCGTTCATGAAGGTGAATTTTCTCGGGTCGACCGGGCAGGACACGTTCCGGGTGACCCAGACGCTGCCGGTGGGCAGCAGTCTGGCCGCGCAGGATGCGGCATCCGCCTCGGTCGAAAAAGCGCTGCGTGACCTGGACGGAATCGACATCGTGCAGCTCTCGATCGGCGGAGGAAGCGCCGCGAGCGCGTTCCGCGGCGGGGCGCCCACGTCGAGCGCGGTGACCTATTCGATCACCACCGCCGACGGCGCCAACGCCGATACGGTACAAAATCACGCGCGCACGGCCCTGGCCAAACTGGGCGACGTGGGCGAGATCTCGGTCGCCGCGGCGAGCGGTTTCGGGGCGTCCTCCGACATCGCCGTCGATATCACGGCCGCAACGGATGCCGACCTGCAGACCGCGACCACCGCCATTCTCAGCGCGGTACAGAAACTTGGTGCGATCAAGGAGAGCGCGAGCACCCTCGCCGCCTCGCTGCCGTATCTGGCCGTCACCATCGATCGGGAGGCGGCCGCCACGGCCGGTCTGAGCGAATTCGCTCTTGGAACGCTCGTGTCGCAGGCCATGCAGCCGAGCGCGATCGGATCGATCGTGATCGACGAGACCAACCTCACCGTCTACCTGTCGGCGCAATCGCCGCCGACGACTGCCGCCGATCTCGCGGCCCGGCAGATTCCCACGCGCACCGGAGCTGTGGCCCTGGATACCCTCGCGACAGTGGAACAAGTCGACGGTCCGAGCACGCTCACCACGGCGAAGGGGCTGCGCACGGCGACCGTATCGGCGACCCCCGCGAGCGATGACCTGGGCGCGGCGAACGCGCAGCTGGGCCAGATGCTCGCCGACACGGCGCTGCCGACCGGGGCAACCGCAACCCTCGGCGGGGTCAGCGCCGATCAGGCCGAAGCCTTTTCGCAGCTCGGCGTCGCGATGCTCGTGGCGATTCTCATCGTCTACATCGTGATGGTGGCGACGTTCCGCTCGCTACTGCAGCCGCTGCTGCTGCTCGTGTCGGTGCCGTTCGCGGCGACGGGGGCCATCGCACTGCAGGTCGTGACCGGCATTCCGCTGGGGGTGCCGTCGCTGATCGGCGTGCTCATGCTCATCGGAATCGTGGTCACCAACGCCATCGTGCTCGTTGACCTGGTCAACCAGTACCGTCGACGCGGCCTCTCGGTGCCCGACGCCCTCGTGGCCGGTGCCAGCCGACGGCTGCGGCCCATCCTGATGACCGCCCTGGCGACGATCTTCGCGCTGCTGCCGATGGCGATCGGCCTCACCGGCCACGGCGGATTCATCTCGCAGCCGCTCGCCCTCGTCGTCATCGGTGGTCTGGTGTCGTCGACGGTGCTGACGCTGATCGTGCTGCCGGTGCTCTACCTGCTGGTCGAGGGCACGCGCGAGCGGCGTTCGGTGCGTCGGGCCGCCTGAATTCGGTGCGAGAGGCCAACTTCGGCCCCTTGATTCTGGCATCTCGTGCGTTGAATGTGACCTGCCGCAGCGGATGGCCAATAGCGGCCCCCGAGGATCGGCTGCCGGTGACGCAGTCGCGGTGCAACCAGCACGACGTGCAGATGCCGTCAGCCTCCGAGCACGACGCCGCGAAGTAGGAAGAAGGGCTGCGGGTCGATGCGCACGCCGTCGACCCGCACCTCGACGTGGGTGTGGCAGCCGGTGGACAGACCGGTGCTGCCGACACGGCCGATTCGTTGGCCGGCGGCGACGGGATCACCGACAGTGACGAGCGTTTCACCGGTGGCGAGGTGGGCGTAGCCTGTCTGCACCCCCTCACCGTGGTCGATCAGGATCCAGTTGCCGTAACTTCCCACGGAGCCACTTGCGCGAACGATTCCGGCGGTGGCGGCGAAGACGGGCGCTCCGCAGCTCGCCCCGATGTCGCTGCCGTGGTGGAACGCGCCGACTCCGGGGAGCGGGCGAACCGGGCGCGGACCGTAGGCATCCGTGATGGGTCCGCGTGCCGGGTTGGCCCAGCCCTGGTCGCTCAGCTGCCCGACGTCGGTGCGCACGATCGGGCGCACGTCGATGGCGGCCAGGCTCGCGGCGGCGGTCGCGGCCTGCGTTGCTGCGGCGATCAGGTCGAGGCCGGCCCGCTCGAAGTCGCTCGTGGCCGCGTCGAGTGTGGCCTGGCTGGCGTCGACCGACACCGTGCTCGCGGCGGCGCGCGTCTCGGCATCTTGCTGGTTTAGCCGCTCTGCGCGCGCTGAGTCGGCCTCGGCGCGCGCCTGGATCGTCTCGATGTTCTCGCTGACGCGGTCCAGCTGGTCAAGGGTGCTGAGCTGATCGAGCACATTGCCCAGCGAATGCCCGCCGAGAAAGACGTCGGCGACGCCGGCACCGCTTTGTTGCTGGGCCAGCTTGCGCGCGAGGACCGCGAAGCTGCGCCGGGAGACGGCGGATTGCTGTGACGCCTCCAGCGCAAGGCGGTGCACGAGGGAAGCCCGACCGAGAGCGATCGACTGGCTCGCGCGTGTTGATTCCAGTTCGCGGCGCGCGGTGTCAAGGGCGACCTGCGCGGTCTGCGAGCGGGTCAGCGCGGTCGCCAATACTGCGGTTCGCTGAACGGTCAGTTCCTGGGCGGCGGAGCGCTCGGCAGCGACCCGTTCGGCGGCCGTCCGCTGCACCGCGAGTGCCTGGGCTGCGGCCGCGCGCGCCGTTGCCTGAGCGGATACCGTGGCCGCGGCTTGTGCCGCGGTTGCAGCAGTATCAATCGGTGTAACCGGGTTGGGGGCGACGGTTGGGTCGGGGGTCGGCTGCGGAGTTTCGGTCACCGGCGGGATGGGACCATCACTGGGTTCAGGAACGGGTGCCTCGGTCGGTGTTGGTGTGGATGTCGGCTCTGCGGTCGGTTCGGGGGTCTGTTCGGGGGTGGGCTCAGGGGTCGGCGCGACGGTCGGTTCAGGCGTGGGCTCCGGCGTCGGTGTCGACGCCGGAGTAGGCGCCGACACGGGGTCCGGCGCGGGCGCGGTTGGTTCAGGCGTGGGCGTGGGCACCGGCTCCGTCATGGCGCTCACGACGGGCGTCGGCGTGGCCGACGAGCCCGCTGGCAGGTCGTCGGCGCTGGCCGCGATCGGTGCGCCGAAGAGTACGAGGGCCGTGACAACGACCGCGGCGAGCGAGCCGTCGCGACGAACCAGCATCCGCTTGACAGTGGCCCGATGCCGCGGTTTCGCTCGCCCGAACCGCACGGTGCGTTGGCGCTTCGCGGGTGGCAACATTGCAGAACCTGATCCATTTCGGGTAATGGATTTACGCGGCTCGGGCGGGCCAGCGTGGCGCAAGTATGGCACGGCACCGCTGCGCTCACAACGGGGCAAATTCACCGTACAAGGTCGCTACAAGGTCGGTCGAGCGTTACACCAGTCCCGAGCCGGCAGCCAAGCGCACCGCGCCCGACGCCACGAGCGCCACGACCCTCTCAATTTCGGGGGAGAGAAAGCGGTCGTGCCCGGGGCCGGCGGCGACGGTGCGCACGAGGTCGCGCACCGCTCCGGTTGCCGCGGCGGGAGTGAGCGGTGCCCTCAGGTCGAGCGATCGGGCGGCGGTCATGATCTCGATCGCGAGCACCTGGCCGAGCCCGTCGAGCGAGCGGCGCAGCTTGCGGGCGGCGTGCCAGCCCATCGATACGTGGTCCTCCTGCATGGCCGACGACGGAATCGAGTCAACGGACGCCGGTGCAGCCAGCCGCTTCAACTCCGACACGATCCCGGCAGCGGTGTACTGGGCGATCATGAGTCCGGAGTCGACGCCAACTTCGTGCGCGAGAAACGGTGGCAGACCCTTGCTGCGGCTCGCGTCGAGGTGACGGTCGGTGCGGCGCTCACTCATGCTCGCGACATCCGCTGAGGCGATGGCGAGAAAGTCGAGCACATAGCCGAGCGGGGCGCCGTGAAAGTTACCGTTCGACATGACTCGCCCGCCGACGGTGACGACGGGGTTGTCGATGGCGCTGGCCAGTTCGCGGCCGGCCACGAGGGCGGCATGCGCGGCGGTGTCGCGCGCTGCACCGTGCACCTGTGGGGCGCAGCGCAGCGAGTAGGCGTCCTGCACCGACGTGTCTTCCGGGCCGGCGTGGCTGGCCAGCAGGCCTGAGCCGTGGAGCAGGCGGCGCAGATTCGCGGCACTGTCGGCCTGGCCGAGCTGGGGCCGCAGCTGCTGCAGATCGGCCGCGAAGACGGCATCCGTTCCAAGCAGTGCCTCCACGCTCATCGCCGCCGCGATATCGGCTGTCACGAGCAGGCGGGCGAGGTCGTCCAGGGCGAGCACGAGCATGCCGAGCATGCCGTCGGTGCCGTTGATCAGGGCGAGGCCCTCTTTTTCGGCGAGCACGACCGGCTCGATGCCGGCAGCTTTGAGGGCTTCGTCGCCGCCGAGCAGGGCGCCGGCCGCGTCGCGCGCCTGGCCTTCGCCCATCACGACGAGGGCGCAGTGGGCGAGTGGGGCGAGGTCGCCGGAGCAGCCGAGCGATCCATATTCGTGCACGACCGGGGTGATCTGGGCGTTCAACACGGCCGCGTAGGTCTCGGCGGTGGCCGGCCGCACGCCGGTGCGCCCGGTCATCAACGTCGAAAGCCGCAGCAGCATAAGGGCGCGCACGACCTCGCGTTCCACCTCCGGCCCGCTTCCGGCCGCGTGCGAGCGCACGAGGCTCGCCTGCAGCTGGGCGCGCCGGTCGGCGGTGATGAACGTCGTCGCGAGGGCCCCGAAGCCGGTGGAGATGCCGTAGTGCGGCTCGGTGTCAGCTGCGAGGGCGTCAATGATGGTGCGGGTCGCCCCGACCTGTTCCAGACTCGCCGGGTCGAGGGTGACGCGCGCATTGTGGCGGGCGACGGCGATCACGTCGGCGAACGAGAGCGCTCCGACTCCCACAACGATGCTCGACGCGGATGCCCCGCTCGGGTTGGTCCGGTCGGTTCTGGGCGTGGCTGCAAGGGTCATACTTCGATTGGACACCCTCGCGGGCCCGGGCAACAGGGCGATACGCTGGACGGTGTCCGGGATACCGGACATGAGCATCCGCTCTGAAAGGATTCGTGATGGCTTCGAAGGTTCCGGCCGCGCAGAGCACCCTGCGGGTTTTGACGCATCTCGCCGCCCAGCGCGGACCGATCCCCGCGGCAGCGCTGGCGACCGCCCTCGGCCTGCCGCGCTCGACCGTGTACCAGCTGCTCGACGTGCTCGTAGCGGAGGGGTTCGTCGTGCACCTGCCGGAAGAACACCGCTACGGGCTCGGCATCGCCGCCTTCGAACTGAGTTCGGGGTTCAGCCGGCAGGAACCGCTCTCCCGGCTCGGACGCCCGCTGATCGCCCAGCTCGTCGACCGGCTGGGGGAGAGCGCGCACCTCGTGGTGCTGCACGGGCGTGACGTGATCTACCTGGTCGAGGAACGCGCCGCGCACCGCCCGTCCCTCGTTTCCGACGTTGGGGTGCGGCTACCCGCCCACCTCACCGCCAGCGGACGCGCCCTGCTCGCGGCCCTGCCCGCCGCCCAGCTGCGCGCGCTCTATCCGAACCAGGCGGCGCTCGAACAGCGCGACGGCCGTGGCCCGCGCACGAGGCTCGAGCTGCGAGCGGTGCTCGACCGCGTCAAAACGGATGCCTATGCCACCGAAAACGGCGAGATCACGCCCGGCATCGCCTCCGTCGCGCTCGCCGTGCACGACCACGCCGGCTGGCCCGCCGCCGCCATTGCGGTGACCTTCGCGCAGGACCGGTTCGCACCCGGGGATTGGCCGGCGCTCGCCGAAACCGTGGCGGCGACGGCCGCGGAGCTGTCCCGTCGGATCGGTGGCCGGCCGCGCTGAGCCCGGCCTCGGTGAGGCCCCCTGCGGTGAGCCTGGCCGCGCTGAGCGTCGTGGCACGCCTCCAGGAAGTTGGCACGTGTTCAAACCAGTGCCAACTTCTCAAACACGTGCCGCGACCGCTGCGAGGGCCGCGCGGCTAGCCCTGGCGTGCTTTGGCGCGCGGATTGAGCTTGTTGATCACGAACGTGCGTCCGCGTCGCCGCACGATCTGCGAGCCCGGAACCGCCTTGAGCGCCTTGAGCGAATTGCGTACCTTCATAGTTCCCCGATTCAGATTTCTTATTGAGAACGAATATCAATTAGAGTAACAGGCATGCAGACAGAAACGTATCTTCGGGTGAATGTGGTGAGCGGCCTGGCCGGCGCGGGCAAGACGTCGGTGGCGCACAACCTCGGGCGCCAACCGTTCGCCCTGACCACATCGGCGTCCGACGCCCTGCGCACTGTGCTCATCGAAGCGGCCGACAGTGTTCCAACGGGCAGGGGCGAGGCATCCGCTCTCGACGTTTTCGTCGAGGCACCGACCGCGGTCGGGCCGCTCGAGATTGCCAGTTCCCTCGTCGAAACCGGTGACTCACCCGAGCGACTGGCCAACGGCCACGCCGTGCGTCTCGGCGACCTCATCACCGTGCTGGACGCCGAGCGATTCTGGGCCGACCTCCACCGCGAAACCCTCGCGCCGACTCCCGACGAACACGACGTGAACTATGGCCACGCCCACAACGACCCCGAGCGCACCGTCGGTGACCTGTTGATCGAACAGATCGAGTGGGCGAGTATCGTCGTGATCAACAAGACCGACCTCGTGCCCATGAGCGATTCCGCCGATATTCGCGATTTCGTGCGCCTACTGAACCCGGCCAGCCACATCGTGTTCGCCGAACACGGCCAGGGCAGTGCCGACGGCTGGCCCGTTCCGCGCCGCGACATGTTCGCCTGGCTGCAGCGCAGCCCGGGCTGGGTGCGCCAACTCAACGGCGACGCCCTACTCTCGCGCAGTCCGCAGGGGCTCACCTGTGTCGTTTACCGGGACGTGCGACCGTTCCACCCGGCGCGCCTGGCCGACTTCTTTCCGGACCGCGCCGAGGAGGCGGGCGAGATCCTGCGCTCCCGCGGACTGTTTCGTCTCGCCACGCGGCCCGCCACCGTCGGCTCCTGGAGCAGCGCCGGTCCCACCATCACCTTCGAACCCACCAGCATGGCGAGCCACGACCCCGAGTCCCCGCTCGGCCAGGAGATCGCCTTCTTCGGCCGCGACCTCGACGCGCGCCTGCTCAGTGCCAACCTTGACGACTGCCTGCTCACCGACGCCGAGTTTCTCGCCGGCCCCATGTTCTGGAACACACTGGCCGACCCGTTCCCGGCCTGGGTGCTCGAAGGTGCCGTCTGAGTCAGAGGCTCTTGGCGAAGCAGAGGCTGAGCTCTTCGCCGACATACGGGCCGAACAGGTCGATCTGCTCGTAGCCGCGACGACGGTAGAGCGCCACCGCCGCGTCCTGCAGCGTGCCGGTCTCCAACGCGAGCGAGCGGATGCCGCGGCCAGCGGCATCCGCTTCGATGCGGTCGAGCAGGCGGCCGGCCACACCGTGGCCCCGAGCCTCGGCGTGCACAAACAGTCGCTTCAGTTCGGCCGTGTCGGCGGAGTCCAGCGGAACCAGAGCCGCCATGCCGCAGGCAGCCCCGTGCGCATCGCGGGCCACATACACGGCGACGCCCGGACGCTCGAGTTCGTCAGTACTCAGTAGGAATGTGTTCTCCACGGGGTAGAGCGAGTATGCGAAGACGGTTCCGGCGGCCAGTAAGGCCTCGACGTCAGCCTGCCGGGGCTGCTCAATACTGATCGAAATGGTCATGTCATCAGAATAGAGCGAGACAATGTGCACACTTGCGCGTGACTTTTCCGGGTGTATCGGGTAGCGTAGACAAGTCGGCTCTTGACACCGCGCTGTGCGCGGATGGGTTTGTAAGTCAAGTTGGGCCGGTTTCCCAGTAATCCGCTGGTGAAAAATCACTGTATGTGAACGGCCCCGACCACAGATTGCTCGGGTTCTCAGTTACGTCGCATGTGCGATGTTGTTCTGCCATGTACTGAACACAACCCAGAGATATCTTTATGCCTCAAGGCAATTCGCACAACTCCACCGTCGGTCGTAATGGTAAGAACTTCGATCCCAAATACTCCAAGGGCGGATCGGGCCACGGCGGTTCCAACAACGCCGGCAGCAAGAGCCCCGGACACCGCGGCTACCGCGCTGACGAGGGAGCCCCCAAGAAGCAGCGCTGGAACGCGGACGAGCGCGCCGCGCGTTCGAACGAGCGCCCCTCGAGCGAGCGTCCGGCTTACGGCTCGCGTTCCGTTCGCCCCGAAAACGGTGGCCGTACCAACAGCGAGCGCAACGAGCGCCCTGCATACAACAACGACCGCCCCCGCACAGACCGTCCGTCGTATAACAACGACCGTCCGTCCTATAGCGACCGCAACAGTGCTCCGCGCACCGAGCGTCCCTCTTATGGTGACCGTGCCCCGCGCACCGATCGTCCGGCCTACAACAACGATCGTCCGGCCTATAACAACGACCGTCCGGCCCGCACGGAGCGTCCGTCCTATGGTGACCGTGCCCCGCGCACAGATCGCCCGGCCTACAACAACGACCGTCCGGCCCGCACGGAGCGTCCGTCCTATGGTGACCGTGCCCCGCGCAGCGAT